>MGLN01000115.1:6245-7136 GCA_001796045.1 Caulobacterales bacterium RIFOXYB1_FULL_67_16 | reverse complement strand
GCCGGTCTGGGTTTAACAATTAGCAGGGGGTTACGTGAATTGCGCACGTACCAGCTTCCCCTGGACCTGGTCCGTGAGCGGTCCCCTGAGCGTCCCGTCGCCCTCGTGCGGCCGCGCTCGGTTTCCGTAGCGGCGCGCTGGTTCCAGGATAATCTGAAAGCCGACGTCTTCTATGCGGTGAAGGCGAACCCGTCCGCCTGGGTCATCCAGACCCTGATCGAGGCCGGGGTTCGCGGTTTCGACGTGGCGTCTCTGGCCGAGATCGAACTGGTTCGTTCGGTCAGCCCCGACGCGCGTCTGGCCTTCATGCACCCGGTCAAGAGCCGTTCGGCCATCACCAAGGCCTATTTCGATCACGGCGTGCGGACCTTCTCGCTCGACTGCGTGGACGAGCTGAACAAGATCCTCGACGCTACCGGCGGCGCCGACGACCTGAATCTGGTCGTGCGCATGGCGGTCTCGGCGGACGGCGCGGCCTATACCCTGTCGGGCAAGTTCGGCGTTGCGCCGGATCAGGCCCCGGCCCTGCTGCTGGCCACGCGCCAGGCGGTGAAGGACGGCCTGATGGGCGTGTCGTTCCACGTCGGCAGCCAGTGCATGCGTCCGACCGCCTACCAGGCCGCCATGGCCCAGGTCGGCCGCTCGATCAGCCGTGCGGGCGTCATCGTGGACATCGTCGACGTCGGCGGCGGCTTCCCGTCCGTCTATCCGGGCATGGTCCCGCCGGACATGAGCGAATACGCCGACGCCATCCATCGCGGCTTCAACGAGATGCCGGTGTCGGAAACCACCGAACTGTGGTGCGAGCCCGGCCGGGCCCTGGTCGCCGAGTCCTCGTCGATCCTGGCCCGGGTGGACCTGCGCAAGGGCGACGCCCTGTATCTGAACGAC
>MGLN01000115.1:169-6230 GCA_001796045.1 Caulobacterales bacterium RIFOXYB1_FULL_67_16 | reverse complement strand
CTGTTCGACGCGACCCACTCGCGTTGGCCCTTCCCGACCAAGCTGGTCCGGGACGGCGAGGCTGCGTCCGAGCTGAAGGCCTTCCAGTTCTACGGGCCGACCTGCGACTCGATCGACCATATGCCGGGTCCGTTCTGGCTGCCGGCCGACATCCGTGAAGGCGACTTCATCGAGATCGGCATGCTGGGCGCGTACGGAGTCGCCATGTCGACGGGCTTCAACGGCTATGGCGAGCACGAGATCGCCGCGGTCGAGGACGCCCCGATGGCCTCCCTCTACGGTCTGGCCCCGCGCTCCATCCCCACCGTGCGCACCACGGCGGAAGAGAACGCACGCAAGATCGTCCGTCTGTCGCGGCCCAAGGGCAAGGCCGGTCAAAGGAAGAAGGCGCGGCGCTGAGCGCCGACTGAGGCGTGCTGAGCCGACCCTGCCTAGGGTCGGCTGTCCGCCCGCTGTTACGCGCGTCTAGTCAGACTCGGTGAGTCGCGCCTTGCGACGGCCGTAGACCACGACCCGGATCAGCTGAACGACGAACAGCGCCAACGCCAGGGTCATAAGCACTTCGGTCGTCGACAGGATCAGATCGCCGGTCTCTATCCTTCTCGGCAATAGTCCGAAGACTTCGCGCGCCTTGCCGATCTGCCTATCCTCGCCCCCCGCCGCCTTTTCACCGATCCAGTAGAACATCTGGCCCGCGCCGAAGACGCCGGTCATTCCGAGCAGAAGGTTCAGCAACTGGCCGCGTTCGGCCGCCGCGTCGTCGGCCTGCTTTTGCGCGCGCTCGGCCGCCTTCTGCTGGCGGCGCGCCAGATCGCTGGCGTGGTCCTCAAGGCTCCGGATGGCCAGGGACAGGGCCGCATTCTTTCGGCTGACGCCGCGCAATTCCTCCAGCTTTTCGAACACCACCCGCTCGGTGTCGTAGCGGAAGGGGTTGGCGTGCCGGTACCGCTCATACTGGCTGAACTCGGCCAGCTTGGCCTTGTTGATGGCGATCTCCACCTGACCCAGAACGTCCGTGTTCTCCAGCGGCTCCTGCGCCTGGAGCGCGGCCGTCGCGGCGTCGTCGCGCAGGGGCCGTCCCTCTACCAGGGCCTCGATCCGGTCGATCCGCGCCATGGTCTTCTGCTCGTGCCCGCGGGCCAGGAACTCGTTGTGCAGGGCCAGGGCGTGGATCAGGAAGGCGTAGGGACAGGCGCCGATATAGTCGTTGCCGATCTCCAGACTGCGGCTCTTGGGCACATAGGTGATCATGGCCCGGTGGTTGGCGTAGCGGACGAAGAAGCGTTCGTCGCTCTGTTCCGAGCTGTCCGGATAGATGGGGTCGATGCTGTCCAGGATCTCCGAGGTGTCCTGGTTCATGAAGTCGATGATGTTCTGGTTGAACCCCGCCAGGAACAGGTAATCCAGGCAGTCCGCCCGGCCGGGCTCGAAGGCGGGAATATGATGGTCGATCGGGGCCTCGAGGTCCGGCGTCGCCGCGCCGTCCTCTAAAGGGAAGGTCTTGATCTGCACGGCCTCTCCCGCGCGCATGGCGAGCGCCAGGTCCTTCATCCGGCCTTCAGCGGTCTGTTCCTCGGAGATCGGCAGCCAGCGCCGGTTGGTGTCGGTCTCGGCGCGGGCCGGATCGAACTTCGGATTGCGGCGCGCGAAGACGCCCTGATCCAGCGCGGTCGCGTAGTCCTTGCGCTCCGCCGCCCAGTCCCAGAAGTCGGGCCCGGCGCTTTCCCCCGCCTCGACCCCGGCGCTCGGCGCGCCCAGATGAACCGCCCGGGGCGGCCGGCCGCCGACGGGCTTCATCAGGGCGCGGATTCTGTCCTGATAAGGTTCGTAGCAGCCCTGCCGCACCATCCGCTTGCGTGGCGCGAGGGTTCCCGTCTCCGGGTCCAGCGGCATCAGCCGGTCGAAGAAGCGTTCGTCGTGCAGCATGAACATGAAGCGAGACTTGGGCACCTTCAGACCCGGCGTCTCCATGAAGGGCACGAGGTCCAGCAGGCGCCGCTCGACGCCGGGCTCGAGTTCAAGCCCCGTCTGGATCTCAGGCGCGAGCCGCTGAAACAGGCGGATGGCGTCGCCCTCGAACAGGGTCTTTACGAAGGGCCAGAACTTCTGTCCTTCCCCCGCGTCGACCGTCGCGACCCGGATATTGTCCAGCGGATCTATGTCCAGCGGCGTCTCGCTGAACACATCGACGAAGGGATTGGGATCGGCGGCTGTGGGTTTCAGCCGGACGGGATCCAGGGCGTATTCCTTGGGCGCGGCCAGCTTCTGCAGCAGGGACAGGAAATAATAGGTCGAAGGGTCGTAACCGGATCGGCGCCGCCCCGCCGCATCCACATAGCCGCCGCCGTAGTAGTGGCTGAAGCTGAGATGATAGCTCAGGGCGCCGTCGTTGTGGGACAGCCAGAAGCGGCGCAGGCGCACCAGCCGGTCGTCGTCCAGGCCCTCGGGATGGGCGTGAAAGCGGACGCCTTCGGTGGTCCAGGACACTGACCTGGGCGTCTTGAAGATCAGGTCCGTATGGGCTCGGATGCGGGCCGCCGCCTGGTCCAGGTCCGCCACCCCCTCGTCGTCGGTCGCCGACAGCAGGAACTCCTGCAGCTCGCCCCGGATCTCGCGATCAGCGATGTCGTTCATCAGCGGGTCTATGGCGTTGCCCAGGGCCAACGACGGCAGATGGTTTCGCTGAACTCGGCGGAAGACGGCGGGCTCCACCCGCGCCCCCGGCGGCAGTTGCAGGGCCGCCGCGACTTTCTCCGGCTCGAGATAAAGCGACAGGGTCCAGTAGATCGTGCCGGATCGCGCGACCTCATAACCCTGGATGTCCGGTCTCTCCCCCCGCACCGTCATCGTCCCGCCGCCTCCCTGGCCAGATCCCGGAAACTGTCAAAGCCAGAGCTCCTTCCGGACCGCAGTCGATCCAGGGCCGGCGCCATGGGCAACAGGGGAACGGCGTGCCCTCGCGCTGCCAGGGCGGCGATCTGGCGCGCCGCGGCCCCGCCGGGCGGCTCGGCCTCGCCCTTCAGGACGGAAATGCCGAAGAAGCTCTCCAGATGGTCGTGCAGCAGACCCGCATCGACCGCCTCGTCCGGATAGTCCACGGCCGCATAGATCAGTCCGTCCTCGGCCTGCTGGTCGGGCGACAGAGCGGGCTGGACATAGGGGAAGTCCACCACCCGCGCGCCCAGACGGGCCCAGATCGCCAGCCGGTCCACCTGATCCAGGCCGGACCGCCGCGTGTCGGCGGCGCATTCCTCGGGCGTCAGCCGCAGCGGATCATTCTGCTCGATAAAGATCGCCGGCGCGCCGTCCTTTTCGGACAGGTTCAGGCGGCTCGTCGCCAGAATCCGCACCGCCGTCAGCGCATGACGCAGCAGGCCGCGTCCCCGAAATCCTTCATCGACATAGACATAGTTCAGGGCGACGGCGGCAGGCGGGGCCGAGGGGCGGTCGATGGCGGTGGCCAGAAAATTGATCCCGCCCAGCCTGCGCCCGGCCTCGTCCTCCAGAACGGCCGCCAGTTCGCAATGGGTGCGCCCGAACGCCGTCCGGTGTGTCCGGTTCAGCGCCAGACATTTGCGAAAGCCGGCCAGATCCTCCCGCTCGTCCGGCAGGACGAAGGCCCGGTCATAGCCCGCGTAGAATTCGTCCAGGATGGGCGAGGCCGGATCGGCCGTCGCGCGGACGAACAGGCCGTCCGCGAGCTTCAGCCTTTCGTCGCGCCGAAGTTGGTTCTGCACGTCGCCTCCCGATCTCCGCCACTTGGCACGGGGATCCGCCCGACGGCAAGTCGCGGCGCCGTCAGGCCGCCGACGGCCTTGATCCTTCCAGCACCGCCGTCAGCCCCTCCCGCCAGGTCGGATAGGCCGGCCGCCAGCCCAGTTCGGCCTTGGCCAGGGCGTTGGAGACCCGCTTGGAGTCCAGATAGAAGCGCCGCATGGCCTCGCTGACGCTGTCGTCGGTCCAGTCGACTTCGGCCGGGCGGGGCAGCCCCATCTGATCGGCGGCCCAGGTCGTCACGACATCGGCGGGCGACGGGGCGTCGTCGGTCAGATTATAGGCGGCGCCGGGCCGGGGACGGGCCATGGAGGCGAACAGGCCGGACACCACGTCGTCCACATGGATGCGGTTGAACACCTGGCCGGGCTTCCTCACCAGTCTCGCCGTCCCGTCGCGCAACCGGTCCACGACGCTGCGTCCCGGGCCGTAGAAGCCGGGCAGGCGGAAGATCTGCACCGTCAGCCCCATGCCCTGGGCCCCGTCCAGCCAGTCCCGCTCGGCCCGGACGCGCCGCGCGCCCTCCAGGCTGGCGGCGTTCAGCGGCCCGTCCTCGAACACCCAGCCGCCGGCCCGATCGCCATAGACACTGGTCGAGGAGACATAGCCGATCCAGTCCGGCCAGGCCTGGGAGGCGACCGGCGCCAAGGCCCGCAGGGCGGGGCAGCCGTGGCCGTCCGGCGCCGCCGTCGCCAGGACGGCGGTCGCGGCCTCCAGCGCGGTCTGCAGCGACCGGGCGTCGGCGGGATCGATGGCCGTGATGCCCTCGGTCTCCAAGGCGCGCCGCCGTTCGGGATCGCGCGAGGTGGCCGTCGCGCGACCGCCGCGCCGGATCGCCTCCAGGGCTGCGGCTCGACCCAGATAGCCCCCGCCGAAGACCAGCAGGGACAGGGAAGGGGCGGCGTCAGGCATGGGGTCTTCAGGCGATCAGGGTCTTGGGAGAAACGGCGGCCGCATAAGGCCGAGCCTCCTTCTCCAGCGCCTCCGCCCGGCGGTGGTTCCAGGCGGAGACGCACGGCACCCGGCTCAGGTCGGCCCGGTCGGCGTAGCGGCGGGCGATCTCGGTGACGTCCTGCATCAGGCCTTCGGCCAGGGTGATCGGCTTCAGCCCCAGTTCGCGGAACTGGTCGTTGGCCACGACCAGATCGTTCTCGTCGGCCTCCTGGCGCGGATTGGGCAGATTGTGGATCTCGGCCCCTGTCATGTCGGCAACCATCCGGGCCAGGTCGCGCACGCGCCGGCTCTCGGTCATCTGGTTCAGGATCTTGACCCGGTCGCCGCGCTTGGGCGGGTTCTTCAGCGCCAGTTCGACGCAGCGCACCGTGTCCTGGATATGGATGAAGGCCCGGGTCTGGCCCCCCGATCCGTGTACGGTCAACGGATAGCCGACCGCCGCCTGCATCAGGAACCGGTTCAGCACCGTCCCGTAGTCGCCGTCATAGTCGAACCGGTTGATCAGTCGCTCGTCCAGCTTGGTCTCGGCGGTCTGGGCGCCCCAGACGATGCCCTGATGCAGGTCGGTGATCCGCAGATTGTCGTTCCGGGCGTAGAACTGGAACAGCAGGGCGTCCTGGGTCTTGGTCATATGATAGATGCTGCCCGGATTGGGCGGGAACAGGATTTCCTGCTCGGCCGGGCCGTGATCGGTCTGAACCGTCACCTTCAGATAGCCCTCGGGGATTCGCAGGCCCGCCGTGCCGTAGCCATAGACCCCCATTGTGCCCAGATGGGCCAGATGCACGTCCAGCCCGCTCTCGACGATGGCGGCCAGCAGATGGTTGGTCGCGTTGATGTTGTTGTCGACCGTGTACAGCTTGTGGCGCGCCGACTTCATTGAATAGGGTGCGGCCCGCTGTTCGGCGAAATGGACCACGCTGTCGGGAGCGTAGTCGCGGATCAGGGCGACCAGCCGGTCGAACTCCTTGCCGACCGTCATGTTGACGAAGCCGATGTCTCGGCCCGACACCTGTTTCCACGCCTTGATCCGCTCGCCCATGGTGCGGATCGGCGTCAGCGACTGGACCTCCAGCTCATTGTCGATATTCCGCCGACTGAGATTGTCGACGATGGTCACGTCCCAGCCCTGGGCCGAGAGATGCAGGGCCGTCGGCCAGCCGCAGAAGCCGTCGCCGCCTAGAACCAGAACCCGCATGGAAAAGCCTCGTCGCCGTCTCAAAGCCCATGCCTAGCCCAGCCGAAGGGCTTCGGCAAAGCGGAGCGGTTGCGAACAGGTGCGGCCCTTTGTCGAAAACCCCTTGGAAAGGGGGCTCGCACAGGCTAAGTCTCC
>MGLN01000115.1:0-143 GCA_001796045.1 Caulobacterales bacterium RIFOXYB1_FULL_67_16 | reverse complement strand
ACGGGTTTTCGCCCGGCTGTTCGCGGCTTGAGCCGGCCATGACGGTCGGTCCCCACAGGGCCGGCGCACCATGCGGGCGACAAGGCATTCCGACAGATCGACAATCGGGGATCGGCCCCGAGCGAAACGGAACCAGGAAACGG
>MGLN01000114.1:24001-32466 GCA_001796045.1 Caulobacterales bacterium RIFOXYB1_FULL_67_16 | reverse complement strand
AGGCGGGGCCTTCGAACTTGTCGACCTTGTGACCCGTCAGCTTGATCACCGCGCCTTCCGGAGCGACGTCGCCGTAGATGACGGCGAAGCTGCCGCGGTCCATCACGGGGGCGTCGAAGGTGGTCACGACCACCTGGCCCGGCGTCTCCTCGGCCCCGGCCGCCTCGGCGAACAGGCTGCGGCCGCTGACGGTGGGCGTGTTCACGATCTTGCCGGCCTCGGCCATGCGCTGCGTGACCAGGCGGGTGCCGCCGGCGGCGAACAGGTGCGAGGCCAGGAAACGGCCGCCCGGCTTCAGGTCGCAGATGACCGGCGCCTCGACGCAGGCCTGGTGGCAGTCCTCGACCCCGAACTCGATCCCGGCCTCGGCCGCGATGGCGGTCAGGTGCATGACGGCGTTGGTCGATCCGCCCGAGGCCGAGACGGCGACGGCGGCGTTCTTCAGGCTGGCGCGGGTGATGTATTTGCGGGCCGTGTCGCCGGCGAAGACCCGTTCGACGATCAGCCGGCCGCAGCGCTCGCCCTCGGCCGCCTTGCCGGGATCGACGGCGGGCACGTCGTTGGCGCCCATGGGCGAGATGCCCATGACCGACAGGGCCATGGCCATGGTGTTGGCGGTGAACTGGCCGCCGCAGGCGCCGGCGCCGGGGCAGACGGCCTGTTCGACCGCCTTCAGGCCGTCGTCGTCCAGGGCGCCGGCCGAATGGGCCCCGATGGCCTCGAACACCTCCTGGACCGAGACCTCCTTGGACCCGATCACGCCGGGCATGATGGTGCCGCCGTAGTAGACCAGGCCGGGAATATCCATCCGGGCCAGGGCCATGGCCGCGGCCGGAATGGTCTTGTCGCAGCCGACGATGCAGACCACGCCGTCCAGCTGATGGCCTTCGATGGCCAGCTCGATGCTGTCGGCGACGACCTCGCGGCTGATCAGCGAGGCCTTCATGCCGGCCGTGCCCATCGAGATGCCGTCGGTGACGACGATGGTGTTGAAATCGACCGGATAGCCGCCGGCAGCGATGATGCCCGCCCGCACGTCCTTGGCCAGCCGGTCCAGGTGCATGTTGCACGGGGTGACGGTCGACCAGGTATTGACGATGCCGATCATCGGCTTGTCGAAGTCGGCGTCCTGCATGCCGGCCGCCCGCAGATAGGAGCGCGCCGCCGCCCGGTTGGGGCCAGCCGTCACCGCCGCGCTGCGCGCGTTCGGCTTTTTGGGCTCTGAGGTAGAATCTTGCGTCATCGGTCCGGTTCGTTTCGAACCGCCAAGCACTAAAAACCCCGCTTCCTTTCGGGAGCGGGGTGGTGCGAGGCGATCCTGAGTGTGTTTAGGTCAGGTCGCGTGCATCCACGCCGCTTGCGTAAGCAGGCCGAGGAGTACGAGGAGAATGAGGGTTACGGGGCTTTCCAGGCCGATCGGCGCGCGAACGGCGGCGACCGCTTCGGCGGTGCGTCCCTTCGTCATGTCGCGCGTAATCACAGCCACGGTCGGCTCCCTGTTCTGGCGCCAAGAAACCATACCGACTGAAGCGGCACAACCCCTGTCGCAAAAATTTTGCTCAACCTGGTCGAAACAGCACGAACGGAGGTGTTTCTTGCCTTTGGCGTCGCTTCGCCTCGCTGCCGTAACGCTTGCTCACGCCATGTTAGGGCTAACGCGCGGCAGCGGGGTTGAAACCGGGCCGCGACAGTTCCATTGAGACGCCAACAAGATAATCGTTCAGAGGAGCCTCCCCATGACCGTTCGCGTCGCCATCAATGGTTTCGGCCGCATCGGCCGTCTCGTCCTTCGCTCGATCATCGAGCACGGCCGCACGGACATCGAAGTGGTGGCGATCAACGATCTGGGGCCGGTCGAGACCAACGCCCACCTCTTCCGCTATGATTCGGTGCACGGCCGCTTCCCCGGCACGGTGACGTCGGGCGAGGACTGGGTCGACGTCGGCACTGGCAAGATCAAGGTCACGGCCGAGCGCGATCCGGCCAACCTGCCGCACGCCGAGCTGAAGGTGGACATCGCCCTGGAGTGCACCGGCATCTTCACCGCCAAGGACAAGGCCTCGGCCCACCTGAAGGCCGGCGCCAAGCGCGTCCTGGTCTCGGCCCCGGCCGACGGCGCCGACAAGACCATCGTCTATAAGGTCAACCACGAGACCCTGACCGCTGACGACATCGTCGTGTCCAACGGTTCGTGCACCACCAACGCCCTGGCCCCGGTGGCCAAGGTGCTGAACGACCTGTTCGGCATCGAGCGCGGCTATATGACCACCATCCACTCCTACACCGGCGACCAGCCGACGCTGGATACGATGCACAAGGATCTGTACCGCGCCCGCGCCGCCGCCCTGTCGATGATCCCGACCTCGACCGGCGCCGCCAAGGCCCTGGGCCTGGTCCTGCCGGAACTGAAGGGCAAGCTGGACGGCTCGTCGATCCGCGTCCCGACCCCGAACGTCTCGGTCGTCGACCTGAAGGTCGTCGCCGGTCGCGAGGTGACCGTCGCCGAGATCAATGAGGCGCTTCAGGCCGCCGCCGACGGGGCGATGAAGGGCGTCCTGTTCACCACGACCGATCCGCTGGTATCGCACGACCTGAACCACATCGCCGCTTCGTCCACCGCCGCCCTGCCCCAGACCCAGGTCGTCGACGGCAAGCTGGCCCGCGTGCTCAGCTGGTACGACAACGAATGGGGCTTCGCGACGCGCATGGCCGACACCGCCCTGGTGATGGCGAAGTTCCTTTAAGTCGCAGCGTCTCCTCCCCACACCGTGGGGAGGGGGACCACGAAGTGGTGGAGGGGTTCTTTCCGCCAAACCGAACCTGGGGCGAGAGCCCTTCCGTCACGGCGCAAGGGGCGCCGCGCCACCTCCCCATCGCTTCGCGACAGGGAGGAGACAGGGAACCGATCAATGACCTTCCGCACCCTCGACGACGCCAAGGACCTCGCCGGCAAGACGGCCCTGGTCCGCGTGGACTTCAACGTCCCGATGGAGGACGGCAAGGTCACGGACGACACCCGGCTGCGGGTCGCCCTGCCGACGATCCAGCGCCTGCGCGACGCCGGCGCCAAGGTCGCGCTACTGGCCCACTTCGACCGCCCCAAGGGCCAGCGCGTCCCGTCGATGAGCCTGAAGCCGGTCGTCGAACCGCTGGAGGAACTGCTGGGCGCCCCGGTCCGCTTCGCCGACGACTGCATCGGCCCCGACGCCGTGGACGCCATTCGCGACCTGGACGCCGGCGGGGTGGTCCTGCTGGAAAATGTCCGCTTCCACGCGGCGGAAGAGGCCAATGACCCGGTCTTCGCCCGGAAGCTGGCCGACCTGGGCGACCTCTATGTCAACGACGCCTTCTCGGCCGCCCACCGCGCCCATGCCTCGACCGAGGGCGTCGCACATCACCTGCCCGCCTACGCCGGCGAATCCATGCGCCGCGAACTGGACGCCCTCGACGCCGCCCTCGGCAATCCGCAGAAGCCGGTCATCGGCATCGTCGGCGGCGCCAAGGTCTCGACCAAGCTGGACCTGCTGAAGAACCTGGTCGGCAAGCTGGACCGCCTGGCCATCGGCGGCGGCATGGCCAACACCTTCCTGTTCGCCCAGGGGATCGACATCGGCGGCTCCCTGGCCGAACGCGACATGGCCGACACGGCCCGCGACATCATGGCCGAGGCCGAGGCGCGCGGATGCCAGCTCCTGCTGCCCGTCGACTTCGTGGTGGCGACCGAGGTGAAGCCGGGCGCCGCGTCGCGCCCCGTGGTCGCCGGCGCTGCTCTGTCGCCGGACGACAAGATCCTGGACGCGGGTCCCGCCACCGTCGCGCGCCTGCTGGAGGCCCTGACGGCTTCGAAGACCCTGATCTGGAACGGCCCGCTTGGCGTGTTCGAGGTTCCGCCCTTCGACGCCGCCACCGTCACGGTCGCCCGTCATGCGGCAGCCCTGGCCAAGGCCGGCGTGCTGATCGCCGTCGGCGGCGGCGGCGACACGGTCTCGGCCCTGAACCACGCAGGCGTGTCTCAGGACATGAGCTTCGTCTCCACCGCCGGCGGCGCCTTCCTGGAATGGATGGAGGGCAAGCCCCTGCCCGGCGTCGAGGCGCTCAAGGTCTGACCGGGGCCAGAAGGCGGCCACTGGGACAACACGCCTCCGGGCCCTTGACCCTGCGGAAACGCCTGTAACACGGCGTGACTTTGCTGCGCCGCAGCGCTAGTCTCTCGCCCAACCACAAAAGACTTTCGGCTCAGGAGATTTCATCATGGCGCGCATCACGCTGCGACAGCTGCTCGACCACGCGGCAGAGAACGACTACGCCCTGCCCGCCTACAACATCAACAATATGGAGCAGGGTCTGGCGATCATGGAGGCGGCCCACGAGGTCAACGCCCCCGTCATCATCCAGGCCTCGCGCGGCGCCCGGAACTACGCCAACGACATCGTCCTGGCCAAGCTGATCGACGCCCTGGCCGAACTCTATCCCGACATCCCCGTCTGCATGCACCAGGACCACGGCAACGGCCCGGCCACCTGCGCCACGGCCATCCAGTACGGCTTCACCTCGGTGATGATGGACGGTTCGCTGGAAGAGGACGCCAAGACCCCCGCCTCCTACGAGTACAATGTCGAGGTCACCCGCCGCGTCACGGAAATGGCCCACGCCTGCGGCGTCTCGGTCGAGGGCGAGCTGGGCGTTCTGGGTTCGCTGGAGACCGGCATGGGCGAGGCCGAGGACGGCCACGGCTTCGAGGGCAAGCTGGACCACTCCCAGCTGCTGACCGACCCGGATCAGGCCGTCGACTTCGTCGCCGCCACCAAGGTCGACGCCCTGGCCATCGCCATGGGCACCAGCCATGGCGCGTACAAGTTCACCAAGAAGCCGGACGGCGAAATCCTGGCCATGCACGTGATCGAGGAGATCCACCGCCGCCTGCCCAACACCCATCTGGTGATGCACGGCTCGTCGTCCGTGCCGCAGGAGCTTCAGGACATCATCAACCAGTACGGCGGTCAGATGCCCCAGACCTGGGGCGTGCCGGTCGAAGAAATCCAGCGCGGCATCCGTCACGGCGTGCGCAAGGTCAATATCGACACCGACAATCGGATGGCCATCACCGGCGCCATCCGCAAGGTGCTGATGGAGAAGCCGGGCGAGTTCGACCCCCGCGCCTATCTGAAGCCCGCCAAGGAGGCGATGAGGAAGCTCTGCAAGGAGCGATACCAGCAGTTCGGCTGCGAGGGCCAGGCCTCGCGCATCCGGCCTCTGTCTACCGCCCAAATGGCGAAGCGCTACGCCTCGGGCGACCTGGATCCGTCCTTCCGCAACGCTTCCGTCAAGGCGGCCTGACCGATCAATAGACCGGGTAGCGGCCGCTCAGCTCACGCCGCACCCGGTCCAGATCCCATTCGGCGCGATCCAGCGCGTCGCGCGCCTCCCTGGCGTTGCGGCGCGCGTCGCGGATTTCGCCTCGCACTTCATCGATACGGTCGCGGATTCGCTCTCTTTGCTCGTCCGTCAGACCGTCCTGCCGCAGTTCACGCTGTTTAGCGTCCAGCTTGTCCTCGCGATCCTCGATGCGGGCCTCAGCGCTGCTGAGCGCGCTTTCGGCGTTTTCGACCGCCGCCTCGACCTCGTGCAGCCGCCGGCCGTCATTGAAGGCCGGCAGGAAGTCCGCCTCCTCTTCCGGCCGGCAGACGCCGTAGTAGGCGTTGCCCGCCCTGCCCTCGCTCCAGCCGCGCTGGAAGGTGCAATAGGTTCTAAGTCCATCCTCCCGCGCTGATCCGTAAGCGGCCGGGTTGGGCGACACCTGATACTTCTCACAAGCCTTTGCGTGGTCGTCCAACCGGCTCATCGGGTAGCCGGCGGCCCCGTCGGCGTAGCCCTTTTCGCCCCAGGCGCCGGCCAGGCATTCGTCCTTGCTCATGGTGGAGCAACTGCCCAGGAGCGCCGCTGCGGCGACCCCGCAGCCCGCCATCAGAATATGCTTCATCGGATGTCCCCTACGCCCCCGCGCCCATATCGGACGACGACACGCCCTCGCGCAAGCCGTCCGGCGTGCTAGGGAAAGGCCGTGTCCGACCCTGATCCGATCGATGATGAAGACCTGACCTCCCCCGTGGCGGCGTCAGAGGTCCTAGAGGCCCCTATCGACGCCCCCGGCGTGCGCCTCGACAAGGCCCTGGCGGACGCGTTTCCCGCCCTCTCTCGCGCGCGCATTCAGGCACTATTGGGCGAAGGCGCCGTCCGCCGCGACGGGATCGTCTTGACCGGCGGCTCGGCCAAGGCGCAGCCCGGCCTCTATTCCATCGCCCTGCCCCCGGCGGCGGCGGCCACGCCCCAGCCGGAACCCATCCCCCTGACCGTTCTGTACGAAGACGCCGATCTGATCGTCGTCGACAAGCCCGCCGGCATGGCCGCCCACCCGGCGCCGGGCTGCGAGACCGGCACCCTGGTCAACGCCCTTCTGGCGCACTGCGGCGACAGCCTGTCGGGCATAGGCGGCGTCGCTCGGCCCGGCATCGTCCACCGTCTGGACAAGGACACCTCCGGGGTCATGGTCGCCGCCAAGACAGACCGCGCCCATCAAGGCCTGTCCGCCCTCTTCTCCGCCCATGACATCGAGCGCACCTATATCGCCCTGACACGCGGCTCGCCCTCTCCCTCTTCGGGTCGGATTCAGACCCGCATCGGACGCTCGACCGGCGACCGCAAGAAAATGGCCGTGCTGCGCGCCGGCGGCCGCGAGGCGATCACCGACTATGTCGTGCAGACGACCTTCGGCGAGCCGACCAAGGCGGGAGGCGCCCCCCTCGCCGCCCGCGTCGCCTGCACCCTCCACACCGGCCGCACTCACCAGATCCGCGTCCACCTGTCTTCGAAAGGGTCGCCCATCCTCGGCGACGCGACCTACGGCTCCGGCAGCCCCGCCGCCGCGGTTCGGGCGGCGGTGGCGCAAGCGGGACTGACCCGCCAGGCGCTTCACGCCGCAGTTCTCGGCTTCGTCCATCCGGTCACCGGCGAAACCCTCCGCTTCGAGACCGCTCCGCCCGCTGATATGGTGCGGCTCGAAGCCCTGCTCTCCGACCTTTGAGGCCTGCCATGCTCGACCCCGAAATTCACGACAACACAGAGCTCAAGCGTTACGAGTTGCCCGTAGATGGCGAGGTGGCGGTCGTCACCTACAACCTGTCCCCGCCGAACCTGATGATCACAGAAACCCTCGTGCCAGAACGACTGGAAGGTCAGGGCATCGCCAGCCGATTGGCGAAACATGTCCTGGCGGACGCCAAGGCTCGGGATCTGTTGATCCTCCCGGTTTGCCCCTTCTTTTCAGCCTATCTGAAGAAACATCCTGAGTACGCTGACGTCGTGCATCCGACCTATCGGGGCATACTGGGGATCTGACAGCGCAGGAAGCCATCGCCGCGATGAGCGTCTTGAATAGCAACTGACTAAGTTTTATATGGAGCCCGTTCGGTGTGAGTGGCGTCGAGGTCACGGTCACGCTTTCGTGTGACCGTCTGCCTCTAAAAAAGGCGGCAACCCATAGCTACTTCACCTGTTGAGGGGTCAGACGTCGGTGCACAGGTTGTGGCCGATGACGCAGAACCCGCTCGTCTAGACGGTCGGAGGGACCATATGGCTGCCAATAGTACGCTCGCGGTGATGTCGCCTGAACAAGGCCTTTCCCGCTACCTGACGGAAATCCGCAAGTTTCCGATGCTGACCAAGGACGAGGAGTTCATGCTCGCCAAGCGCTGGTCCGAGCATCAGGATCCCGAGGCCGCCCACCGGCTCGTCACCTCCCACCTTCGTCTGGTGGCCAAGATCGCCATGGGCTACCGGGGCTACGGCCTGCCGATCGGCGAAGTAATCTCGGAAGGCAATGTCGGCCTGATGCAGGCCGTCAAGAAGTTCGACCCGGACAAGGGCTTCCGCCTGGCCACCTACGCCATGTGGTGGATTCGCGCCTCGATCCAGGAATACATCCTGCGCAGCTGGTCCCTGGTGAAGATGGGCACCACGGCGGCGCAGAAGAAGCTGTTCTTCAACCTGCGCAAGGCCAAGAGCCAGATCTCGGCCTTCGAGGAAGGCGACCTGCACCCCGAGCACCTGTCCGCCATCGCCACCAAGCTGGGCGTGTCGGAACAGGAGGTGACGGACATGAACCGCCGCCTCGGTGGGGACGCCTCCCTGAACGCGCCCCTGCGCGCCGACGGCGAAAGCGAATGGCAGGACTGGCTGGCGGACGATACCGCCGTCTCCCAGGAGACCCAGCTCGCCGACGACGAGGAAAAGAGCATCCGCATGAGCCTGCTTCAGGAGGCCATGGAAGAGCTGACCGATCGTGAGAAACATATTCTCACCGAGCGCCGTCTGAAGGACGATCCGGTCACTCTGGAAGAACTGGCGGGCGAATACGGCGTGTCGCGCGAGCGGGTGCGCCAGATCGAGGTGCGCGCCTTCGAGAAGCT
>MGLN01000114.1:16786-23978 GCA_001796045.1 Caulobacterales bacterium RIFOXYB1_FULL_67_16 | reverse complement strand
TGGTCGACGCGTAATGACCCCTAGTGAGCCGTTGGCGCCGAGCGTCAGCGGCTCAGCACGCCTCGGCCAGCAGCGGAGCCGAGGAAAGGCGCGCGGTCGCAAGGATCTCGTCGATCGGCTTCATAAGGCTGGATCGGCTGACGCCGCCCGAGATGGCGAAAGCCTCCAACCCGCCTGCCGCGATAGCCAGTTTAACATCCCCGTCGTTCACGGCGATCGTCTTCAGCGTCAGCGCCTGTTGCCGGATGGCGCGTATGGCCTGGGCGGGATCTTGGTCGAACTGGGCGACGGCGGCGGCGAGGATCCGGAGGGCTTGATCCTTGGCGTCTATCTGGCCCTCGACGGGGCGGTCGGCGCGGCGCTTTCTCGCCCCGGCGTATTCCCCCGAGTTGAAGCGTCGCCGATCCGGACCGACATAGCCCACGGCCTCGATCCAAGGGCGAGCCTTCAGAGCGACGTTCTCGACCCGCTTGAACAGGTCCCCGATCGTATAGGGTTTGCGCAGGAATTCGTGCACACCGGCATCCCGCGCGCCCTTAATGGCGGCGGCCGTAGCCTCATTGGTGATCATGATGATCGGGGCCGTGCGGCACGACAGGGTCGAGCGTCGGATGCGCCGCGCCAGGGCCTCCCCGTTCAGACCTTCGCCCGCATGTTCGGTGAATATGATGTCCGGTTCGACGTCGCGCAGGAGCTCCATCGCGTTGTCGTCGCTGACGGCGAAATAGATCTCGCGCGCGCCCAACCCTTTCATGATGTCGGACAGAAGGCGCGCCGCGGCCGAATTGGGTTCGACGATCACGACCCGACGGACGGCGGGCTCGATGCGGCTCAGGGTTCTGGCGTCGGCGGTGAACAAGGGCTTCTGCTCCGGTGTCGCAGAAACCCTTAGCCCGCGCTGGTTAAGGCCCGTTGAATCCGACCGTACTTTCCCGTCACCCCTGGAACGGATCACGCATCAGAATGGTATCGTCCCGTTCCGGGCTGGTCGACAGGAGGGCCACCGGAGCCCCGATCAGCTCCTCGATCCGCCGCACATATTTGATGGCGTTGGCGTTGATGTCCTTGAAGCTGCGCACCCCGCCCGTACTCTCGCTCCAGCCTTCCAGTTCTTCGAACACCGGCTCGGCGGCGGCCTGTTCCTTCAGGCTGGACGGCAGATAGTCCAGAACCTCGCCGTTGACGCGGTAGCCGACGCAAATCTTCAGCGTCTTAAGTCCGTCCAGGACGTCCAGCTTGGTCAGGGCGATGCCGTCGATGCCGTTGATCGCCACCGACTGGCGCACCAGCACCGCGTCGAACCAGCCGCAGCGCCGCGCCCGCCCGGTGTTGACGCCGACCTCGCGGCCTACCGTCGCCAGATGTCGGCCGACCTCGTCGTCCAGCTCGCAGGCGAACGGCCCCTCGCCGACCCGGGTCGTATAGGCCTTCACGATGCCCAGCACATAGCCGACGCCGCGGGGACCCAAGCCCGACCCCGCCGCCGCCTGCCCGGCGACCGTGTTGGAGCTGGTGACATAAGGATAGGTGCCGTGATCGACGTCCAGAAAGGCGCCCTGCGCGCCTTCGAACAGCACCCGCTTCCCAGCCTTCTGCGCCTGGTCCAGCACCCGCCAGGCCGGCTTCACATAGGGCAGGATCTTGGGCGCGATCTCCAGCAGCTGAGCCAGCAGCGCCTCCGGATCGATCGGCTCCAGCCCAAGACCCGCGCGAAGAGGATCATGGTGGGACCGCAGACGGTCGATCTTGACCTTCAGGTCGTCGGCGTTGGCCAGGTCGCACACACGAATGGCGCGTCGCCCCACCTTGTCCTCATAGGCCGGGCCGATGCCCCGCCCGGTCGTGCCGATCTTTGCGCCGGGCGCGCTGGCCGCCGCCTCGCGCGCCACGTCCAGCGCCGGATGGATCGGCAGAATCAGGCAGGCGTTGTCGGCGATGGTCAGGATGTCGGGGCTGATGTTCACGCCCTGCGCGGCGATCTTCTCGATCTCGCCGACCAGATGCCACGGATCGACCACCACGCCGTTGCCGATGATCGACGGCTTGCCCTGCACGACGCCGCTGGGCAGCAGGGCCAGCTTATAGACCTTGCCGTCCACGACCAGCGTATGGCCCGCGTTGTGCCCGCCCTGGAACCGCACCACCATGTCGGCGCGGTTGGACAGCCAGTCCACGATCTTGCCCTTGCCCTCGTCGCCCCACTGGGCGCCGACCACCGCCACGTTCGCCAAAGTCCGTACTCCGCTTGAATGCGGGCGCAGCCTATAGCGAGGGAATCGGCCGGTGTCGTCCCGTGACGTGCATTTATGCCGTTTCGGCCACAGCCGTCTCGAACGCCCACTCCAGCCAAGGCGTCGCCGCTACCACATCGGCCGTCTCGACGGTACAGCCGCACCAGAGCCTCAGTCCCGGCGGGGCGTTGCGGTGAGGCTCCATGTCGAAGACGGCCGCCTCGCCCTCCAGCAGGGCCTTGAACCGTTTGACGAAGGCCTTCTGCGCCGCCTCGTCCAAACCGGTCACGCGCGGGTCGACGAACTTGAGGCAAACCGAAGTGGTCGAGCGGATCTCGGCCCGCTCAGGCAGGAAATCGATCCAGTCCGTTCGCGCCACCCATTCGGCCAGGGCGGCGAAGTTGGCGTCGGTGCGCCGGATCAGTTCGGTCAGGCCGCCGATCCCTTGCGCCCAGTCCAGGGCGTCGATCCAGTCTTCGATCGTCAGGATCGAGAAGGTGTTGATCGCCACCCCGTCCGCCAGGTTCCGGTCGAACCGGCCCTTTCCGTCCGTCAGACGCAACAGCTTGGGCACGGCGCGTTCAGGTCGATAGTTGTCCAGCCGCTCCACCGCGCGGGGCGACAAAACCATCACCCCGATGCCAGCTTCCCCGCCCAGGGCCTTCTGGAAGCTGAAAGTCACCACATCCAGCTTGTCGAACGGCAGGGGCATGGCGAAGGCCGCCGAGGTGGCGTCGCAGATCGCCAGCCCTTCGCGGTCATCGGCGATCCAGTCGGCGTCCGGCACGCGAACGCCCGAGGTGGTGCCATTCCATGGAAACACCACGTCCTTGGACCAGTCCACCTTGGACAGATCCGGCAACTCGCCCCAGGGCGCCGTCAGCGCCTCCGGCTCCAGCCCCAGATGATCGCGCACATCCGCCAGCCACGTCAGGCCGAAGTTTTCAAAGGCCACCACCTGCACCGGCCGCGCGCCCAGCATGCCCCATAGGGCCGCCTCTACTGCACCCGTATCCGAACCCGGCGTATAGAGCATCACATGGCTGTCCGGGACTTGAAGCACCTCGCGGGTCAGCCTCAGCCCATGGGCGAACCGCTCCACCACCTCGGGCGCGCGGATACCTCGGCCCAGCAGGTCCTGGGGCAGGGCGCCCAAGCTGTAGCCCGGTCGTTTCGCCGTGGGCCCGGCCGAGAACCACGGCCGCGCCGGCTTGATGTCAGGCTTTGCGATCATGGGTTCCTCGTGGGCAAACGCGGGTCAACGTCCGGGTGTGTAGGGCCGTTTGGCACGCCATTCTTCGGAGAACTTCACGAGCGCCGCGTCCGGCGTGTCCGGCAAGGTCACCACCAGACGGGCCAGAAGATCGCCGCGCCTGCCTTGGGCGAAGGCGCCGCGCCCCTTCAGCCGCAACAACTTGCCCGAATTCGATCCCGGCGCGATCGTCACCTGCACCTCGCCCTCAGGCGTCGGCGCCCGCACCTTGGCGCCCAGCACGGCGTCGGGAACCGAGACCGGCAGGTCCATCGTCAGATCGGCCCCGTCCCGCTTGAAGATGGGATGCGGCTCGATCTTCAGTTCGATCAGAGCGTCGCCGTTCTCCGCGCCGCGTCCGGGCGAGCCCTGCCCCCGCAGACGGATCGTCTGACCGTCCGCCGCCCCCTTGGGAATGGTCACATCCAGGGTCCGCCCGTCCGAAAACTGGATCCGCTTGGTCGCGCCTGCGATGGCGTCTTCCAAACTGATGTCCAGGCTCGCCTTCACGTCTTGGCCCCGCGCGGTGAAGTCCCTCGGCCCACGCTGACGGCCGCCACCACCGAACATGCCGAACAGTTCGTCCAGATCCACGCCTTCGAAATTGGCCCGTCCGCCCGGCCCGCCGGCGCCGGCGAAACCGCCCTGCCCGAAGGGACTTCCGCCCGCGCGACCGCCTCCGCCGAAGCCGCGGTACTGCTCGTTGCCGTCCGCATCCAGCTGACCGGCGTCATACTTCGCCCGCTTTTCGGCGTCGCCAAGGATGTCGAACGCCGCCGTCACCCTCTTGAACTTGTCCTCGGTGATCTTGTCCCCGGGGTTTTTGTCGGGGTGCAGCTCCTTGGCCAGCTTGCGGAACGCCTTCTTGATCTCGTCCGCGCTCGCGCCCTTCGAAACGCCCAGTTCCTTGTAGGGGTCGCCTGCCACGTCCGTTGCCGCTCCAACTGAAAACCGAAGAGGCCGTCAGTTAAGCCATGCCTACGCCCCCGCAAAGGGCCGGACTCGGCATATTTGCTCAGACCAGAGCGATTTCGGCCTCGGATCCCCAGCCGAACGCCTCGCCCCACTGGGCCACGACCACCCGAGCCGTCGCAGTCGGCCCGGCCGGAAAGTCTGCAACCAGATCGACCGAGGCGTAGGTCGCCGTTGCGCCCTCCACCTGGAACGTGCGCACCACCGTTTCCCCATCCATCACCCTTAGCCGGAACCTCGGGGGATCCACCGCTTCCGGCTCCCCGTCCCAGCCGTCGCCGTACAGGCGCACGCGCGGCGTCCATCGCAGCGTGACTCCCTCCGCCCCGGGATCGGCGACGAGCCCTGCGGGAGACCAGGGGCGCTTGTGAAGGTCGCGCAAGGTGAAAGAGATTTCGCGGAACCCCGACCCGCCTGGCGCCGCTCCTGCCGGACCGGCGCGACAGACCAGCGGCAGGCCCCGCTCGTTGCGGCCGATCTTCGCCCGGCTCAACCTCTCGTCCAGAAACACCACGACCGAACCGGCGGGCGCGCCTGCCCTCATTTCGAGGTCGGCGCCCTGTTGGGCGCGCAACAGGCCCGACAGTCGCCAAACATCCCCTCCGACGAGGGCGGCGGTCCGATACTGCACCACCTCCCAACCCGCCGGAGTTTCGATCGCGAGACTATTGGCGCCGCTCAGGACCGCCGCCTCCGGCGCGCTCTGGGGCGCGGCCCCCTCCACGCGGACGACGATGGTATTGACCTCGTCCCAGCGGTGGCGCACGCCCGGCGCCAGCGGCTCGATCAGCATACCGACCGTCGCCGACGTCTCCAACTCGGCGCGCGCGGTGAGGGCCCCGGCTGTAGGTCCGGCGTGCAGCCGCATGGTCCGCCAAGGCGCCGCCGCAACCGCCGCCAGGGGTCGTGCGTCCTCCTCCGACCCCGACAGCGGCGGCAGGTCCAGCAGACGCAAAAAAGGCGCACCCGTCAGGGAGGGCGGTTCTCCCTCGCGTCGATCGCCCTGGTCTTCGCCCCTCCGGCGCGGCCCCACGGCTTCCAGCACCGCCGACGGCGTTTCGTCGGCGGTGACCCGATTCACCCGCCAGTCGCCGCTCCGCCCCTCCAGTTGCAGGACATCGCCGGGCTCCAGGCGCAGGACCTCCAGCGGTCCCAACGACAAGGTGATTGTCTCCGCCCCCTCTGTATCCAGCGCCCGCTCCGCCGCCGCCCGCGCCAGACCGTCGCCGCACGCCAGAGGCAGGTCCATATCCACCCCGCCCCCCGTCGCAGCGGCGGAGTCGTCGGCCCGCGCCGTCACCGCCCCAGTCTGATAATCGGCCGCCTCGTCTATAAATCGTACCCTCGCGGCGTTGGGGCGTGGCTCCAGGGCGCGGGCGACTGATTCCGCCGCCCCCTGCTCCGGCAGAGCCAGAGCCGCGCGGCCCAGGCGGGCGCAGGCCGTCGCCCGGCCCAGCACCGCCACCTTTCCGTCCCGCTCGGCCGCTACCCCATCGAACGCCCCGAGCAAGGGCTCCAAGGCGTCCCGCGTCCGCATCGGCCGGTCAATGACATAGCCGGCCGCCGCCCCTTCGACACCCTCGATCGTTCGTTCGTCCGCCGTCAGCCCGCCGCGCGCCAGCACGGCCGCGATCAGGTCGCGGCCGTCTCCCGCCAGCCGCCCGTTCAGCCAGTGACCGGCGCGCCAGGCGCCCGCGTCCGCCCAGATCTCCGCCCTCCCCGGAAAGGCCGGATAGGGCCTCGCGTCCCAGCACCACGCGTCCGCCGCCTCCAGCATCCGTCCGCCGTACGCCGACGACGCCGGATTGTTCTCAGGCAGGGCGAAGTGCTTCAGAATTGCTTCCAGCGCCGCACGCTGCACCGCATCGTCCCGCGCGCCGGTCGATCCGGGAGGCAGGCGGCTCTCGCTGCTCTTGGGGTCCTGGAACAGATTGGGGGCGTTGCCGCCCCGGTCCACGGCCGCGCAGCCGAACTCCGAAAGCCGCACCGGCTTCATTCCCGGTCGCCAGGCCGTCGGCGTCGAGGATCGGACCCCGCCTGGCCGATCATAATGCAGATTGGACCACCAGGCCTTCAGATCTTTGGAGCGGAACACCCAGTCCTCTCCATGCGCCCCGTCGACGATGGGAGTCCTCGCCTGCGCCGCCCGATCCGCCTCTGTCGCATAATACCAGTCAAACCCATCCCCGCCGGCGACCCCCGCCGCCAGATAGGCCGGATCGGACGCCCCCGCGAACGCCTCGGCGTCCCTGCCGCCGTCGCCCTCACGCCAGTCGGTCAGCGGCGGATACCAATCGATGGATACATGATCGATGTTCGGATCGGCCCACAGCGGATCGAGGTGAAACAGAACATCCCCGCCCGCCTGCCGTCCGAAGTATTCGCTCCAGTCGGCGGCGTAGGACAGCTTCACCTCCGGCCCGACCACCGCCCGGCAGTCCGCCGCCAACAGACGAAACTGCTCGACCGCCGGAAAGCCCCCGGCCGCGTCCCGCGTCCAGGTCACGCCCCGCATCTCCGAGCCGATCAGCAAACCATCCGCCCCCTCCTCGGCGGCGATCCGGGCATAGTGCAGCGCCATCCGCCGCAGCCCCCAATCCTCCGGGCCGCCGAACAGGCGGGCGATCTCGTCGCCTGCCCCGGCGCCGTCCACGCCGGCGATCCGCCCGCGCCACGGATAGCCGAGGCAATCCATAAAGACGAACGGATACAGCGTCACCTCCACCCCCCGCGCCTT
>MGLN01000114.1:9649-16775 GCA_001796045.1 Caulobacterales bacterium RIFOXYB1_FULL_67_16 | reverse complement strand
CCCGCCATAGGCGGGCGCGCCCTCGACGCGACTGACCTCATAGGCCTCATGCCGCTCCATCCCCGCCACGGACCACACCATCGGCTCGGTCGATTTGTCGCTTCTCTCAACCCTTGGCCGCACCCGGCAGGAACCGGCGCGCAGATCATCCCCGAACCACCCGACCACCAGGCTCACCCGTTTCAGGTTCGGCAGTTGCGCCTGCAACTGATTCAGCGACACGACTAGGTCCGGCCGCCCCTCGCCGTTATGGACATTCTCCGCCGTCGTCCGCGTCAGCCCCTCGCGCCGCACCACGGCCTCGGGCGCCAGGGCGAACTCGCCGGCCCCGGGGATCAGGCATACCCCCTCCAGCAGATCCTCCAGCCGCGCGTCTTCCCCCCGCGGCCGACGAAACACCTCAAAACTCAGCTGCGGAACCCGATCTCCGAACGGCGCCAGCGGCAGATCCTCGAACACCACATAGGCCGTGCCGCGATAGGCCGGAGCATTCCCCTCCACTGCCTCGATCAGCGGATCCGGCGTCTGGTCCTCGCCCCCGCGATACACCCGCATCGCCAAGCCGCTCAGGTCCATCAGCCGCCCGTCGGCCCAGACCCGCCCGATCCCGTCGATCTCCCGCTCGCACAAAGCCACGGCGAAACTCAGCGAATAGACATAATCGACCGTCTTCGGCCCGCCCTTCCCCGCCTGGCCCTTGACCTTGCCTTCGAGAAACCGCGCCGCCCAGATCATCTGCCCCGTCACGCGAGCCCGTCCGAACACACAGGCCATCGGCGCCCCTTCCGCCGTCCCCTGCACCTTCAGCGCCTCCAGCCTCGGCCCGACCTGCCGCGCCGGCGCCAGCGATCCGACCACGCGATTGTCGATCGCCCGCCCGATCGTCGCCCCGATCACCCGACCGACCGGCCCGCCGACGGACTGCCCGACCGCGCTCAGTACGACCTGCGCCATTGAGTCCTCCTGCAACTTCACCCTGGAAACCGGAACGCCGCCGCCAATCGTCGACGCCACCAGCCGCCCATCCAGCTCTCCACCACCGCCCGCCCCCAATAGGCATGGATCATCCTCGGCTCCGGCCCGTCGCACCTGCTCAGGATGGCGCAGTGTTTGGCCGCGGCGCCCGGCGACATCCGGAACACCAGCACGTCTCCCACCCGCATGTCCGCAACCGGAACCGGCCTCAACCACCGCTCCGCCGCCTCCAGCAGGGTCTCGCGTCCGCCGGTCTCGGCCCAGTCCGCCGAATAGGCCGGAGGCGTCTCGGGCTCCTCCCCGACCACCTCGCGCCACACCCCGCGCACCAGCCCCAGGCAATCCGCCCCAACACCCTTGACGCTGGCCTGATGCCGATACGGCGTGCCCAGCCACGACTGGGCGGCGGCCGCGACAGCCTCCCCCCTCACCGACGGCTCCCGCCGTCGTTCCGTGCGCTCCCCGCCGGATAGGCCGTCAGAAAGTCATCTCCCGGCACGTCCGGAAAGCCTCGAAAGTTCACCCCATTCCCGAACGTCCCGACGCAGGTCTCCCACTGCTTGTCGCAGGTCCGCCCGGCCGCATCCGCGACCCCGCAGCGCTCGTCCCCCAGGCGCGCATCGCACATCCGCCCGTAGGTTCGTCCCACCACCCGCTCCAGCTTCGCCAGCGGCCCCTCCAGATCGGCGACAAAGGCTGCGTCTTGCCGACGGATCCGCGCCAGGGTCCCGGCCCACAGCCGCACCCTCAGCCTCGGCTCGGACCAGTCCACCCGCCACAGCTCCACGACCGCCCCGTCGAACAGGCCCGCCGCCACATCCGCCTCGGTGATCGCCGCGTCGTCCAGCGCGCCTGCCGCCGAAGCCGCGCCAGCCGCCAGACCGACCGCGCTCTCCGCCGCCCCGGCGGTCCAGCCGCTCCCGGCCCGACAGACCACCCCGTCCACCACCAGATCGCGATCATGATCGGTGAACCCCGTCACCGTCCCGTCGGCCCGCTCCAGTCGCCAGACATGACAAAGCTGCGCCGCCCCGCTCTCGATGCGGGCGGCCATTTCGTTCGGTACGTCTCTCATCGTCAGACCCGCACTTCGATCAGCGGAACCGCAACCATTCGCCCGGCGTCGAAACTCTCCAGCGTAGTCTCGATCCGATCCGTGTCGAACCGCACCGGCGTGTCGAACTGAAAGCCCGCCGTCACCGCCGCGCCCGGCGCAGGGGCGGCCGCCAAAGTGACCGCCCCCGTCGCCGCATCGGCGGCAAAGCCGGTCGTCTCGACGCCTTCGACCGCGATCCGAACGGTTCCCTGAACGGGTTTTGTGATCGACCGCTCCACGTCGCCGTAAGCCTTGATCAGCTGGAAGACCGTTCGAACCCCGTCCCCGACGCCCAGCGCCTGATCAGCCGCCGAAATCGTCCCGCTGGGCGCGCACGACTTGAAGTCGGCGAAGTCCTTGAACCGGAACCCGTACAGCCGTCCCCGCCGCGCCTCGAAGAAGGCGATCAGCTCCGCCATGTCGTCCAGCGACCGCAGATTGGCCCCGATCAGATACCGCCTCCGTCCCAGGGCCCACGGCGTCGATCGCCGCTCAAAGCCCGAGGCCAGGGTCGCGATCTCCGTCCGCCGTTCCACCCCGCCGGTCGAGCCGAAGGCCAGCCGCGCAGGCAGGCGCGCCTCATGGAAGTCCATCCGAACCTGTCCCCTGTTTCACTTGTTCGCAGAGCGCCGCTCGTCCATGCTCGCCTCAAAGCGGCCGCACGGGCCGTATCGAAACGGGAGCGAAGACTTGCGCGGCGAAATCCTCAGCTATGACACCACGGCCGGAACCGGCCTGATCAGCGGCGACGACGGCGCGCGCTACAGCTTCGTCTCATCCGCCCTTCAATCGCCCGCCGTCCCCGCCCCCGGCGTTCGCGTCGACTTCGTGCCCGAGGATGGCGAGGCGACCCAGATCCTGATCCTGGCCGGCGGCCCCTCCACCGTCGGCGTCGCCGGCGGTTACGCCAGTTCGACCGACACCAACGTCGCCAGCTTCGACTGGCAGAAGCTGTTCTTTTCTTTCGAAGGTCGCATCCACCGTACGCATTTTTGGATCGGCTGGCTGATCCTGCTGGGCGTCAGCGTCGTCGCCAACTGGCTGCCGATCATCGGCGGGCTCATCTTACTGGCCCTGATCTGGCCCAACCTGGCGATTTCGGTGAAGCGTCTGCACGACATGGGCAAGACCGGCTGGCTGATCGCCATTCCCTGGGCTTCGTCGGTCGCCTTCGTCATGGTGGGGATCGTCATGGTCGGCATGGCCGCCATCGCTAACGGCATGACCGGCTACGACTTCGACGAGGATCCCGCCGCCGTCCTGGCCCTGATCGGCCCCGGCATGATCGCCTTCACCCTGTCGGCCATTGTCCCTCTGATCTTCCTTCTGTGGATCGGTCTGGTCGAAGGTCAGAAGGGCGACAACCGCTTCGGCCCGAACCCCAAGGGCGAATGATCTGAGCCTGGGTGAGAGGAGGGCAAGCAAGGGTTGGAAAAGTGAGCAAGTGGGTGAGCCTAGGCGGACCACAATCTCCTCACCATCTCCCCTTCAGCTCACCTCTCACCCACGCCCGGCTCACTTTTCACTCGCACTCAAAAACCTACATCCGCCTCGCACCCAGACTGACCGCCCGCGCCAGCATCTGGGCGATCTGGGCCTCAGAGCGCAGCAGGGCCGACGCCCCGCCGTCCACCGCCACATTGACGGTCACCCCGCTGGCTGAGACGGGCCCGACCTCGCCGCCCGTCGCCGGGCGAAACACCTCAGGTCCGCGCTCTCCGACCAGATAGGCGCCGCCGCCCAGCACCGGCCCTCCATCGGCCCGCGCCCCTCCAAAGCTGGACGCCGCCGCCTGGACGGCCGCGCTCAGCCCGTTTCCGGATCCGCCGCCCCCTGCCGCGTTCACCGCATTCAGCACCGCCCGCGCCAGCTCCGCCAGCGACACCTCCCCGTCCGCCGCCGCCCGCGCCAGCGATCGGGTCAGACTGTCGCCCGCCCTTCCGAACGCCGCCTCTATCGCATTGGCCGCATCCTCCGCCGGTCCCTTCAGCGCCTCCAGCGCCGCGCCCGCCTCGGCGGCCTTCTGCGGCAGATCGTCGACCCCGCCCTGCCCGAACTCATCCGCCATCCGGCCAGTCCTCCATCAGTTTCGTCAATCCGGCCCGGCCCATCGGCGCCGTCCCGCGCGGCGCCTCGGTCAGCATCCGCCATTCCTTCAGCGACAGCCGCCAGAAGGCCTCGGGCGCGATCCCCATCCGCATCGCCGCCCGCAGCATCTCGCCCCACGGCGTCTGTTCGGAACTCACCGCGCCGCTGCCTCGAAGGCCGCCGCCACCGCCTGGGCCGCCTCGCGCGGATCAACCGCACCAACGTTCGGCCGATCCTCGCCTCCGCCGCGCAGCACCGCCCCCAGCACCACCATCAGGTCGCGCGCCGAGAGCGCCCTCATCCGCTCCGCCGCGGCCGCCAGCCCCTGGACCCCCAGCCCCGTCTCGATCTCCGCCAGGGCGCCCAGCGTCAGACACACCCTGCGCCGCACCCCGCCCAACATCACCCCGACTTCGCCCCGCGCGCCGATGTCCCCGTCGCTCATATCGCCGAAAATCCGATCTCTCCGGCGCTCGCGAGGCTCAGCGCAAAGGTCGCCTCCCCCTCATGCTCGCCGGCGTACTCCAGCGCCGCCACCAGGAACGGCCCTTCCAGCACGCCGAAGTCCGGCACCACCAGCCGCCACCGCTTCGCCGCCTGGTCGAAGAAGGCCTCGCGCACCAGGGCGTCCGACGCCGCATCGCGGAAGATCCCCTGCCCGGACACCGCCGCCGACTTGACCCCGGCCCCGGCCAGCAACTCGCGCCAGCGTCCCGCGCTGTCGCCGTCGGTCGCATCCACCGTGCGCGCGTTCAGCGAAATCGTCCGCGCTCTTAGCCCCGCCACCGTCGTGAAGACGCCCGGCGCCCCCTCGACCTTCAGCAGCATGTCCTTGCCCGCCTGTGCAGTCATTCGTGTCCTCGCTTTGCTCATGAACGGCCAGCGGCGAGTGACGAGCGGCGAGGAAATTGTCCCAGCGGATACCCCGATGCGTCCGCCTCCCCAACCCGGCTCGCCACACGCCACTAACCACTCGCCACTTCTTCGGTCACCGCCCTCAGGCGCACCACCGCATAGGTCCGCCGCCCGTCTCCGGCCCGAAACACGTCGGCGAAGCTCGCCCTCAGGGTCGCCGTCCGCACCCCATCGGCCTCCAGCACCGCCTCGTGCAGGCGCGCCCGCACCGCCGCCGCCAGGGCCTTGGCCTCTTCGGAGCCGGCGAAGCGCGAAACGCCCCTCAGGGTCAGCCTCTGCTCCACCCCGCCCCCGTCCGCCGCCAGCGGCCGGCTCTCGCATCGGCCCAGCGCCAGATAGGGGCAGGCCGTCCCCTCCGGCGGCGTATCAACCACCCGCCCGCCGGTCAGGGCCTGCACCGCCGCATCGCCCTTCAGCGCCGCCAGCACGGCCTTTTGCAGCGCGCTCTCATGATCCTTCATCGCACCCGCTCCAGGCCCAGCTTCACCCGCCCGGGCCGCAGCGCCTCGACCGAAACCAGATCCCAGTCCGCCCCTCCGAACCGCAGCACCCGACCGACGGAAAGCCGTTCGTCGGCCCGCGCCTCCGCGTTCAGGCTCTCGACCGTCCGCCGTTGATCGCCCTCGCCCCGCTCCACCCGCCGCCGCGTTCCGCAGTTCAGCCAGGCCGACCCGACCTCCTCGAACGCCACGCTGCGGCCGCCGTAGGGGGTCTCGGCTTCGACCGGTCGGAACAATCCCGCCAGGATCCTCACAGCCGCACCACGCGATAGGGGGCGATCCAGGCCTCGACCGGTTCGATCTCCACCGCCTCGCCCCGCTCGTAGGCCCGCAGCACCAGCATCAGGATCGCCAGCCTCAGCCCCGCCGGCGCGGTCGAGGTCAGACTCAACCCCACCTCCCCCTCGACCCGCGCCTGGGCGGCCGCGATCAGGGTCTGGATCAAGCCGTCCTCGGCCTCATGCTCGACCCGCAAAAACAGCTTCGCCTCCGCCACCGTCACCGGCTGCGCCATGAAAATCTCCGTTGTCGGATTGAAGAATCTCCCTCCCCGCTCCGGGGAGGGAGATCCGCCGTCAGGCGACCGCGAACTTCATCACCTTGATCGCGTCGAAGTTCTGCACCCCGCCGCCGACCCGCTTGGTCGTGTAGAACAGCACATAGGGCTTGGCCGAATAGGGGTCGCGCAGCACCCGCACCCCCGCCCGATCCACGATCAGATAGCCCCGCTGGAAGTCCCCGAAGGCGATGGACAGGCTATTCGCCGCCACATCCGGCAGGGTCTCGATCTCGGTGATCGGATAGCCGAGCAGGCTGGCCGTCTCGCCCAGCCGCGTCGCCGGCTGCCAGATGTAGTTGCCGTCCGCGTCCTTGAACTTGCGCACGGCCGAGACCGTCTTCCTGTTCATCACGAACCGCCCGTTCGGCCGGTATTGGGCCTTGGGCGCATAGATCAGGTCGATCAGCCGATCCGCCGGGCTGGTCGGCGCGAACCCGCCCGCCGCGCCAGAGGCCACATAGCCGATCTGGCCCCAGACCTGACCCGCGTCCGCCACGGTCGGATAGGCCAGAAAGCCCTTGGGCTTGTTCACCCCGTCGCCGCCCACGAAGGCCTGGGTCTCCTGGGCCGCAAAGGCGTCCTCGACCTCGGCCGCCAGCCATTCGTCCAGATCGACCATGGCGTCGTCCAGCAACGCCTGGGTCGCCGCCGGATTGGCGTACAGATCGGCCGAGGGGAACTCCAACAGGGCCAGGGTCGCCGGATCGGTCTCCGGTCGTGCGGCCGTCTCCGCCACCCAGCCGCAGGCCACGCCCGCCGTCGAGACCGGCTTTCGGAACACGCCCGCCGCCACCGTCCTGACCGTCGCGATCTCGCGCATCGGCGAGGCCGCCATCAGCCGACGCTCGATGGCCCGTTCGGTCTCATACGGCACGACATAGCCGCCCGAAGTCGCCTCGCCCGACAGCCCCGCCTTGACCTCCAGCGCGCCAGATTGCCCGGTCTTCAGATAGCCGTCCCAGGCCGCCTTCGCCTCCGGCGCAGACGTCGGCT
>MGLN01000114.1:6614-9637 GCA_001796045.1 Caulobacterales bacterium RIFOXYB1_FULL_67_16 | reverse complement strand
CCAGCCGCGCCTGCGCCGCCGCCACAGCCTGATCGATCCGCGCCACCTTCTCCTC
This sequence comes from Caulobacterales bacterium RIFOXYB1_FULL_67_16, assembly GCA_001796045.1. Classification (GTDB taxonomy): domain Bacteria; phylum Pseudomonadota; class Alphaproteobacteria; order Caulobacterales; family Caulobacteraceae; genus Brevundimonas. Next base: position 9,582 of record MGLN01000114.1, on the reverse strand, counting down.
CAGCAGCACGTCGGCCGAAGCCTTCCGCTCGATCTCGTCCAGCCGTTCGTCGTTCGCCCCTTTGAACGCCTCGAACGCCGCCATCATCTCGCGCACGGCGCCGTGCGCCTCGGGCGAGCCCGAGGCCTGTTTGGTCTCTTTCATGGTATCTCCGTTGAAAAATCGCCGGCCGGAGCCGACCTCGTCAGGCGAGGCTGAACCTCGCCCCCGGCAGCATGGGAAACGTCACCAGCGACACCTCCCACAGCTCGACCCCGCTCAGCACCCTTAAGCGTCCCTCCCGCCGCGCCCGCGCCGTGCGATAGCCGATCGACAGCCCGTCCAGCGCCCCCGCCCGGCTCAGGGCGGCGGCGAAGCGAGCCTCGGGCGACCAGTCCTCGATCCGGCCGCGTACGAACAGGCCGCGGTCGTCCTCGATGATCTCGCCCCAGACCCCGACCGGCGCCCGCGCGTCATGCTGGCTCAGCATCCGCACCCCTGCCGCGCCGGTCTTCGCCAGACTGTCCGCGAACGCCCCCGGCTGCACCACGTCCCCGTTCAGATCCGCCACGCCCCACAGCGAGGCATAGCCCTGGACGGTGACCACGCCCCCGCCTCTCCCTCCCCCTGCGGGGGAGGGTGGTCGAGCCGCAGGCGAGACCGGGTGGGGCCGGCCCGGCGACACATTCTCAGTGCGTGCGGCCTCGCCCCGCCGCCCCCGCCCGGTCGCTCCGCGACCTCCCTCCCCGGAGCGGGGAGGGAGACGATCATCCGCCCATCCCCTCATCCCCCCTCCAGCCTCCGCTCGATCCGCTCCACCGCCGCCGCCGTCGCCTCCCCCTGCGTCTCCAGCCGCGCCAGCCGTTCGGCCACCAGCCTCTGCTCCCCGACCCGCTGCTCCAGGGTCGCGATCCGCGCCGCGGCGCCCCCCGCCCAGACCAGCCCCCCGACCGTCTGCACCGCCAGGGCGGCGATCAATGCCGCCACAGCCTTCTTCACCGCATCGTTCATCCTTCCACCCCCGCCATCCGCCGCCGCTCCTCGTCCGTCAAGAAGCTGGCCGCCTCCAGCCGCGCCCACAGGGCGTCGCGCTCGGGCTGCAGCGCCGGCACGGCCTCCAGGTCGGCCCGCACCTCGCAGCCGGGGAACCGCCCCTCCAGCCAGACCGTCATCGCCCCCGCCGCCTTGCGCGCCAGGGGCGCGATCGTCTGTCGCCAGAAGGCCGTGTTGGCCTCGCGATAATTAGCGTAGGTGGCGTCCCCCGGTATTCCCAGCAGCTGTGGCGGGACACCGAAGGCCAGGGCGATCTCGCGCGCCGCCGCATGTTTGCCTGCGGTGAAATCCATCTCGGCCGGCGTCAGGCTCAGCGGCTTCCAGTCCATCCCGCCCTCCAGCAGGATCGGCCGCCCGGCGTTCTCTGCGCCGGCGTAGGTGGACGACAGCTGCGCCTTCAGCGCCTCGAACTGCCCGTCCGTCAGCCGCTCGCCCCTCTGCGCCCCATAGACCAAGGCCCCCGACGGCCGCGCCGCATTGTCCAGCAGGGCTTTGTTCCAGGCGCCGGCCGCATTGTGCGCGTCCACCCCCTGCGCCGCCGCCTCCATCGGCGACAGCCCGTACCAGTCGTCCAGCGGGTGCCACAGCTTCAGCTGCAGCACCGGCCCCCAACCGTCCGCCGCCCGCCCGATCCGCACCGACCGTCCATCGACGCAATACTCCCACGCCTCGGGCCAGCCCGAGCGGCCGGGAACCACCTTCACCCGGTCAGACCTCAGCGCCCACAGCTCCTCGGGGACCTCGTCCCCCACCGCCTCGACCCAGGCGTTGCCCGACACCTGCAACGCGCCATAGACCGCCTCCATCAGTTCCGCCCCCGACTGTTCGGGATTGGGTCGACGGATCAGTCGCGCCAGCGGATGGGCTTCGTCCCTCACCCCCTCGACGAAAACGGCCAAGGGCGTCGAGGCCGCCGCCTCCGCGATCATGCGGATACAGCGATAGGCGACCGCGTTCCTCTGATACCCCTCGCGCGCCAGGCTGGCGTAGTCATTGGGCGTCCATCGCGCCCGCCCGACGCCGGGCAGGAGCACCGCCGTCCGACTGGCCTTCTCTTCCGGCGCGCGCAAACGCCCCGCCTGGCCGAACGGCCATCGGATCGAAACCATCAAACTCTCCCTGAATTCCAGATCCTCCCCTTCGGGGAGGGGGGCCGCCGCGCCCTTGCGCGGGGGTGGAGGGGACTTGCGCCCCCCAAATCTTAACCGCTCGTCGCCGGCTCCGGCGCTCGCTGTTTGGGCCGTCCGAGGCGCGAGAGCCCCCGCAACAGGGGCCGCTCGACCCAGACATGCACCCCCGCCCCCGCCGCCAGACTGACGGCGACCGTCAACACCACCACCGCGTCCCCCGGCAGGGCCGCGCCCGTCTCGAACACCCGCCCCAGCGCCCGGATCGCCAGCACATGGACCAGATAGATCGAATAGGAGGCGTCCCCCATGAAGATCAGACCGCGCCGGATCCGCCCCGGCTCGGGATCACGTCGCCGCATCCGCGCGGCGCCCAGCACCACCAGCACCGCCGGCAGTCCCCAGATGACCACCCGCGCCAAGCCGACGAGGGGCTGGTTCAGAGCCTCCTCCCCGTCGATCTCGCCGTATCCGAACCCCAGCGACAGTCCGAACCCGATCAAGCCCAGCACCACGACCGCCGTCGCCGCCCGCTCGGGCAGACGCCACCCCCAACGCGCAATCCCCACCCCGATCAGGAACTCCAGCACCATCGGCGAGCCGATGAACCGCAACGCCGGCGTCGCCGCCCATAAGCCGACAAGCACGGCCGCCGCGGCCGCTCCCGCCAGCGCCGATCCAGCCCGTCCGCCGCCCGCCATCGCCAACCCGAACCCGGCGTAAAACAGCATCTCGAAACACAGGGTCCACCCCGCGCCCAGGGCCGGAAACGTCATCTCCAGTCCGCTGAACGGCCAGAAGAGAAAGGT
>MGLN01000114.1:2104-6507 GCA_001796045.1 Caulobacterales bacterium RIFOXYB1_FULL_67_16 | reverse complement strand
GATCACGAAGAACAGATCGACCCCCGCCGCCCCGAAATCCTCCAGCGTCCCGCCGGCCAGCATCGTGTCCAGCCCCAGCCGGTCCGTCGTCAGATCGACGGCGTGGGCGACCACCACCCCTGCGGCCGCCGCGAACCGCAACACCTGGATCTCGTCGAACCTTCGCCCCATCCGCCACGGTTAACACCGGCACGCGCAAGACTACAATCTCAGATCATTACCCGCGCTCGCACCGCCTGTGCGATGAGCTGCTGCCCTGCCGCATTGGGGTGAACCGGATCGAACATGAGCGCCGGCGCGAACGCCCCGCCGACCAGGGCCGCGCCGTCGATCGGCGCCGACAGCCCCTTCTCTGTCGCCACCTCCATGGCCGCCGCCGCGATCGCCTGCTGCACGGCGTAGCTCGCCTTGCCCTGGGCCGGATTGGACGGCGTCCCCGTCATCATCAGCACGTCTCCGCTGATCAGGGCCCGATCCGCCAGCAGAGCCAGATTGGCCCGATAGGCCGCAACCGCCGTTCCGTTGTTCCAGTCGTTGATCGTCAGACAGATCACCGTCAGATCCGCCCCTGCGACCGGCAGCGCCCCGTAAGCCCGGTACGCCTGGTCCGTCGCCGTCCAGTCCGCCACGCGCGATCCGCCCCAGCCGGCGTTGATCACCTGCACCCGCCGCAGTTCCGATTTCCACGCCACGCCCCCGGCGATGAAGACCGCGCCGCCCCCAGCCCGCCGCACCGAAATCGGCCCCGTCGTCTCGGGAAAGGAGATCGTATGCCGCTCCAGCGCCGGCGGCTTCAGCGTGTCGATGGTCGCCCGCACCACGCCGTCCGTCTCGACCGCGATCACGCCCAGGGCCGTGTTGCACACCGCATAGAGGTCGAACCGGTCCACCGGTCCGTCGGGCTGAAACGACCAGGTCTCCGTCCCCCAGTCCGGCGTGGTGAACAGCCGCCCGCCCAGACTGGCCAGGCTCGTGACGCTCCATCCGCTCCCCAGACTGACGCGCGGGTCATAGGCGCCGTAACCTCCCGTCGCCAGATCGCCCGCGCCGGCCCCCGCCAGCGACGCCGCCGAAGCCGGCAGCCCGCCCGCGCTCATCAGGTCCGCCAGGCGCCTGGGCCAGGCGGCGCCCCGCCCGTCGGGCGTCCATCCGCCCGGCACGGCGCCGAACCCCTGGGCCACGCTGTCGCTGACCACCAGCAGCCGCGCATCCCGGGTCCCCGCCAGCATCCCCCGCACCGCAGCCGACCACCGCGGCAGATCAGGCACGTCGAACCCCGGCCGCGACGGCGCCAGCATCCCGCCTGGCGCCGCTGTCGTCGCCTCGACCGCCAGGCTCAATCGAACACCGCCACGATCTGGGCCGCCGTCGTCCCCGTCGCCAGAATCCGCCTCACCTGGACGGGCAGCCAACCCACGGGATGATTGGCGAAGGTCACCGCCTCCCCGTCCTCGCCCCCGACCGTCAGCACCCGCACATTGCCCGCCGCCCCGACATACAGAGCCTTGGCGTAGGTTGTCAGATCGACCGTATCGCTGGGCGTCGTCGGCGCCGCGCGCCGCCCCGGCCCGCTGGCGTCGCGCCCATGGTTCAGCAGCCCGTCCCGCTCCGCTATGGCCGGCATGTCTCTCTCCTGAATTTGCTGGATCGCCTCCTGTCGGAGGAGCGGGAAAACACGAAGCCGAGGGGAGCGCCCGCTCCGGCTCTTCGCTATTTCCCGCCATGCCCAAAGACTAACGCATCAGCGTCCTCAGGCGCGCAAACAGCCGTGAGAAAAGCACAAGCCTTTGAAGCCCAAAGGTTCAGACCAGCGTCATTGTAACAACAGCCGCCGCCGACCTATCAGTCTGCGGCCTCAGCCCCGCTCGAGGGCCCACTCGGGCGCCTCGAAATCCAACGCGTCTTCCGGCTCGGCCAGGGCCAGTTCCGAGATCGTCTGGCCTCGCACTGACACCCCGGCCGTATGCACCGTCTCCGGATCGCCGGAGACCAGCGGATGCCAGGCCGCCAGAGGCCGCCCTTCGTGCAGCCGGCGATAGGCGCAGGACTTGGGCATCCATTGCAGCGCCTCGATATTGTGCGGCGTCAGCTTGATGCAGTCCGGCACATGGGCCTTGCGGTTGGCGTAGTCGGAGCAGGCGCAGGCCTCAGGATCGAACAGCTTGCAATGGACCCGCGTCGGGATCACCTCGCCGCTGTCCTCATCCTCGAAGCGGATCACGCAGCACAGGCCACACCCGTCGCACAGCCCCTCCCACTCGGCCGAAGACATCTCGGCCAGGGTCTTGGTTTCCCAATAGGGCGGAACGGAAGCGGGGAGCGGGATCATCGGACGGCGCGCCTAGTCGACGGATGCGGCCATCAGATGGCGGCCGCGTCCTGAACCAGGCAACCATACCACCCCAACCCCTCATAGGTCTCGTAGCCGGGCGTCCGGGCATAGCCCACGGTGCGATCTCCCTGGGCGTAGCTGCCCATGGGGCCGCTTCCCACGTCCAGCTTCACCGTCTCGCTCAGCACCCCGACCCCGTTCGACGCCGCCAGCACCCTGTGCTTCTGGTCCAGCAGCAGCACGCGCGTCCGCGTCCGTTCCTCAGGCGTCAGCCGCACCCCGTCGACCACCGTCTGGGCCTGGGCCTGCCAGTCGAAGTGGATGCCCAGCACCCCGATCACCGCCCCGTTCGCCTGTCCGCCCTTGCGGATGGCGGTGGCGTAGGTCGCCACCGGCGCCCCGTTCAGCTCCTCCAGCCGGGCGATGTCCGCCACGGCGAAGTCGTCGCCGGACTTGGTCGCCATGGCGTCGCGGAACCAGGACATGTCGCGCGCCGACCGCCCCTGAACGGCGTAGCGCCCCGGCCGTCCGTTGGCGACGACCGTCCCGTGCCGGTCGCAGATCCACAGGTCCAGATAGACGGTATAGGCGTCCAGAATGACCCCCAGCCTCTGGCTGGCGTGCTCGGCCTTGGCGGCGGAGGGGTCGGCGACACAGTCCACCACCGCACTGTCCGTCGCCCACCAGCGGACGTCGCAGGTCCGTTCGTACAGATTCCGGTCGATGATCTCGATGGCGTTCAGCGCCAGATCCGCCAGCCTCTGCCCGCGCAACTGCCCCAGGATGGCCCCGCCGATCGCCGACAGCTCGGTCAGGTCGCCGCGCACCTGCTGTTCCAGCGCTCCCGCGATGTCGTCGATCTGGCCGGAGATCCGCTTGAACTCCTCGGCCACCACCATGAAGCTGCGCCCCGCGTCGCCGCTCCGCGCGGCCACGACCTGGGCGTTGACCACCAGCATCTTGGCGGCCCGGTTGATCGAGGCGATCTCCCCGATCTTGTCGCCCGCCACGGCGTTCAGCCGCTCGGACAGCTCCAGAATACGCTCAGGCCTGGCGCCCGCGCCGATTTCACTCATTGGAGACCCCCGTCTCGCGCCTCGGCGCGCCGCTAAGGAGGAGGGCGGGGCTCTAGGCGTCGATCAGCCTAGAGTGTCAGAATTTAAGGAAATATAACCATATTTCAATGAACAACGGTTTTTGAAAAAAGGTGGATGACCGCCACGCCGCCGACGATCATCGCCAGTCCGGCCAGGGCGGGCAGGTCCAGCCTCTGGCGGAAGAAAAACGCTCCGATGATCGAGATCGCCACCACGCCCAGGCCGCTCCAGATCGCATAGGCGATCCCGACCGGCATCTGCTTCAGGGCGACCGACAGCAGATAGAAGGCCAGCCCGTAGCAGACCGCCATCCCTGCCGTCGACCAGGGTCGGGTGAACTGCTGCGAGGCCTGGAGCAGGCTGGTGCCCGCCACCTCGCAGGCGATGGCGCCGAGCAGGGCGGCCCAGGTCCAGGGGCTCACGGTTCGTTGGCCGAAATCGTATGGCCCGGCGTCAACAGGGACAGCAGAGCCTTGCGCTGCTCATCCGATACCTGGTGCAGGCCCAACAAGTCCGACATCCACAAACCGTCAGCGAGCAGCCGCAGCATCAGGGCGTCGTCGGCCCCGACCGGATCATCGGGATCGTCGATCTTGATCCGCTCCATCCAGGCCTTCCAGCGCAGCACCAGGTTGGGATCGAGGGCGAAGGCGGCCAGGGCGACCCGGCCGATGCTGATGTCCTGAGGGGTCACCGGTTCAGTGATCGTGACCCTTAGATAGGCGCGGGCGTTGCGGCCATAAGGCTCCGGATCCCGCGCCGCTTCGGCCAGCACGCTCTCCACGTGCATGGCCCCCAGATGATCGATCATCCCCTCCAGCAGCGCCGTCTTGCTGGGAAAATGGTGGAGCAGAGCCCCCTTGCTGACGCGGGTGCGCGCGGCCACCGCATCCAGGGTAAAGCCCGTCGCCCCCAGTTCGGCGGCGACCTCCAGAGCCTTTTCGATGATTTCGGCGCGGGTCTCGTCGGGCGCG
>MGLN01000114.1:1861-2001 GCA_001796045.1 Caulobacterales bacterium RIFOXYB1_FULL_67_16 | reverse complement strand
CCCCTTAGATCACGCCCTTCCCGCCCCTTTACCGCCCGCACAGCCTCCCGAGGGAGGATCGAAAGTCAGATGGCAGCCAGACCCCCTCTCGTCGCACTCAAGGACGTCCGTCTACAGGACGGGCAGCGCCCCCTCTTCGA
>MGLN01000114.1:0-1810 GCA_001796045.1 Caulobacterales bacterium RIFOXYB1_FULL_67_16 | reverse complement strand
CAACGGCGCCGGCAAGTCCACCCTGATGAAGGTGGTCATGGGGCTGATCGAGCCCGACAGCGGCGACCGCTCGGTCCAGTCCGCCACCCGTTTCGCCTATGTGCCGCAGGAGCCGGTCATCACCGGCGCCACCCTCCTGGACTACGCCGCCTCGGGCGAAGCCGAACCCTGGACGGCCGAGGCCTGGCTGACCACCTTTGGCCTGGACCCGGCCAAGTCCACCCAAGGCCTGTCCGGCGGCGAGACCCGCCGGGCCGCCCTGGCCAAGGCCTTTGCCGAGGAGCCCGATCTGCTCCTGCTGGACGAGCCGACCAACCACCTCGACATCCTGGCCATCGAGCTTCTGGAAAACGAGTTGATCTCGGCCCGGTTCGCCCTGCTCGTCGTCAGCCACGACCGCGCCTTCCTGAACCGCGTCACCGACACCGTCCACTGGCTGGAAGGTCGCCGGGTCCGGACCCTGAACAAGGGCTTCGTGGAATTCGACGACTGGGCCGCCAAGACCCTGGAGGAAGAGGCCGAATCCCTGCGCCGCCTGACCAAGACGATCGAGCGCGAGGCTGAGACCTTCTATCGCTCCATCACCGCCCGCCGCAGCCGCAACGAGGGCCGCGCCCGCGCTCTCCAGGCCATGCGCGCCGAACGGGCCGAGAAGATGAAGGACGTCCCGCGCGAACTCTCGCTGGGCGTCGATTCCGGCGCCACGTCTGGCAAGCTGGTCGCCGAGATCAAGGGCGTGGCCAAGGGGTTCGCCGGACGCACCCTCTTCAAAAACCTGACCACCCGCATCATGCGCGGCGACCGCCTGGGCGTCGTCGGCCCCAACGGCGCGGGCAAGACCACCCTGGTCAAGACCCTGCTGGGCGAACTGGCGCCGGACGAGGGAACCGTCCGCATGGGCGCCAATCTGGAGCCCGTCTATCTGGACCAGTCACGCGAGGGGCTGAAGTCGGACATGACCCTGTGGGACGCCCTCACGCCCGGCGGCGGCGACAGCATCATCGTGCGCGGCGTGTCCAAACATGTGGCCGCCTACGCCAAGGAGTTCCTCTTCTCCGAGGCCCAGCTGCGCCAGCCGATCTCGACCCTGTCGGGCGGCGAGCGCAATCGCCTCCTGCTGGCCCGGGCCTTGGCCAAGCCCGCCAATCTGTTGATCCTGGACGAGCCGACCAACGACCTCGACATGGACACGCTCGACAAGCTCGAAGAGCTGCTCGAGGGCTATGACGGCACCCTGATCCTGGTCAGCCACGACCGCGACTTCATCGACCGCCTGGCGACCTCGACCCTGGCCCTGAACGGACGCGGCGACATCGTCGAGACGCCGGGGGGCTGGACCGACTTCCTGCGTCAGAACCCCGGCTTTCTCCAGCCGCCTGCGGCCGCCGCCCCCTCACCCAAGGCCCCCGCTGTCGCCGCCGCGCCGGCCGCGCCCAGAAAACCGGTCAAACTCTCCTACAAGGACGCGCGCCGTCTGGAAGAGCTGGAGAAACTGATCGAAACCCTGCCCGCCGTCATCGCCCGGCACGACGCCGCCCTGGCCGACCCCGACCTCTACGCCCGCGACCCCAAGGCCTTCGACACCGCCATGAAGGCCGCCGAAAAGGCCCGCGCCGATCTGGAATCCGTCGAGATGGAATGGCTGGAGCTGGAAGAGAAGAAGGCCGCGCTGGCGGGGTGAGGGGCGCCGCTTGAATCGGATGCGCAAAACCCAATTTCATGCTAGAGTGAAGCGTTGAAGGAGGCTCCATGTCGACGATGCAGATCGCTTCTGAAGAGACCCTGCGCGCCGGTCGCAGGATCGTCGAAC
>MGLN01000113.1:297-11130 GCA_001796045.1 Caulobacterales bacterium RIFOXYB1_FULL_67_16 | reverse complement strand
GCGGTCTGTTTCCAGACCACGTCGTCGGCGTCGGCCTGGACGATGGAGACGGGGATCTTGACCGTCTTGAGGGCCTTGGGCTTGAGCGCGCGTTCGCCGGCGTCCAGCGCGAAGGCCAGCCAGCCGTAGGTGGGGCCGCCGATCGCCAGGTGGGGGCAGGCGTACAGCTGCTGGCGCCACATCTCGTAGCGGGTCTCGTCCGAGGTCAGGGCGTCCTCGGCGAAGGTGTGGTCGAAGGGATCGTCCGGATCGCCCAGGATATAGTCGCCCGCATGGCCGTGACGGATGTTCCAGCGCACCGCCAGCTTGACCGACCACATCGACCGCTTGCCGGTCTTGATCCGCAGCATGGGGCTGGACAGGACCGCGCCGGAAAAACGGGTCTCGCCGGCTTCGAGCGTCAGCAGGTTCAGGCAGGCGCCCATCGAATGGCCGACCATGATCCAGGGCTTGGGGCACTGGCTTTCGAAGGCGTCCAGCAGGCGGCCGTAGTCGTCGAGGAATTCCTCGACCGCGCGGGCGTGGCCCTTGAGCCGGTCGGGCAGAAGCCGGGCCGACAGGCCCTGGCCGCGCCAGTCGTGGGTCAGGACGCACCAGCCGCGGGCCAGGAAGTTGCCGATGACCTCGAAATATTTCTCGATCGGCTCGGTGCGGCCGGGGCTGAGCACCACGGTGCCGCGCGCCGTCTCGGCCGTCAGGTGGGTGGGCGTCCACAGGGCGGCGCGCAGGCGCATGCCGCCGGCGCCGCGATACCAGTCGCCCTTTCCGCCCGGAGGCGGAGAGGCGCCGGGAACCCCCATCAGGGGCGCATTGGCAGCGAAGGCTTGGGCGCGGTTCACTCGGGCTTCCTGAACTTCAAGGTCATACGGTCGCTTTCGCCGATCTCTTCGAACTTGGACCGGTCGAAGGTCGGATCGGCGGGTTCGCCCCGGGGGGCGGTCAGACGCATCGGCGGCAGGGTGTCGACCCCGAACGGATGGTCCTTGGTGTCCTTGTCGTTGGCGTTGATCTCGGAGGCGGCGACGAAGACGAAGCCGGCCTCCGCCGCCAGCTGCTTGACGAAAGCCTCCTGGACATAGCCGTTGGCGGCCACAGGATCCTGGTCCTCTTCCGGCGCCAGACGGTGCTGTTCGACCCCCAGGACGCCGCCGGGCTTGAGCGCGGCGAAGGCGTCGGCGAAGGCCTTTTCGGCGATGCCGGCGGCCATCCAGCCGTGCAGGGTGCGCATGAACAGGCAGAGATCCGCCGTGCCCGCCGGGGCGACCGGACCGGTGCCGAGACCGAAGAAGCTGAACTGGGGTTCGCCGTACAGTTTGCGGTCGCCGCCGAAGCGGGTCTGGAAGGCGGCGTTGAGGGCGGCCTGGGCCGGATCGGCGGTCGGGCCTTCGGGGAAGAGGGCGGCGACATAGGTCCCCTCCCCCTCGGCCAGATAGGGGGCCAGGATTTCGGTGTACCAGCCGCTGCCGGGCCAGAATTCGACCACCGTCATCGTGGGCTGGAGGCCGAAGAAGCGCAGGGTCTCCATCGGATGGCGGAAGACGTCGCGCGGCCGGTCCTGGGCGCGCCAGGGACCGGCGACGGCCCATTCCAGCGAGCCCTCGGGCGGGCCGGCGGGGGCGGGGGCGGCCTCGGGCGCGGCTTCCTTCTTGCGACCACAGGCGGCCAGGCCGGTCAGGGCCAGACCGGCGGCGCCGGCCAGCAGGAACCGGCGGGACAGACCGTAAGAGGTCGCAGAAAGATCAAGCATCAAAACACCCCCTCGGAAGGCCGGCCCCCGCGTCCGGCTAACCTTGGTCGAACGGGCTTACCCACGTTCGCGGCGCGGGTCAAAAGGGACTATTCCGGCTTGCGGAACCGCAGGGTCATGCGGTCGCTTTCGCCGATGGCGTCGAAGGCGGCGCGCTGGTCCGGCGTGAGCGCGCCCGAACCGTCGCGGGCCTGGGACTGGCGCACCGGCGGCAGGGTCCAGACGCCGAACGGATGGTCGTGGTCGTCCTTCGGATTGGCGTTCAGCTCGCTGCGGGCCTCCAGCACGAAGCCGGCGTCGCGGGCGGCGTGGATCACATAGCTTTCGGGGACATAGCCGGTGGAGGCGACGTCGGCGACGTTCAGGCCCTCGGCGCTGCGGTGTTGCTCCACCGCCAGGATCCCGCCGGGTTTCAGCGCGGCGTAGAAGGCCTTCAGATAGGGTTCGGTGCGGCCGTCGCGCGACCAGTTGTGGAAGGCGCGGGCCACCAGGATGAAGTCGGCCGAACCGGGCGCGACCTCCATGGTCTCCAGCGGGCGGTTGACGGCGACGTAGCGGCCGCCGGTCGCGGAGGCGTAGGGTTCGAGGATATGGCGCCACCAGCTGGCCCGGCCGGGTTCGATCTCCACCACCGTCATGCCGGGTTGCAGGCCCCAAAAGGTCAGGGATTCGTAAGGGTGGCGGGCGGCGTCGCGGGCGCGGTCCTCGGCCGGGCGGGTCGGAGCGGCGACGGCGGCCTGAAGGGCGGCGTCCTCCTGAAGCGTCGGCATGGCGCTGGACAGGGCCGAGCGCGGCGGGGACCAGGCGGCGGCCGTCTGGGGAGCGGCGGTTTGGGCGGCGGCGGGAAGGGCGACGAGGGCGGCGGCGAGGCCGAGCAGATGAAGGTGCATGGGGGCGGGCTCCTGGTGCGGATCATCTTCCTTAAGAGACCTGACGGGCGGCGCAAATGACGATCCTGAGACACCGACATTCGGTCGCAGCACGGGCGCCCCTTGACGGCCGATTTGGGCCTCCCATCTTTGTTTCCGAGAGCGCCGATGTCGGGCTCTCCGGACGGACGAGGCCGGTTTCGGGTCGTCGGTCTGAACTCCCACCGTCCGGGCAAATCGCCGGGCGGCTCAACCTTGCTGATCCTCAGGAGGATGCTGATGCGTACCTATGATTTCACCCCGCTGTACCGTTCGGCCGTCGGTTTCGACCGCCTGGCCAATCTGCTGGAAACCGCCGCGCGGACCAGCCAGGACAGCGGCTATCCCCCCTATAATATCGAGACCACGGGCGAGAACGCCTATCGCATCGAGATCGCCGTCGCCGGCTTCGCGCCCGACGAGCTGAACATCGAGGTGAAGGAGAACCTGCTCACCGTCACCGGGCGCAAGACCGCCAACGACGACGCCGAGGCGCAGAAGACCTATCTGCATCGCGGCCTGGCCGAGCGGGACTTCGAACGTCGCTTCCAACTGGCCGACTATGTGGTCGTGACCGAGGCCAATCTGGTCAACGGCCTGCTGTCGATTTCGCTGAAGCGCGAACTGCCCGAGGCGCTGAAGCCCCGCCGGATCGAAATCGGCGGCGCCAAGCCCCTGATCGAGGGCAAGACGGACAAGGCCAAGGCGGCCTGATCCGTTTCGTGGAACTGGAAAGGGCGGCGTTCGCGCCGCCCTTTTTCTATGCCGGCTTTCGGGCCGCCAGGTGCGCGAAGGCGGCGACCACCTGTTCGTAGGCCGGGCGTTTGAACGGCACGATCAGGTCGCAGGCCTCGGACAGATCGCCCCAGCGCCAGGCGTCGAATTCGATCTCGTCATCGGCTTCCAGGTTGATCTCGCTGTCCGGACCGGTGAAGCGGAAGGCGAACCACTGCTGGCGCTGCCCCTTGAAGCCGCGCCAGGCCTTGGGATTGTGCATAGCCTCGGGCGGAAAGTCGTACAGGATCCAGTCGTCGGTCCGCGCCAGGAACTCCACCGAGGTCACGCCGGTCTCCTCGCGCAGTTCACGCAGGGCGGCCGCCGGCAGTTCCTCGCCCTCGTCCACCCCGCCTTGCGGAAACTGCCAGTTATGCGGGCCAGGCGTGGCGTGGCGGCGGCCGTACCAGACCTGGCCGTCGGCGTTGAACAGCACGACCCCGACATTGGGGCGGTACAGACTGAGGTCGGCCATTACCGGCCGGGCCGCAGGGTCATGGCAGAGGCCGGCGCCAGTTGCAGGCCGCGCTGCTCCAGGCCGGCGGTCCAGCGGGCGGCGGCCTCGACCGTGACGGGATAGGCGAAGCCGGAGCCGAGCGCCGAGCCGCGCAGCTTGGCCTGGGCCTCCAGACTGTTCAGGGCGCCGATGATGGCGGCGGGTGACTGGGTCTGGTCGATGATCTTGTCGGCGCTGGCCCGGGCCCAGGCGCCGGGACGACGCTGGAACGTGCCGTCGTCGAGGAAGGCGACCCCCCTCTGACGCAGGATCAGCAGGAAGGCGTTCATCCCCGTGTCCGAACCGGCGAACCGGTCGCCCAGATAGTTGGTCACGCCGAAATAGCCCGTGGCGCGGCCCATCAGCCAGTCCAGCTTGGCCTCGACGTCGTCGGGCGTGCCGTTGGCCAGAAGCGTATAGGGGCCGGGATCGTTGTCGGGGTAGCCGGAAGGCTCCATCGGCATTTCCAGCATGACCTCGTGGCCCTGGGCGCGGGCCTGGTCGATCCAGGACTGGAGATTGTCGGCATAGGGGACGAAGCTGAGGGTCACCTCGGCCGGCAGGCGTTCGATGGCGGCGCGGGTGGTGACGGCGTTGAGCCCCAGGCCGCCGACGATCAGGGCCACGCGCGGCTTGCCGTTCGAGCGGAAGGGTCGGGCGTAGGCCTGGGCCGGGACGCGGCCGTCCGGCGCGATCATCGGCAGGGGGCCGCTGGGGCCGGGCTGGGACAGGCCGGCGATGGGCGCCTTGGGCAGGGGCGAGGCGGGCTGGACCGGGGCGGTGTAGCTGGCGCCGCCGGCGACGGTTGCGCCGTCCGGCAGGGTGATAACGGCCTCGCCGCCCGCCGCGCCGGACGGATCGCCGGTTCCGGTCAGATCCTGATACAGGCCCATGGCCCCCATGGAGAAGGCCTCGAAACCCGTCGGCCCCGGCGTCGGCGGCGCTTCTTCCCGATGCAGGGCGACACGGGCCGAGGGCGTGCCCGCATGGGGATCGCCCAGGACCGTCAGGAACAGGGCGGCCGCGGACAGCAGGAACAGGCCGGACAGGCCGGCGATCACCGGCGGCTTCTTCAGCACGTCGAGGACCGGTTTCAGGCTCGGCTTTCCACGCCCGGCGGGCGGAGACCCGGCGGCGGCGGCGAGAGCGGACTGGCGTTTGGCGAACATGGACACGGGGCGGAATCCTTCATCCGCATTTTGGCGCCGCGTCGGTTAAGAAAGCCTAACGGACGGTTCACCATGAAGCCCTCCATCCGCCCCTGTCATGGATCGTGCGTTGACGGCGGGGTTTCCGCGCTTTCACATGCCCGCCTCCCCGGACCACAGGACACGCCGATGATGACGCCCGCCGCCGACGACTCCCTGCGCGAAGAAGTCCGCCTGCTGGGCGGCATATTGGGCGAGGTCATCCGGCAGGAAGGCGGAGAGGCCCTGTTCGAACACGTCGAGGCCGTGCGGCAAGCCTCGGTGGCCTATCACCGCGATCCGGCCTCCCACCCGGCCAAGCGGCTGGAAAAACTGTTGACCACCATGTCGGTCGATCAGGCCGCCGGCCTGGCCCACGGCTTCGCCCTGTTCTCTCTGCTGGCCAATATCGCCGAGGACCGCGCCACCCGTCGTCGCGCCCAGGGACAGGTCGAGGCCGGCGCGCGGGCCGACACGCCCGAGGGCGCGCTGCAGCGGCTGGCCGAGCAGAAGGTGGACAAGGCGGCCGTGCGCACCCTGCTGGACGAGGCCCTGATTTCGCCCGTCCTGACCGCCCACCCGTCCGAGGTCCGGCGCAAGAGCGTGATCGACCGGATCGCCGCCATCTCGGAAATTCTGGACGCCTGCGACAAGGCCGGCGACGCCTGTTCGACGGCCCAGATCAACGAACCCCTGCGCCGCCAGATCGTGATCCTGTGGGCCACCCGCCTGGTCCGCACCCAGGGTCTGGTGGTGCAGGACGAGATCGACACCGTCGTCTCCTTCCTGGACCGCATCTTCCTGCGGGTCGCGCCCAAGCAGCTGTCGGCCTGGCGTCGCCTGCTGGAGGCGCCCCAGCTTCAGCCCTTCATGCGAGTGGGCACCTGGGTCGGGGGCGACCGGGACGGCAATCCGAACGTGGACGGGACGGTGCTGAGCGCGGCCTTCCGCACCCAGGCGCGGGCGGTGCTGGGCTTCTATCTGGAAGAGGTCCACGCCCTGGGGGCCGAGCTGAGCCTGGCGGCCGAACTGGCCGAGGTCTCGCCGGAGCTGGCCGCCCTGGCCGACGCCGCCCACGACCTGTCGCCGCACCGGGCCGACGAGCCTTATCGTCGCGCCCTGACCGGGGTCTATGCGCGCCTGGCCGCGACCTACGAGGCGCGCGGCGGCGCCCAGCCGCCGCGTCGCGCGGCCGTCGCGGCCGAAGCCTATCCGGGCCCCGACGCCTTCGAAGCCGACCTGAAGATCCTGCGCGACAGCCTGGTGTCGCACCATGGCGCCGTCTTCGCCGACGACCGGCTGAACGACCTGATCACCGCGGTCGAGATCTTCGGCTTCCATATGGCGACCCTGGACCTGCGCCAGAACTCGGACGTGCATGAGCGGGTCGTCGCCGATCTGCTGAAGACGGCCGGGGTCTGCCCCGACTATTCGGCCCTGGACGAGGAGGGCCGGCTGGCGGTGCTGGCGGCCGAACTGGCCTCGCCGCGCCTGCTGTTCAGCCCCTATGCCGACTATGCGGCCGAGACCCTGAAGGAGCGCGGCATTCTCCAGGCCGCCGCCGCGGCCCTGGCCGCCTTCGGCCCCCAGGCGATCCGCACCCATATCGTCTCCAAGACCGATGCGGCCTCGGACCTGCTGGAGGTCTATCTGCTGCTCAAGGAAGTCGGCCTCTATCGCCCCGAGGATCCCGGCGCCTGCCCGATCCAGGCCGCCCCCCTGTTCGAGACCATCGAGGACCTGCGCGCCTCCCGCCCCACCCTGGAGCGGCTGCTGAAGGAGCCGTCCGCCTTGGCCGTCGCCAAGGCGCGCGGGGTTCAGGAGGTGATGATCGGCTATTCCGACTCCAACAAGGACGGCTCCTATCTGACCTCGGGCTGGGAGCTGCACGAGGCGTCGCGGGCCCTGGTCGAGGTGACCCAGGCGGCCGGGCTGAAGCTGCAGCTGTTCCACGGTCGCGGCGGCACGGTCGGCCGCGGCGGGGGCTCGTCCTTCGCCGGGGTCCTGGCCCAGCCGGAGGGCACGGTCCAGGGCCGGATCCGCACCACCGAACAGGGCGAGGTGATCGCCAACAAATACGGCGAGCCGGAGATCGCCCTGCGCAATCTGGACGCCCTGACCTGCGGCGCGGTGCTGGCCTCGCTGGGTCAGAGCCAGGACCAGGCCTTCACCGCCGAACACGGCGCCACCCTGTCGGACCTGTCGGCCCGGTCGATGGCCGCCTATCGCAAGCTGGTCTACGAGACCGACGGCTTCGTCGACTATTACCGCGCCGCCACCCCCATCGCCGAGATCGCCGACCTGAAGATCGGCTCGCGCCCGTCGTCGCGGACCGCCTCGACGCGGATCGAGGACCTGCGGGCCATTCCCTGGGTGTTCAGCTGGTCCCAGAGCCGGGTCATGCTGCCCGGCTGGTTCGGCTTCGGCTCGGCGGTCGAGGGCCAGGACATGGGCGAGCTGAAGGCCATGGCCCAGGCCTGGCCCTTCTTCCGCACCCTGGTGCAGAATATGGAGATGGTCATGGCCAAGTCGGACATGACCGTGGCCCGGCGCTACGCCACCCTGGTGAACGACGCCTCGCTGGCCGCGCGCATCTACGGCGAAATCCGCGACGAGTGGCAGAGGACCCACGACGCCATCCTGGCCATCACCGGTCATGACAAGCTGCTGGGCGGCCAGCCGGAGCTGGACCGTCTGATCCGGCTGCGGATGCCCTATGTCGAGCCGCTGAACCATGTGCAGATCGAACTGATCCGGCGGCGGCGGGCGGGCGACGAGGACCCGCGGGTGCGCGAGGGGATCCTGCTGGCGATCAACGGCGTGGCGGCGGGGTTGAGAAACAGCGGCTGATTGCAGT
Source organism: Caulobacterales bacterium RIFOXYB1_FULL_67_16 (assembly GCA_001796045.1). Lineage (GTDB taxonomy): Bacteria > Pseudomonadota > Alphaproteobacteria > Caulobacterales > Caulobacteraceae > Brevundimonas. The sequence goes on along the minus strand of MGLN01000113.1, from coordinate 3,161 downwards.
CATTACTCTTAAGACGATTTAATCTGGCTGTCGCAGATCGGCGCCGGAACCCTCATCGCGCTGTTACACAACACGCGTATTGCGCCCTCGTCGCCGTTTCGAGCGATTATCTTTCTCCGAGGAGCAAAGCGATGAAGGTTCTCTCCCCCGTTCTCTTCGCCGTCGCCGTCCTGTCCGCGTCCTCCGCCCTGGCCCAGAGCCAGGACGCCCGTATCCCCTTCGGCGATCTGGATCTGTCCTCCGCCGCCGGCGCCGCCGCCTTCGACGCCCGCGTCGACCAGGCCGCCGAGCGTATGTGCCGGGACTACCGGTTCACCGGCGGAAGCATCATCAATCGACAAAGCTGTCGCGCTGCTGTTCGCAACGAAGCCATGCGCCAGCTGCCGCGTTCGCACCAGGTCGACTACGCCCGCGCCTCGCGCGGCGCCCGTCAGGTCGCCCAGGTCGTCGGCCTGTTCGCCAACAGCTGATCCGAAACCGGCGAGGGGCGCGATCCGCCCCTCGCCGCCTCGCGGGCTAGAGCCATTTGGTCCGCTTGAAGGTGATGTAGAGGCCAAGGCACACGACGGCGATCACGCCCATCGCCAGCGGATAGCCGTAGCGCCAGTGCAGTTCCGGCATAAAGTCGAAATTCATGCCATATATGCCGGCGATGGCCGTCGGCACGGCGAGTAGCGCCGCCCAGGACGCCAGTTTGCGGGTGATGACGCCCTGCCGCTGCTGCTCCAGAAGGTTCGCCACCTCGAAGACCGAGGTCAGGATTTCCGTCAGCCCGTTCAGGCGGCTGTTCACCCGGCGCACATGGTCGGCGATGTCGCGGAAATAGGGACGAATGTCCGCGTCGATGCAGGGCATGTCCTGCGACTGCAGCCGTCCGGCCACCTCCTCCATCGGCCCCAGGATGCGGCGGAACTTCAGCAGTTCGCGGCGCAGGGTGAAGAGACGGCGAATCTCGGCGCGGGACAGGAAGGCCTCCAGCGCCCGCTGCTCCATTTCCAGCACGCTGTCCTCGGCGCCGTCGACGATGGGGACATAGGCGTCGACGATGAAGTCCAGGACCCCGTGCAGGACGAAGTCCGGCCCGGCCTTGAGCCGGTCCGGCGCGGCCTCCAGCTGGGCGCGCAGGGCGGTGTGGGCGCGGTTCGAGCCGTGCCGGATGGTGATGACGTGGTCCGTCCCGACGAAGACGTGGGTCTCGCCGTAGCTGATGTGGTCGTCCACCTTCTCGGCCGTGCGGGCGACAACGAAAAGCTCGCGCCCATAGATCTCGACCTTGGGCATCTGGTGCGCCGACAGGGCGTCCTCGACCGCCAACGGGTGGAGGTGGAACCGCTTCACCAGGATGTCGAACTCGGCGTCGGTCGGGTCGTGAAGACCGACCCAGACGAACTCACCCGGCCTGAGCGCCAGCCCCTTCGGCGTCAGAGCCCCGGCCCGCACGCGTCGGCCGTCCTTGTAGATGTAGGAGGCGACGAGGGGCATGGAATCTCCCGCAGACGGATGCGCTGTCTTCGCCTTAAGCCATGCCGGCCTCGGAAGAAATGCGCTGGAGGCGCGACCGGATCCGCGAACGGCTTGGGCCCCGCCCTGTCGGAAATGTCATGACGCCGATTTATGACTCGGCCGTGTTTCCGCCGCGGAAGCTTCGCCGTTTGGCTGCGGTTCCGCGCGAGCGTCCCCTGCCCCGGACGACAGAGGGGCGGGAAAAGGAAACAGGATCATGTTCAGGATTGTCTCTCTGACGACCGCCGCCGTCCTGGCCGCGAGCGCCGCCTCCGCTTCAGACCTTCGCATCGCCTACGGGGATCTGGACCTCGCGACGCCTCAAGGCGCGGCGAGGCTGGACGGCCGGATACGCGAGGCCGCCGACCGGCTGTGCGGCGGCCGCACGTCCATCGAAAGACTCAAATGCCGCGCGGGGGTCCGCGAGGAAGCCCTGTCGGGGCTGCCGGACCGGGCGAGGACCGAATACGCTCGCGGCAGCCGCGCGTTCGAGGCCTGAAACGCAGGACGCCGCCGGACAGAGCGTCCGGCGGCGTCCCGTCAGCGCCTATGTCGCGCGCCGGGGGCGATCAGGACACCGGGAAGCCCCGGACCTTCAGCAGGGCGGCGACGTCGGGGTCGCGACCGCGGAAGGCGCGATAGGCCTCGGCGCGGTCGGTGGTGTTGCCCGGAGCCAGCATGATCGACTTGAACCGGCCGGCGATGTCCGGATTGAAGACGTCGCCCGACTCCTCGAAATAGGCCCAGGTGTCGGCGTCCATCGTCTCGGACCAGAGGTAGCTGTAGTAGCCGGCCGAATAGCCGTCGGACGTGAACAGGTGATTGAACTGCGGCAGGCGGTGCCGCATCACGATCTCCCTGGGCATGCCGATGCGGGCCAGGCTGGCCTTTTCGAAGGCGTCGATGTCGGTCGGGGGCGTGGCCTGGGTGTGCAGGTCCATGTCGACGATGGCCGAGGACAGATAGCTGACCGTCGCATAGCCCTGGTTGAAGGTGGACGAGGCCTGGATCTTGTCGACCAGGGCCTGGGGCATGGGTTCGCCCGTCTGATAGTGTTTCAGATAGCCGTCCAGGATCGGCCGGCTCAGCACCCAGTGCTCGTGCACCTGCGACGGATATTCGACGAAGTCGCGCGGGGTGTTGCCGAACGACGGATAGGTCACGTTCGACGAGAAGTAGTGCAGGGTGTGGCCGAACTCGTGGAACAGGGTCTCGGCGTCATCCAGCGAGATCAGCACCGGCTCGCCGGGCTCGGGCTTGGTGAAATTGTTGTTGTTGGAGCCCAGGATCACCTTGGAGCCGTCCAGGGTCGAGAAGGACCGGTAGGTGGTCATCCAGGCGCCAGAACGCTTGCCCGGACG
>MGLN01000113.1:0-244 GCA_001796045.1 Caulobacterales bacterium RIFOXYB1_FULL_67_16 | reverse complement strand
GCAGTCCATAGACCTCGACGTCCGGCTCGAAGGTCGGGACCGAACCCTTGGGCAGTTTGGTGAACTTGAAGCCGTACAGACGTTCGGCCATGGCGAAGGAGCCAGCGCGGACGGCGTTCAGTTCGAAGTACGGCTTCAGCTGGTTCTGATCCAGGTCGTACTTGGCCTTGCGCACCTTCTCGGCGAAGTAGAGGTAGTCCCACGGCTCGATGTCGAAACCGGCGATCGCCTTCATGTCGGCGAC
>MGLN01000112.1:39737-40575 GCA_001796045.1 Caulobacterales bacterium RIFOXYB1_FULL_67_16 | reverse complement strand
GCCGCCGAGGACCGCCGTCCTGAGTTTCGATCTGCTCAAGTTCATGTCTCCTTCTTGCTGGGGGCGCCACGCCCAGTTCATGCGCCCGATGAAACTGCGGTAGGCGACAAGGCGGAGTAATGACGCGCTTTAGGCGGCAAAATGTCAGCTTAGCCGTTCGGTCTTCGACGAAACCCGCCATTTTCGATGAACAAGTGGAACCAGAAGGCGCGCCGTTACGTTGCGCCGCCAGCAGGCTTCGCCGTATGGCGGACAATCTGGACTATTGCTGATCTTAGACAGCGACCAGTTGTATTCGCGCCTTCGCCACCTTCCTGACGCGACTGAATGTTTTCAACAGACAGTCGTGATTTTTTACAGGGGTTCGTCGCGAATGACCATGCGAACGACGTCTCACATCGCATCACGGATCGGCGATTGAGCCCGGCAGCGATCCGGCGACGGGCCCTGGCGGTCGCGCCGGTGGTCTTCGGCCATGCGGCCCTGGTGCTGATGATGACGGCCGTGCGGCCCGAGCCGCCGGCCCGGCCGACGCCGGAGCCGGCGATCCTGGTCGAACTGGTCGCTCCGCCGCCACAGCCGCCGCCGCCCGCGCGCATCCCCGCGCCCGATCCTTCGCCGACGCCTGACGCCCCGGCTGCGGCGGCCGAGACGCCCGCCCCGGCCAAGCCCGCCCCCCGACGCGCCCCGCCCGCCATCGCGGCGGCGCGGCCGCGCAAGATCGTCGACCGGCTTCCGCCCGATATCGAACCCCTGCCCGCCGCCCCCGCGCCGCCGGGACCGCCCTTGCCCCTGCTCGGCGCAGCCCAGCTGGCGGGCGCCGCGACGGTCGGGGCGG
>MGLN01000112.1:35713-39724 GCA_001796045.1 Caulobacterales bacterium RIFOXYB1_FULL_67_16 | reverse complement strand
GGGCGGGAATGGAGTCGGCGGCGCGGGCGGGAACGGCGGAACGGGATCAGGCCCAGGCTCCGGCGGCGGGTCCTGCGACATGGTGCGCTGGGTTCAGGAGGCGGTGCGCGACGACGCCGCCGTGCGCCGCGCCGTCATCGCCGCCAGCCGGGAGATGAACGCTGCGGGCCGGGCCATGCTGGTCTGGAACGGCGACTGGCTGCAAAGCCGCAACCAGGCCGGCAAGGGTCTGGCCGGGGTGCGTCAGGCCATTGCGCTGGAGGTGGCCTTCGCGCCGGCGGAATGCCGAAATCAGCGGATGACGGGCCTGGCCGTGCTCACCCTGGAGGACGGCGACGAAGGGGCGCGGATCGCCCTGGGCAAGGCCAGCTGGCGCTGGTCGGACCTGCTGGGGGCGGGTTAGACTTTATGATCGCTCAAGTTCGCGGGGTCGTCTGAAACCATCGGCCAGGCATCAGACTCTCGATGCCTTCGAACGAATTTGGCAACGCGGACACAGGCACACTGGCGACCTGCCTCAGCAAGTCGATTGGGAGGAGAAAGAAGCTGGTGCTCATAATTCCCCGATAGCCGCCGCAGCAGGGCGGAGGTGGCGGCGTGTGCAGAACCGTAACGGCCCAACCACTCGACGCCTGAATGGCGACAGCGTCGAATACGATGATCGGACGATCCAGGGGCGCTCGTAGGTGCGAACACCGCGAAAGCGGCTTCGCCTCACCATTGATCGGCAAGGTCGGAAGGCTGGCCGATTGTCCCGGCCCATCGATACGGCTCACGCCCGGTATCCGGCCGGCTCCCTGTGGCAGCCGCAACTCCCGCGCCAGTTTTTGGCAAAGGTCCGACGTCAAAAGCGGATCGCTGGGCGGAGGTCGGTTGAACACCACCTTCGCCACCGGCTTCGCGCCGTCGGAATACTCGCAGAAGACCGCCTCGGTCTGCACCTGCCCTGGCAAGCCCCCCGCCCCAATCGCAGACAGAACCACGCCGGAGCCGAGTGAGGGACAGGAATACCCGCTCGCCCTATGGCGGAGTCCGCCGTCCGTGATCTCGAAGGCGCTCGCCACGTCAGGCGATGCGTCGCTCAGAATGCCGTCCAACGGCAAAGCCGTATTGGCGTGATAGGATTGTGAGAGCGCGCCGGTGGGGGTCAAACAAAAAGCCAGCCCAAGAATGCTCGCGAACAACGACCGAGATTTCATTCCCCGAATAAACACGCCCCATCCAACTTGGAAAGCGCCCACGCACATCATCGGGTTGCGATGTTAGAAATTCCTCGGTCCGAACAGGATGATCCCGGCCCCGACCAGACAGACCGCCGCGCCGATCAGATCCCAGCGGTCGGGCGTCGTCTTCTCGACCATCGCCATCCAGACCAGGGAGGCGCAGATATAGACCCCGCCATAGGCGGCGAAGGCCCGGCCCGCCGCATCGCTGGGCACCAGGGTCAGCAGCCAGGCGAAGACGATCAGACAGACAAGGCCCGGCGCCAGCCACAGCGGCGAGCGATCCAGCTTCAGCCAGGCCCAGAAGGCGAAACACCCACCGATCTCCGCCAGCGCCGCGAGCGGGTAGATCAGCAACGCCTTCACTCGGGCGCGTCCGGCGTCTCAGCTTTCGCCGCCCGCTCGGCCGCCAGCTTGGCCAGCACCCGGCCCCGCCCCCGAGCCAGGGCGTGGATGGCGCCGCGCATGGTGGCGACCTCCTGTTCGGAGAAGGCGGCGCGGCCCAGCATGACGCGGAGGTTCTGGCTCATCGAGCGCTTCTTCTCGGGCGGATAGAAGAATCCGCCGTTCTCCAGCTCCTCCTCCAGATGTTCGTACATGCCGATCAGCAGGTCGTTCGAGGCCGGCGGCTCAGCCTCGCGGAAACGGGGCGGCGGGGCGTCCAGGATCAGGGTGCGCCATTCATAGGCGTTGATCGCCACGGCCTGGGCCAGGTTCAGCGAATGGTGCTTGGGGTCGATCGGAATGGTGACGATGCCGGCGCACAGGGCGATGTCGGTCGTCTCAAGCCCCGCCCGTTCGCCACCGAACAGCAGGCCGGTCTTCAGACCCGAGGCCGTGTCGTCATACAGAACCCGGCTGGATTCGCGCGGGGTGCGGACCGGCTGGCGCGTCTCGCGCGGGCGCGCGGTGGTGGCGAAGACGGTGTTGAGGTCGGCGATGGCCTCGGCGACCGTGTCGAACACCCGCACGCCGTCCAGCATCCAGTCGGCGCCCGAGGCCGTGGCCCAGGCCCGCTCCTGGGGCCAGCCGTCGCGGGGAGCGACCAGACGCAGGTCGACAAGACCGAAGTTCGCCATCACCCGCGCCACGGCGCCGATGTTCTCGGCCATCTGCGGCTTGTCGAGGATGACGGCGGGGGGAGTCAGATCGGGCATTCGATGCACATACTCTTTCCGCTCATCCCGGCGAAAGCCGGGATGAGCGGATAACGGGGTTCAGTCCTCGCCGACCATGGCCAGCCAGGGATCGGCGGTTCCGGCCTCGACCTCGGCGACCTTGACGGCGGGCCAGCCGATGGAGGCGTCGGCCGAGGCGGTCCAGGCGGCGGCGACGAAGTCGCGCAGCTCGGCCGCGCCCGCAGCCAGCCGCTCGTTGACGAAGGCGGCGCCGCGCGGATCGCTGTCGCGGAAGGCCCCCGCCTTCTCCAGCCGGTAGAAGGGGACGACCGTGCCGAGCGTCGTCGTCAGATAGGCGACGGTGCGCGCCTTCACGTCGAAGCCATTCAGATCGGCGGCGGGCATGGCGGCCTCGACAGCATCCAGGCGGGCGACGCGGCTGGTGAAGGCGCCTTCGAACTGGGCATGGGTCTGGCGCGAATTGGTGAAGCCTTCCGGGTTCGGGAAATCGCCCCAGCCGTTGTAGTGGATCGTCGTATGGTGGGGTTGCGACCCGTCGCCGACATAATGGCCCATGACCCCGATGTCGCGCAGGATCAGGGCCTCGCGACGCAGGCGGTCGGCCCGGTACCAGGCCTGGCGCTCCATATTGGTCTCGCGCTTCTCGGCGGCGTTCAGGACGCGCCAGTAGGCGAAATCGCGACCCAGATTCTGCCAGGCGTCCATCATCGCGTAAGGCAGATAGCCGGCGTCGTCGACGTCCAGACCGGCCTTGGTCAGGGCGGCATCGTATTCCGACTTCAAACGGGGCAGTTCCGCCAGGGTCATGCCGCGCGGGTCGAAGACATGGCCGTCGTCGTCCAGGTCGATGAAGTGGGCGGTGTCGCGCTCACGGTCGTGGGGCTGGCCCGCGCCCTTCCACCGATCGGGCTCGCGCGCCAGTTCGCCGACGTCGGCGATGGCGCCGGGGGTCTTCAGGAAGGCGGGAAGCTCGTCAGGAAGGGCCCGCATGGCCGCCACCCCGATCAGCCTGTGCCCCGTATTGCCCCAGGCGTCGACCTGAACGGCGGGCGCGGCGACGGCGATGAGGGCGACGGCGGCGAAGGCGAGACGTTTCATGAAGGAACCTGTGCGGAGATCACGCCCGTCTAACGCATACTTGATCGCCCCTCCAGCCCGTCGGCCGCCGCTGCGGGTTGCCTGGGCGGGACGCCTTCCTAGGTTCAGGGGGCTCCTCGTTTCCTTGTTGGCCCCTCAGGCTCCACATCCTGCGAGGAGGCCGGCGTGACTGCGTCGGCGCCGTTTCGACGGCCCCTGTGGACGCCAGACCGAAAGGACACGCCCATGCGCGCCCCCCGTCTAGCCTTGCTCATCTCCACCGCCGCCCTTGTGGCCGCTGCCGGCGCCCAGGCGCAGCAGACGCCGCCGCCGACGACGCCCGGCCAAACCGCCGCATCGCCGCCGACGACGGCGCCCTTCACCGACGACGAACTGAAGAAGTTCAACGACGCCATGACCCAGGTCCGGGCGGTCAGCGACACCCTGAACGGGGCTCAACCCACGCCGGAACAGCAGGCCGAGATGGCGCGGGCGGTGATGGATTCGGGGCTGGAAGTCACCCGCTTCAACGCCATTTCCAACGCCATGGCCAATGATCCCGTAGTCGCCGC
>MGLN01000112.1:18457-35693 GCA_001796045.1 Caulobacterales bacterium RIFOXYB1_FULL_67_16 | reverse complement strand
GCCCCAGGAGTTGACCCTCTACACCACCGCCATGACCAGGATGCGCGCGATCGCGGCAGGAACCCCAAATGATCAGCTGACGCTGCAGCAGCAGACCGCCATCGGCAATGTCGTCGCCGATTCCGGATTGGACTCGCAGAGGTTCAACGCCATTGCCGACGCCGTGGCGGCCAGCCCTCATCTGCGCGCTCGCGTCGCCCTGCAACGCGCCAGGGCGTCGGCTGGGACGGCGCGACCTTAAGCGGTCTCTCGCTCTTGCGGCGCGGGCGGGCCCGCCTCGTCCTCGTTGAGCAACCGCCCCTCGCGGCGCGGCTTGATGTAGGGGGCGGGCTGCGGCGTCGGCATATTGCCTCGCATCAGCTGGCGGCCCGCCGTGATGCCGCCGGTCAGCTGGAGGTCCAGCCGCGCCTCGTCGCGGCGGCGGACGTCGCCGATGGTCTCGGCGGCCCGGGCCTCGTCCATGCCCAGCTCGATCAGGGCGCGCTCACCGAACTTCAGCGCGGACTCGAAGGTCTCGCGGATCTGGTAGTCGACCCCGGCCTGGATCAGGCGCATCGAATGGCCCCGGTCGAAGGCGCGGGCCATGATTTTTGTGTTCGGAAACTCGGACTTGACCAGTTCCACGATCCGGTCCGCGACCTCGGGCTTGTCGACGCAGACCAGGACGATCTCGGCCTCGTCCGCCCCGGACGCCCGCAGGGTGTGAAGCTGGGCGCCGTCGCCGTAGTAGACCTTGAAGCCGAACTGGGAGGCGGCCTGAATCATCTCGACGTCGTTTTCGATGATCGACACGTCCACGTCGCGCGCCAGCAGGGGCTGTGACACCACCTGGGCGAAACGGCCGAAGCCGATGATCAGGACCTGGCCGCGCAGGTCCTTGGCGAACTCCACGCCGTCCGCGTCTTCGGCCGACAGGGTCGGCTTGGGCAGGAGACGCTGGGTCAGCAGGCTGGTCAGGGGCGTCAAAGCCATAGACAGGATGACGATGGCCGACAGCATGGCGCCCACCTGGGCGTCGAACAGACCGGCCGTCACCGCCGCGCCGTACAGGACGAAGGCGAACTCGCCGCCCTGGGCGAACAAGGCCGCGCGCTCGACCGCCTCGTGGTGCGAGGCCTTGAACAGCCGAGCCACGCCATAGATGCCCAGCGCCTTGACCGCCATGAAGGCGACCACGCCGCCGACGACCAGACGCCAGTCGGCCACCACCACCGACAGGTCCAGCGACATGCCGACGCTGAGGAAGAACAGGCCCAGCAGAATGGCCCGAAACGGCTCCACGTCCGCCTCCAACTGGTGCCGGAAGCTGGATTCGGACAACAGGACCCCGGCAAGGAAGGCGCCCATGGCCATGGACAGCCCGCCCAGCGACATGGCCCAGGCGGCGCCGACCACCACCAGCAGGGCCGCCGCCGTCATCACCTCGCGCCCGCCATACCGGGCCAGCAGGCGGAAGATGGGATTGACCAGATATTTGCCCGCCAGCAGCACGCCTCCGACGGCCGCGACCGCGAAGCCGACGGTCTGCCACAGGGGCGGCGCCTGCTCGTCCGCCACGCCCAGAACCGTGGCCAGGACGGCGACCACCGCCAGAAGCGGCACGATGGCCAGGTCTTCCAGCAGCAGGATGGAAACGGCCCGCTGTCCCGGTCCGCCCGCGATCTCGCCGCGTTCTTCCAGCATCTGCATGATGACGGCGGTGGAGGACAGGACGAAGCCCATGGCCCCGACGAAGGCGACCGGCGCGGAAAAGCCGGCCAGCATGGCCGTCAGGGTCAGGATAAAGCCGCAGAACAACACCTGGGCCGCGCCCAGGCCGAAGATCTCCTTTCGGAGCCCCCACAGGCGTTTGGGCCGCATCTCCAGCCCGATGATGAACAGGAAGATGACCACCCCGAACTCGGCGACATGCAGGATGGTCTCGGGTTCCTGAAACAGCCTCAGGCCGAACGGCCCTATCGCCAGCCCGGCCGCCAGATAGCCGAGCACTGACCCCAGCCCGACCCGCTTGAACACCGGCACGGCGATGACGCCCGCCGCCAGCAGGGCGGCAGCCGCGCCCAGATCCAGTCCCGTCGCCGCCTCGGCCATCATGTCCCCTGATATGCGAACCCCAATATTGGGGAAGGGAACACGATAATGCGAGCCCTATCCGCCCATACCACGCCGCGATCAACCAAAGACGATGCCGATTTTCGTCAGGCCGTCTCCGGCAGGGGACATGGCCGACCAATCTTCGGCCAGTCCGTCGGCCAGGGCCTTCAACCGCTCGAGAACGGCGCGCATCGGATAGGGACCGGTGCTGATCCGACAAGCGCCCGCCGCGAACAGCGCCTTCGCCGGCGGCGCGTCCGGCCCCGCCATCAGGCTGATCGGCCCGCCGACCCCATCGGCCAGACGCGTCACGACGGCGGGATCGGTCACGCCCGGCAGGAAGACGACATCCGCCCCCGCCTCCAGCCAGGCGCGACCCCGTTCGATCGCCATGCCGACCCGCTCGACCTCGCTGTCGCCCAATCCCAACAAGAAGACGTCTGTGCGAGCGTTGATGACGATTTCAGGCACGGCGTCGCGCATCGCGGCGATGCGGGCTTGCTGATGGGACACCGATGTAAGAGCGCCGGGCGCAGCATAGTCCGCGTCCTCGAAATTAACGCCGACGGCGCCGGCCGCCCAGGCCTGGCGCGCGGTCTCGGCCGCATCGGCCGCGGTGGGGCCGTACCCGGCCTCGACATCGGCGTTTAGCGGCAGATCGAGGGCGCGGGCGATGGTCGCGATCTCCCGCATCATCTCGGCCCGCGTCAGATCCTCGCCGTCGCGAGCGCCGCGCGCCCATGCGACGCCTGCGCTGGTGGTGGCCACAGCGGCGAACCCTGAGGTCTGAAACACCCGCGCGCTGGCGGCGTCCCAGGCGTTCGGCAGGATCAGACCGCGCCGGCGATGCAGGTCGCGGAAGACTTGGGCGCGGCGTGTTTGGTCGGTCATGCTGATCTCCTGTCTGGATGCGACATCTGACATCAAATCCACGCCCAAGGGCTGGCGATTTTCGGACGCGGTCAAAAGGCGGCGTGGCGGCCGGAGCCCGCGGCACAACGGCGCGACACAGCGGAACCCCGCTGCTTGAGACGGGTTTTATTGCCAAGCCTTCACAAGGAAATACCATGAAGACCCGCGACGTCATGACCAAGGATGTTCACCTCGCTCGCCCCGGCGACACGATCCAGGAGGTCGCGGCGCGGATGGCGGAAGGCGGGTTCGGCTTCATGCCCGTGGCAGACGGCGATCAGTTGATCGGGGCGGTCACGGATCGGGACATCGTCGTGCGAGCCGTCGCCACCGGCGCGCCCCCGAGCGCCCCGGTGGTCGAATACATCACCCGCGATCCGCAGACGGTGCTGGACAGCGACGACCTGAAGTCGGTGCTGGACCTGTTGGGATCCCACCAGATTCGCCGCGCGCCCGTGATGGACAAGCATGGCCGGATCGTGGGTGTGATCGCGTTGGGCGATCTGTCGACGCGGGTGAAGGAGAAGTACGCCGGCGAGACGCTGGAGCGCATCTCGCGTTAACCCAAACCTCATACCGGCCGCTAACCCCCGCCCTTCATAGTGATGGAAACCATTGGAGGGTGGAATGGCGCGCGCGCAGTTCCAGAAGGGGCAGAGGGTCTGGGTCGAATGCGTCGGCGCCTGGGCCACGGTCGAGAAGGTCCAGCCGGTCTGGGCCAAGGGTTTCGACGAGCCGGTTCGCGTCACCTATGACGTGGGTCTGGGTCGCGAATTCGCCGCCGCCGAGCTGATGATGGCCGCCGAGGATGCGGCTGCGACGGAGTTGGGTCACTGGCGGGTCCTGCGCGCCCGCAACAAGTGGCAGGCCGAGGAAGACTGCCTCCACCACCCCCAGCCCGGCACCTATCCCGTGGTCGTCACCGATACTGCGGACTGGGGCGGCTGGCGCGTGCCCGGGGCCGAGTATGATCGCGATCCGTCGCGGATCGAGTTTCAGGCTCGGCTGATCGCCGCCGCGCCCCGGCTGATGGAGCTGGCCGAGGGCCTGATCGACCTCGTGGCGGAAAGCCCCGACGACGCCCCGCCGGCCGTCCTGGCCCTGGCCCGGCAGGCGCGCGAGGCGCTTCAACCGGTGACCGAAGTGCTGGAAGCGGCTCCCGCGCGAATTCCATCCCCTGCGGAAGCGGCCTGACGTTCGGAAACCGTTAACCAAGTCTCGACAGGAATCCGCGACGCAGCCTAGATTCCCCGAGACGTAGATCGGGTTGGGAGAAGGCCTTGCGGGGCATGGAGCGGAGGCAGGAAGGACGGGGCCGGCGCGCCACCGACCGCGTCTCCGGCGCCCCGTCCTGGATGCGTGTCGGGGTGCTGGCGCTCGCCTTCGCCGCGACCGGCTACGGTCTGCTGCTGGCGCGCGAGACCCAACGCCCCGCCCGTGAAGTCCTGCACCTGACCCAAGACAATCTGGTGCTGAGCGCTCAGCTGGCGGCGAGCCGCACCGCCGCCCTGGTCGCAGAGGCGCAGAACGGCCTGCAGGCCGGCGAAGCGGCCCTGAGCGAGGACGCCGAACCCATCGCCGTCGTGGAGGCGGCGCGTCGCGCGGCGCCGGGCGTAGGCTTCACCGTCGTCGGACCGGACGGGGCCGTTCTGGCCCGGCAGGGCGAAGGCCGGATGACGATTCCCGGCTCAGACCTCTGGGAGCGACGGCTGGCGGCCCGCATCACGCCCCCTATCGGCGAAGACCCAAGGCTCAGGATCGTGTCCAGCGCGGGCGTCGTCCTGGTCTCGGCCAAGCCCGAAGAACAGGGCCGGCCCGCAGAGGCGGTGCTTGGAATCGCATCCGCCGATCTGGCGACCCTGACACAGCCTAGAAAGATCAATGACCATGCCGTGGTCGCCGCTCCCGTAGAGGCCGGCGGACCCTATGTCGTCGCCGCAGGCGAGCCGCCCGCCCAAGGTCTGGCCGCGCTTGTGGACGACGTCTGGGTGCTCATCACGCCGCTCCTCCTGGGTCTGGGAGTCGTCGGTCTGTTCCTGTGGCAAGGCGTGCGCCGGGCGCGGGCGAGCCGCGAATGGGCCTCGTCGGAACGGCGCTTCCGCATAGCGGTCGAGGCCGCCCGCTGCGGCGTCTGGGAATGGGACCTGGAGGCCGAGGAAGTCACCCTGTCGGACTATATGGCGACCCTGCTGGGCTTCGAGCGCGGCGGCGTGATTTCGAGCGAGACCGTCATGGGCCGCATCCATCCCCGTTTCCGTGACGAGGTCCGGCATGCGCTGCGACAGGCCTCGGCCTATGGCGCCTTCGAGGTCACCTTCCCGGTGCCCGGCGAAGCGGGGCGAACCCGGTGGATCGACGCACGGGGCCAGGCGCGCGGACAACGCGGCGAGGCCGGTTTCTCGGTCATTCTGGGCGTGGCGCTCGACATCACCGAGGCGCGCCGGGCCAAGGCCGCCGCCCAGTCGGCCGAGAGCCGTCTGAGAGACGGGGTCGAGAGCATTTCCGAGGCCTTCGTCCTGTTCGACCGGAACGGTCGGTTGATCCTGTCGAACCAGGCCTTCGAGGACGCCTTCGGCTTCCAGCCGGGGGTGGTGCGGCGCGGCGCGGCCAAGGACGAGCTGAACCGGATCGCCGCCTTGGCCATCAAGGCCGAGCACGCGCCGGCCCACCGGCGCGCGGGGCTGCGCGAGGTCGAATTGCATGACGGGCGCTGGCTGCAGCTGTCCGAACGCTTCACCTCCGAAGGCGGGTCGGTCGTCACCGCCGCCGACATCACCGCCATCAAGCGCGAGGAGGCCGAACGCCGCCGCGCCGTGGAGGATCTGAGCCGGACCGTCGCCCAGCTGGAATCCAGCCAGCAGATGCTGTCGCAGCTGGCGCGCAAATACGAGATCGCCATGACCCGGGCCGAGGCCGCCAACCAGGCCAAGTCCGAATTCCTGGCCAATATGAGCCACGAGCTGCGCACCCCGTTGAACGCCATCAACGGGTTCTCCGAGATCATGGCGTCGGAACTGTTCGGTCCCATCGGCGACAAGTACAGGGGCTATGCGGGCGACATCCTGAAGTCGGGGCAGCATCTGCTCAGCCTGATCAACGACATTCTCGACATGGCCAAGATCGAAGCCGGCAAGATGACCCTGCACTACGAGACCGTCGCCCTGCGGGACGTGTGCGAAGAAGCTGTCCGGCTGATGCGCGGCAAGGCCCAGGAGGCGGGTCTGAGCCTGACCGTCGAGGCGGGCGATCTGCCGAACATCGAGGCGGATCAGCGCGGGGTGAAACAGATCCTGCTGAACCTGATCTCCAATGCGGTGAAGTTCACGCCCGAAGGCGGCGCCGTCACCCTGTCGCTGACCGCCTTCTGCGGTCCGATGGGAGAGGATCGGGTGCGGATCGCCTGCGCCGACACAGGCATCGGCATTGCGGCCGAGGATCTGAGCCGCCTGGCGCGCCCGTTCGAACAGGTCGAGGGCCAACATTCGAAGACCACCCAGGGCACCGGCCTGGGCCTGGCCCTGACCAAGTCTCTGATCGAGCTGCACGGCGGTCAGATGTCGATCCAGAGCGAGCCGGGCGTCGGCACCGTGGTCAGCTTCGATCTGCCGACGCGGCGGCCGACGGCGTCGGTGACGCCGCTGAAACCCGCCCTGGCCGCCTGACCCGACCGCTCTTCTTCTCGATCAGGCGCAAACAAAAACGCCCCGGAGCTTGAGCTCCAGGGCGTTTCATCCTGTATGGGACGCCGCCGAGGCGGCGTCCCATAGGTCGTCAGAAGGCGTAGCGGACCGAGGCCTGGATCGTCCGCGGCGCGCCTTGCGACGCATACGGACGGCTGGAGGCGCTATAGCCCGGCTCGGTCGGCGTGACCGTCACGACCGTGCCGAGCGAACCATAATAGTCCTCGTTGAACAGGTTGATGACATTCAGCTGCACATAGGTGCCCGTCATGCCGAAATAGCCCAGGTCGAAGCGGGCGTCGGCGTTGACAGTCGTATAGGCGTCGACCTTCAGATCGTTGACGTCGGTGACCCAGCGCTCCCCGACATATTTGACCTGCACGCCGGTCTGAAGCGGACCGGTCTCGTACTGGGCGCGCAGGCCGAAGGTCCAGTCCGGCACCTCCACCAGAGTCTTGCCGGCCGTGTTGTAGGTCGTGGTCGAGTCGTAGACCACATCGTCCTTGATCTCGCTGTCGTTGTAGGAGGCCGACAGATAGATCGACAGCGGCTCGATCGGCGAGAAGCCGAGCTGGGCGTCGAAGCCCTTCAGATCCACGTCGCCCACGTTGCGGTCGGCGTAGATGCCGGTCTCTTCGTCATAGGTCGAGAGAATGCGGTTCTCGAACTGTGTGTACCAGAGGCTGGCCGAGGCGATCAGGGTTCCGCTCTGGTAGCGATAGCCGATGTCGAAGGTCTTGCTCTTCTCCGGATCGACGATCGGGCTGACCAGGTCGCCGTCGTCATTGTAGATCACCGTATAGAGGTTATCCGTCCGCGGCAGGGTCAGGCTTTCGGCATAGGAGCCGTAGAGGCTGTGCGCCGAGTCGAAGCGCCAGGTCACATTCATGTTCGGCAGGATGTCGTCGAACGTCTTCTCGCGGCTGTAGGGCGCGATGTAGTCGGTCGTGGTGCCAAAGCGGTAGTAGGTGTAGTTGTCGGTCGAGTTCGGCGAAATCGTTGCGGTCTGGGTGGTGCAGAGCACCGAGCTGGAGCCCTTGGCTGAGTAGCAGTTCTGATTCATCTCGCGCTTGAAGAAGGGGGCGCGAACGCCCAGGCTCAGACGCAGGTGGTCATCGATGAACTTGCCGCGATACTCGACGGCGACCTGGTTGAGCTGGGCATAGGACAGGCGGTCACGCGACCGCAGGGCGTATCCGTCCAGGTTGACGATCCGGTTGTCCTCTTCCTTCAGGCCGCCCCAGATGTCGGCGTAGACCGGGGCCGAGGAGTCGGTGAAGTCCACATAGCCGTACATGCCGGTCTGACGGTGGCGCGCCCAATCCAGCGTATAGGCCAGACGGAACGAATGGTTGTCGCTGGGCGACCAAAGCAGCGAGGAGTTGATACCGTAACGCTGAGTGTGGGTGTTCGACGGCGTCATAACGCGGACGCTATCCAGCGTGTCGCCGTCGCCGTTCAGATCCACGCCGCCCGAGGTCTGCGAGCCGCGCAGCAGGGTGGCGGTTTCGCTCAGGCGTGTGTTTTGGCTGCCGCCGTTTGCCAGGACGTACTGGAACGATGGATCGAAAGTGAAGACCAGCCCCTTTGCCAGCGTGAACCGCGACTGACCACGGATATTGCCCGTATCGGACGGGTTGATGCGGAGCCCCCAGTAGGTGGATGCGCCGCTGCCGTTCTGATCGACGTCAGCCGAGCCGTTGACGAAGGTCGGCGCCGTATAGGTGTTGGAGAAGTCCACGTCCCAGCCGTAGGGGCTGACCTCGACGTCCGAACGCGAGTCGGTCGCCGACTGGATCAAATAGGGGCCATTGTAGGCGTTGTTGCGGTTCCGGTTCCAGTGGAAGGCCACCGACACGAAGTCGCCGTTGTCGCGGATCGGCTGATAGACCTTAGCGTTGTACTGGATCTTGTTCAGATCGCCCTGCCCCTTGAACTTGTCATAGGACTGGTCGGAATAGGCGAACCAGGCGCGGGTGCCGAAGGGGCCGAACTCGCCCGTGTTCAGCAGCATGGCGAAGCGCTGATAATTGAAGTCGCCGATCGAGCCCTGAACCCAGCCGCCGAAGTCCGTCGTCGGGGTGATCGACGAGATGTTGATCGTGCCGCCGGTGGCAGAAGCGGTGGGGCTGTCGGCGTCGGTCGTGCCGGTGTTGACCGTGGCCTTGTCGACCAGGTCGGAGTCCAACTGCTGGTTCGTATAGAGGGCGTAGTTGCCCGAGTCGTTCAGCGGCATGCCGTCAAAGGTCTGGGCGATGCGGTTGCTGTCGAAGCCGTGCAGACGGATGTTGCCGCCCGAAGAGCCGTACGGGTCGTTGTTGGTGAAGTTCATGCCCGGGACGAGGTTCAGCACCTCGTTGATCGACTGGCCCGAGGCCTGGGTCGAGATGAACTCCTGCGTGATGGTCGAGCGGCTCTTGCCGACCTGTTCGGCGGTGATCACGCCATCCATGGTGCGCGGACCGCGCTGCCCTGTGACGACGATCTCGTTCAGTTCAGCGGCTTCCGTACCGGTCGATTGGGCGGAGGCGGTTCCGGCGAGAGAGAGGACGCCGGCCAGGGCGGTTGTCGCCCAGATCAGCTGTTTGCGGCTTGTCATTGAATCGATCCCCGATTGAGACGTTAGGGCGGCCGTATCGGCTCTCCCACAGATCGCCCGGTAATCGGTTCGGCGGAACAATTCTCGAATTTTGAGTGAAGAATATGTGACAATATAGTCCAAAATGGACGATATTTCAATAACGCAGCAATCTAGACTTTATGCGATACTTACATTCGTCAAGAATGTAACAAGTAACCGATCAATATTTCTGCATAGAAATATTATCACTTTAACGTATAAGCTAGACCGAACAGGATTGTTCAGGCAGTGCGAACGATTCCCTCGGTCGAAACGATCGGCCAGGGCGTCAGGCGTCCGCCCGCACACGGACCGCCCAGGCAGGCGCCGGTCAGGGGTTCGAACACCGCCCCGTGCCAGCCGCACAGGATCAAGCCGCCGTCGGGCGTCAGATAGCGGTCCAACTCCATCGCGATGGGAAAGCCGGCGTGGGGGCAGCGATCCACCCAGCCGGCGACGGCGCCGTCCTTGCGAACCACGAAGCCGTGAAAGAAGGCGTCGCCGATCTGAAGGACGAAGCCTCGCGAGCCGGGATCGGCGATCTCGTCTTCCGCACAGAGGGCTACGCCGGCCGGCGTCTTCCAGACGCGTTTGCGCTCGGTCTCAGACACGCTCGGCCTTCAGCGGCCGAGAGAGCAGGCCGTCGATGAGTCCGTCGACGGTGATCTCGCCAGCCAGAAGCGCGGCAATGCCCTCGGCGATGGGGGTCTCCACGCCCAGACGCGCCGCCAGGGCGCGCACGGCCGGGGCGCTCTCATACCCTTCGGCCACCGAGCGCTTGCCAGCAAGGGCCTGTTCCACCGTCTGCCCCTGCCCTAGGGCGAGGCCCAGGCTCATGTTGCGGGACTGGGGGCTGGAGCAGGTCAGGACCAGGTCGCCCAGGCCGCAGAGGCCCGCCACCGTCTCGGCCTGGCCGCCCATGGCGATGGCGAGGCGGGGCATTTCCGCAAATCCGCGCGTGATCAGGGCCGCGTGAGCGCTGCGTCCCAGCTGACGCCCCTCGGAGACCCCGCAGGCGATGGCCAGGACATTCTTCAGCGCCCCGCCCGCCTCGGCCCCGATCAAGTCCGTCGCCAGATAGGGGCGGAAGCCCGGCGCCGACAGGGTGTTCAGCAGCGCCTGCCCCAGACCTTCGTCGGCGCAGGCCAGGGTGACCGCCGTCGGCAGGCCGCGCGCCACCTCGCCGGCGAAACTGGGGCCCGACAGGACCGCGGCCGGGGCGTCCGGCAGGGTCTCGGCCAGAACCTCGGTCATCAGCTTCATCGTGCCCCGTTCCACGCCCTTGGAGCAGAGCACCACGGGCACGCCGGCGCGGTGATAGGGTGCAAAAGCCGTCAGGGTGGCGCGCATATGCTGGGCCGGCGGCACGGCCAGGATCAGGTCGCAGTCGCCCAAGTCGGCCAGATCAGCGGTGAACTTGAGCCCCTCGGCCAAGGTCACGCCGGGCAGATACAGGTCGTTGGCGCGCGTCGTTCTCAAGGTCTCGACCAGCTGGGGCTCACGCGCCTGAAGCGTCGTATCCAGTCCGGCGCGGACGCAGACCTGGGCCAGGGCGGTGCCCCAGGCGCCGGCGCCGATGACCCCTGCGGTGCGGAATTCCATGCGCCCTCCCGAGGCGTTCTCGTTCGTCATGCCTTTGCGCCCTTGCGGCCGGGCTTGTGCGAAGGATCGGCCAGGGCGCGCGCTTCGTCCAGCGGCCATCGCGGTCGGGCGACCACGTCTATGTCGCTGGTCAGGCCCAGGGCCAGCCGTTCGGCCCCCGCCAGGGCGATCATGGCCGCATTGTCGGTGCAATAGGCCATGGGCGGCGCCAGGAAGTCGAAGCCGTGTTTCGCCGCCGTCGCCTGCAGCGTGGCCCGAATGGTCTTGTTGGCGGCAACCCCGCCCGCCACCACGAAAAGGCGGTGATCATGGTCTTCGGCATAGGCGGCCAGAGCCCGTTCGGATCGCTCGGCCAGCTGCCGGGCGATGGCGGTCTGGACCGCATCGGCCAGATCGGCCTTGTCCTGATCGGTTTCGCAGGTCTGGGCGATGCGGAAGGCGGCCGTCTTCAGACCCGAGAAGGAGAAGTCGCAGTCCTTGCGGCCCAGAAGGGCGCGCGGCAGGTCGATCTTCGATCCGTCGCCCTGCTGCGCCAGTCGTTCCAGCGCCGGCCCGCCCGGATAGCCGAGGCCCAGGGCCTTGGCGATCTTGTCGAAGGCTTCGCCCGCCGCGTCGTCTATGGTGGCGCCGATCCGGCTCATGTCGCCGACGCCCCGCACCTCCAGAATCTGGCAATGACCGCCAGAGACCAGCAGCAGCAGGAAGGGATAGGCGACCTCCTGCCCCAGACGGGCCGAGACCGCGTGGCCTTCGAGATGGTTGACCGCCACCAGGGGCAGGCCGCGCGCCAGGGCCGCCGCCTTGCCGAAGCTGAGGCCGACCATGACGCCGCCGACCAGGCCCGGTCCGGCCGTCGCGGCGATGCCGTCCAGACCGTCATAGCCCAGGCCGGACTCGGCCATGGCGCGACGCGTGACCTCGGCGATCATCTCCACATGGCTACGCGCGGCGATTTCCGGGACGACGCCGCCATAGGCCGCGTGATCGTCGATCTGGCTGTGAACGACCGAGGACAAGACCTCGGCCCGGCCGCCCCGTTCGGACGGGTGCAGGCGCACCACCGAGGCGGCGGTTTCGTCGCAGCTGGTCTCAAGGCCCAGCACCGTCAAGGCTTCACCGGGAAGGGGGGGGACATCCCGTCCAGTTGCCGCTGCGGCGCCGCTGCTATAGTCGGCGGAACTCTCCATCGGGTCGAGGTAGCGATCCGGCGTCCGGTAAGCAACGACCCAAGCGAAGACCATGAACCTTCCCCTGCGCATCGGCACCCGGCGCTCCAAGCTGGCCCTGGCCCAGTCGGGCATGATGCAACGGGCCATCGGCCGGGCCCTGGGCATAGCCGAGGGCGAGATCGCGACCGCCGTGCCCCTGATCGAGATCGTCACCACCGGCGACCGCATCCAGGACCGCCGGCTGATGGAGCTGGGCGGCAAGGCCCTGTTCACCAAGGAAATCGAGGAGGCCCTGCTGGACGGCCGCATCGACGTGGCCATCCATTCGATGAAGGACGTGCCGGCCGAACAGCCCGACGGCCTGTGCATCGCCGCTATTCCGGAACGCGAGGACGCCCGCGACGCCTTCATCAGCCGTGACTTCGACAGTTTCGACGCCCTGCCCTTCGGCGCCCAGCTGGGCACCGCCAGCCTGCGGCGTCAGGCCCAGGCCCTGGCCCTTCGGCCGGACCTGAAGGTCGAGATGCTGAGGGGCAATATCGACACCCGGCTGCGTCGCGCCGCCGAGGGAGATTTCGACGCCATACTGCTGGCCGTCTCGGGCATGACGCGGCTGGGGGTGACCGAACATATTCGCGAAAAACTGTCGCTGGACGCCTTCCTGCCGGCGCCCGGCCAGGGCGCCCTGGCCATCCAGACTCGCGTCGAGGACCTCGACGCCCCTTGGGTCGCCGCCCTGAACCACCCGGAAACGGCCGTCGCCGTCGCGGCCGAGCGGGGCGCGATGACGGCCCTGGAGGGATCGTGTCGCACGGCGGTAGGCGCCTACGCCTTGATCGAGGGCGACACCCTGCGCCTGACCACGGAGATGCTGAGCCCGGACGGCTCGGCGCGATGGCGCCGCGCGGGCGAGGCGTTCCAGCCTACGGAGACCGACGCCCGCGTCTTGGGTGAACGGCTGGGCGCCGAGGTCCACGCCTTCGCCGGCGATCAGGAGGTCGACCCCGCGAGCCTCGACGGATGACCGCCCGCCGCCCCGAGCCGTCGGCGAAACCTCGCGTCTGGGTCACGCGCGCCGAGCCGGGCGCCTCTCGAACCGCCGCCCGGCTGCGCGACATGGGGTTGGATCCGGTTGTTCATCCGCTGCTGATCGTGGAGCCTCTGACGCCGCCGCTGCCCGATCTTGATCGCTTCGCCGCCTTGGCCTTCACCAGCGCCAACGGCGTCGCCGCGTTTTCGGCGCTCACCCTGCGGCGCGACCGCCCCGTCTTCGCCGTAGGACAGACCACGGCCCAGGCCGCGTTGCGAGCGGGCTTCGTGGCGGTGCGCTCCGCTGAAGGAGATTTGACCGCCCTTGCCCGCCTGATCGCCGCCGAACTGAGCGACGCGGTCCTGCTGTCGCCTCAGGCAGAGACGCCGGCCGGCGATTTGCCTGCGGCGCTGGAAGCGGTCGGCGCCCGTAACGTCGCGGTCCAGCCTCTTGCCGTCTATCGGACCGTCGAAGCGTCGCCGCCCGCGCCGCCGGCCTATGAGGCGGTGCTGATTCATTCCCCACGGGCCGCCCGGGCGCTTGCGTCCTGGCTCGAAATAAGGCCTTCCCGCGACCAGGCTGAGGCCGTCTACGCCTGCATCTCGCCCGCCGCCGCCTTCCCTCTCACCGCGCTGGGCCTGGCGCCCTCGATCTCGGAACAGCCCAATGAGGAGACATTGTTGGCGACCTTGAAAGCGGCGCTTGGCAAGCGCGATGCGCCCGTATAAAGAGCGCGTCTCGCACGGGTCGCTTCGACCTGCGCAACCGGGCCGCTTTAGCTCAGCCGGTAGAGCACCTCATTCGTAATGAGGGGGTCAGGTGTTCGAGTCACCTAAGCGGCACCATTATCTTCTGGTCGCAGCCACCTGTGGATCGCCGCCCAAATGGCGTGATCAAGCCTCCTCGGAACGGCGGGCGGCTCTTATCCTCAGCGACCTCGCTGCAATAAACACGCCGGTTTCATTTCAAGATTAACATATTAAGCTTGATTTTCGCTTGATGGTTGATAAAATTATTACTCGGAATACGTACAATTCCGCTAAAGCGTAGCTACGGCTTGACGCACCCGCCGATTTGAGGCCTGACGGCGGACTTATCGTCTCCCCCCGAAGGCCCAGATGAGCGACACCATAGATCCCATCGACATCGCCATCGGCGCGCGTATCCGCAGCCGCCGCGAAGAACTCCGTATTACCCAGGCCCAGCTGGCCGCCGGCGCCGGCGTGACCTTCCAGCAGATCCAGAAGTACGAGCGCGGCGTGAACCGCGTCTCGGCCGCCCGCCTGCTGCAGATCGCGGCCGTCCTGAAGTCCACCGGAGCCGCCCTTCTGGGCGAGTTGGATACGGCTGAAGGCGACGAGTTGGTGCTGGCCTCGCCGGGCGTCGCCGAGCTTCTGTCGGCCTTCCGCGCCATCCGTGACGCCGAAAAGCGCGACGCTCTGCTGGTGGTGGCCAAGGGCCTTCGCGACTGATCAGCCGCGCGGCTGCAACAGCCTTTCCATGGCAGGCCCCGTCCCGCCGACCGCCAGATCCGCCAGCCAGGACTGAACCGCTTCAAGCGCCCGCATGTCCAGGCTGTCGGAGCGGCCCGCGTCGGTGATGTTCTGCCGCACGATCTCCAGAAGACAGGCGGCCTCGGCGGCGCTGGAGGGGGCGTGGCTCAGCAGCCGCGTCTCGGCGTCCACCATGGGACCGAGATCCAGTTCGGCGAGAAGATTGGCCTCATCCGACGCCAGACCCGAGACGCCGAGCCTGTCGGCCACATCGGCGGTCTTAAACCAGGACCGGAACAGAGGCATGAAGTTCGCGAGAGATTGAGCGTTCACAGTTGAACCCCTTGTTTAGGCAAGCGCGCAGCGGCGCGAGCGGGTTTTTGGGCGGCGTAGGGGGCGGCGTTCGCCTCCCACACGCCGAAGATTCCGAGAGCCATGATCTCGACCCAGACCACCATCCGAGTGGTCACGACCGACCAGATGAGCGCGTCTGGACCTACGAGGGAGGAGACATGGGTGCCCATGGCCAGGATTTGCGCCCCGGCCGCGAACAATAGCCACCAGCGGTCGTAGCGCAGACTGAGCTGAACCAGCCAAGCCATAAGGGCGACGGAAATGATCGCCACCGCCCACCGGAACTCCCCCACCACGAGGTGGTCCAGCTGGCCGGAGAGAAACTGGGCCAGGTAAAGACCGACGGCCGCCTCTCGTTCCGGCCGCTTGCCCTTCCATAAGAGCAGGACCAGCGCGATGTAGGTCAGGCTAACCCCGAAGATCCAAAGC
Source organism: Caulobacterales bacterium RIFOXYB1_FULL_67_16 (assembly GCA_001796045.1). Classification (GTDB taxonomy): domain Bacteria; phylum Pseudomonadota; class Alphaproteobacteria; order Caulobacterales; family Caulobacteraceae; genus Brevundimonas. The sequence continues at coordinate 20,310 of MGLN01000112.1, read as the reverse complement.
GGTGGCGGCATGCCGTCGAGCCCCGTCAGGCGACCAGTTGCAAGACGTCGTTGCCCCCAGCAGCCCGGGGCTTGGTCTCGCTCATACCTTCCATGCGCCAGCCGATCTGGTAGTCGTCGGCCACGGTCGCCAGCCCGGCGTGACCGGCGGCGACCGACGCACGCACGGTCGCCAGCCGACTGAGGCCGGTGACGATGTCTTCGAGAGCGGATTGTCCGACCTCCGCCGCCAACCGCGCCTCGACGCGGCCCTCAAGCGAGGTCTGGATCAGCTTGCAAACCTCGATCATGGCCTGATCGACGGCCCGTTCGGCGGTCCTGACCTGACGCGCCACCCTGAACCCGACCTGCGTGTGTCTCATTGTTGCTGTCCTCCAAAGGTCTCCGCGTCAGCGGGCCGTTTCGGGAGCGATCCGGTCGAACAGGGAGGGAACCACCATGCCTGCCGTCACGATCCCGAGGACGAGCAGAAGAGCGACGGCGGCTCCCGCGACCATGACCGCCAACCGCGCCCCGACGCCGCGAGGCGGCGCCGGAAGAAGCCAGGCGGTCCGATCCTGCGAACCGTCGTCGTCCGACTGTTCGGCCGACGCCGGACCAGAAGGCCCGCCTTCGCCGGTCTGGGAAATGAGTATTGGCTCCCCTGAGTAGCCGTTACTCAGGCGGCGCGCCGCGAGCCGACGGTCCGAAACGCCCAGCTTGCCGTAAGCGCGGTGAAGATGATTGCCGACGGTGCGAGGCGAGATTCCGAGGCGTGCGGCGATCTCCTTGTCCTCAAGGCCAACGCCGGCCAGGCGGACGCACTCGATCTCTCTTGGCGACAGGCTTTCAGGCATTCACACGCTCCCCCGGACCGTCATAGCGGAATTTGCCATGACAACCAGATGGGTCGAGCAACCGCGCGAGGGAGAAGATCGCTTGAACATATAAGCATGTCTTTATATGTTTGGCCGCTGACATAGACAGGAGCCTCTATTGGCCGCTCGTTCTTCCTTCCTCTTCACCTCGGAAAGCGTGTCCGAAGGACACCCGGACAAGGTCGCCGACCGTATCTCGGACACCGTCGTCGACGCCTTCCTGTCCAAGGACCCTGAAGCGCGCGTGGCCTGCGAGACCATGGTCACGACCCAAAGGATCGTTCTGGCCGGCGAGGTGCGCGCCACCCAGCCCGGCAACACCAAGGAACAGAACGAAGCCTTCACCCAGTCGATCATCGACAGCCTGGAGCCTCTGGTCCGCGCGGCCGTCAAGGACATCGGCTACGAGCAGGACGGCTTCCACTGGCAGACCGCCGAATACGCCTGCTATCTGCACGCCCAGTCGGCCGACATCGCCGTGGGCGTGGACTCGACCGATAACAAGGACGAAGGCGCCGGCGACCAGGGCATCATGTTCGGCTACGCGTCGAACGAGACGCCGGAGCTGATGCCGGCGACCCTGCAGTACAGCCACAATATCCTGAAACGTCTGGCCGAAGTCCGCCACGCCGGCGGCTCGCTGCTGGAGCCGGACGCCAAGAGCCAGGTCACGATCGAATATGAGGACGGCAAGCCCAAGCGGGCCGCCTCCATCGTCCTTTCAACCCAGCACGCCAAGGGGCTGACCTCCGCCCAGGTCGCGGACATCGTCAAACCCTACATCCTCGAAGTCCTGCCCGAAGGCTTCACCGACGAAAACACCGTCTGGCACATTAATCCGACCGGCATCTTCGAGATCGGCGGGCCCGACGGCGACGCGGGTCTGACGGGCCGCAAGATCATCGTCGACACCTATGGCGGCGCGGCGCCCCATGGCGGCGGGGCCTTCTCGGGCAAGGACCCCACCAAGGTGGACCGTTCGGCCGCCTACGCCTGC
>MGLN01000112.1:166-18404 GCA_001796045.1 Caulobacterales bacterium RIFOXYB1_FULL_67_16 | reverse complement strand
CCAGATCTCCTACGCCATCGGCGTGGCCGAGCCCCAGTCGATCCACGTCGATCTGCACGGCACCGGCAAGGTGTCCGAAGCCCTGTTGGAGGACAGGCTGCTGGGCCTGATCGGCGGGGCGACGCCGCGGGCGATCCGCCAGCATCTGGGGCTCAACAAGCCGATCTACGCCCGCACCACGGCCTACGGCCATTTCGGCCGCGAGCCGGACGCAGACGGCGGCTTCAGCTGGGAAAAGACCGATCTGGTCGATCAGTTGAAGGCGCTAGCCTGACGGCGGCCTGACGGTTCAGGCGGCCTGGTCGTCCAGCACCAGGCCGCGAACCCCGATGAGGTTGGCTCCGGTCAAATCAATCTGACGGGTCTGCGCGCCGTGCAGGGTCGCGCGCGCCAGGTCCGCCCCGGCCAGGACGGCGCGACGCAAGTCGGCGCCAGACAGGTCCACGCCGCGCAGGGCGGCCCCTGTCAAGTCGGCCGGTAGCAGCCTGTCCGCCGCGATCAACAAGGGGCCCAATTGCGCGCCGCGAAGGTCGGCGCCGTTCAGCTTGGCGTTCTTCAGGCGCGCGCCCCGCAGGTCGGCCCGGCAGAGCTTGACGGAGCGCAGGTCGGCGTTCTCCAGATGGGCGCCCTGAAGCTGCACCCCTTCCATGTCCAGCCCGTAAAAGACCGCCCCCTTGGCCGACAGGGCCGTGAGATTCAGGCCGGTGATCGACTTCAGAGGCCGCAGGTCGACGCCGTCGAAGACCGAAGGCTGGCCTTCCGCCCCGCCCGTCTCGCACCAGCGGGCGTGGACGCGCAGCATGTCTGCGGCCGGCATCTTGTCCACGGGCTCGCCGACGGTGCTCTTGTCCGTCAGAGCGCCTTCCATATTGGCGCCGTCGGCGCACCACATGGTCATCTTGCAGCCGACCAGGATGGCGTCGCGCATGTCGGCGCCGGAGAGGTTGGCGCCGGACAGATCGGCGCCCGCCAGGTCCGCGCCTCGGAAATCGGCCTGTTTGAGATTGGCCCGGACCATCTTGCAGTCCTTCATGACCGCGCCCGAGAAGTCGGCCTTGATGGCGATGACCCCCGACATCCGGGACCGCTGCAGATTGGCGCCGGCCAGACAGGCGCCGGTGGCCTCGGTCTCATGACGCTGACGGGGCTCGATGACCTTGAAGCCCAGCTTGGCGTCTGCCGCCGCGATCGTGCCCTCGCGCAGGTCGGCTTCGAAAAGATCGGCGCCGGACAGGTCCGCGCCCCGCAGACAGGCGCCGCGTAGATCAGCCCGGCGAAGACTCGACTCCGCCAGGACCGCATCCTGCATGTCGGCGCCGAAGAAGTTGGCGTTGTCCAGCTTGGCGCCGGTCAGGTCGCAGCCTTCCAGGCAGGCGCCCGCGAAGTCGGCGTCAGCCAGGTTGCGGCCTGGCATCTTGAGGCCGGAGATGTCCATCCAGGCGAAGACCGCCCTCGCGCCGCCAGGGCGGGCCTGGAACAGCCGATCATGCCGGGCGCAGAGAACGTCCAGTTCCGCCTGGGTGAGGCGCTTTCGCACAATGGGTTCGGCAGCCTGGACCATTGGATCAGACTAGCGCCGATCGGCTTAAGAAAGGTTTGCCCGACAAGGGTTGTCAGTCGGTCAGCAAACCCTGCTCGCGAAGGGCGTCGGCCAGTTCGCCCGGCGAGGTCCACAGCCGGGTATAGCCGGCTTCTCCCAGACGCTTCAGTTCCGTGACCAGGTCCGACTTGGGCGAGGCGGCGAACCGGCCGTCGAAGCCGACACCGTCCTTGCTGACCCGCACCATGGGCCGGCCGGTCTCCAGCCGGTGCAGAAAGCCTTCGCACAAGGCGGCGCCCTCCTCGCACATCAGTCCGGTCTCCACCGTCAGTCCCTTGGCGCGCAGGCGTTCCGTGCCCCGACCTGCTGCGAAGGGCGAGGGATCCAGGCAGGCGACGACGACGCGCGCCACCCGCGCCTCGGTCAGAAAGTGAGCACAGGATTGACGGCCGGACGAGCGGGCGCCGCAGGGCTCCAACGTCACATAGACGGTCGCGCCCTCGACCTCGGGGCCTGCGGCCGGAACAGCCTGCTCCTCGGCGTGCGGCCGTCCGCCCGGAGCGGTCGCCGCCTGGGCGATCACCCGTCCGTCCTTGACGATGACGCAGCCCACGGCGGGGTTGGGCCAGGTCTCGCCCATGCGGCCGGTCGCCAGATCTATGGCCTGGGCCATAAAGGCGTGATCGGCGTCGCTCCAGCTCATGCGACCGCCGGCAGGGCCTCGGCGCGCCCGGCGTCGAGGTAGCGCGCGGCCGTGGGTTTCAGATCCGCGTCCAGATCGATCTCCAGAGGATTGCCGGTCGGAATCTCCACGTCCACGATCTTGTCGTCCGGCACGGCGAACAGCAGTTTCACAATGGCGCGCAGCGAATTGCCGTGCGCGGCGATCAGGACGTCCTCGCCGGCCGTGAGGCGCGGGGCGATTTCGGCCTCCCAATAGGGCTCGACGCGAGCCAAGGTCGTCTTGAGGCTTTCGGTGTCGGGAATGGGCTTGCCCGCATAGCGGGGGTCGGCGTTGAAGTCGAACTCCCCGCCCGGAGCCAAGGGCGGGGGCGGCACGTCATAGCTGCGGCGCCAGACCTTGACCTGGTCCTCGCCATGCTTCTGGGCGGTCTCGGCCTTGTTGAGGCCGGTCAGGCCGCCGTAGTGACGCTCGTTCAGACGCCAGTCCTCGACCACGGGAATGTCCGACAGGCCCGCCGCCTGCAAGGCCAGGGCGCCGGTGCGCTTGGCGCGGGTCAGGACCGAAGTGAACATGACGGAGGGCTTAAACCCGGCCTCCGCGATCAGTTCGCCGCCGCGACGGGCCTGGGCCTCGCCTTCCGCCGTCAGATCGACGTCGACCCAGCCGGTGAACCGGTTCTCGAGGTTCCACTGGCTCTGGCCGTGGCGGAGCAAGATCAGGCGCGGCATTCGGACGTCCTCCGTAAGTCAGTCTGTCCGGGTAAGCCGCCGCCCTCAGCCGGTCAAGGCTTGCGGGAACGGTCTTGTTGCAGCGCACAGTCAAGCTGTGAGCGGCCGCGCTTGTGAGAGCCCACAGCCGCCGCTAGCCTGGCGCCATGTCGGATCGCCTGTTCTTTACCCTGGCCCTCGTCGCCGTCGCCGCCCTGATAGCCCTGGCGGTGGTCTGGCCGTAAAGGCGCAAGGCGAGCGCGCCGCGCCCGCCCCGCTCGCCCGATCAGTAAAGAATCTTGCGCAGATTGATCCGGAACACCCGCCCCTGAGGATCGAGGTAGTCGCGCTGATAGTTGACCGGGGTGGCGCCGTCGCTGCTGGTGACGGAAATCCGGTCGTCGAAGATGTTCTGGACCCCCAGGCCGACACGCGCGCCCTTCAGGAAGGGGAAGCGTTCCACCCAGGCGGTGCGCTGGGTCAGATCGGCGAAGGCGAACAGGTTGACCGTCGCGCGGTCCGAAAAATCCAGATCGGCGGAGTCCTCGCCATCGCCGTTGACCGTCGTGCCTGACTTCCAGTTGGCGTTGATGAAGGCGCCGAAGCCGTTCTTGAACACCCCGGTCTGGACCTGAACCTCATGACGCGACTGACCGCCTGAACTGGAGATGGAGTCCCCGTCCAGCAGATCCAGCGGGGCAAGGCCGTCGCGGATCACCACCTCGTCTTGAACGCGCCAGGTGTGGGTCAGCGAGAAGTTGAACATCCCCTGCCCCGGTTGCATGCCCGGGGCGGTGGAACCCCGCAGGCGTCCGCCGCCGGGACCGCCAGGACCGCCCGGTCCGCCGCCCCCGCCGGGACCGCCTGCACGCGCTCCGCCTCCGGGCGGAGGTCCGCCCATCATCATGGGACCGCCGGGCCGTTGGCCCATCAGGGCCGGATTGGGCTTGCCGAAGGGTTTGGAGAAGTTGATGCCCCACTGGACGTCCTGCTGCTCGCGGCTGGCGAAGTTCAGCGGGCGGGCGTCGATGGACAGAAGCGTGCCGTCGTCGGCGCGGGTAAACCGCTCGGGCAGGGCGGCTTCCAGGTCCGGCGTAATGGCGGGGAAGCTGGAGATTTCGTTCTCCGCCTCCGTCCGGGTATAGGCGAGGTTCAGGCGCAGATCCGTCGCCGACAGCGGCTGCCAGTTGACGCCCAGTTTCAGGATCCTGCGGTTCTCGGCCTTCAGATTGGGATCGCCGCCCGTGATCTGGGTGACCTGAACCGTCTGACCGGTCGAATAGTCGAAGACGGCGGTGTTCGGGGTCGAGATCGTCGGATCATTCAGTTGCTGGATCGTCGGCGCCTTGTCTTCGTCCGAATAGTTGGCCGAGAGCGAGAGCCGAGCGACCGGCGACCAATTCACGCCGCCGCCGAAGGTCGACACGCCGCCAAAGTCCGACAGTTCCTCGTAAGCCAGATTCATATTGGCGGACAGATCGCCGATCTTCGGCAGGACGCCGCGATCGACGCTGGAGATGGGCAGGTCGAAGTTGGCCTGAAGACTGCCCAGGTCGCGCGACTGCGACTTGTCGGTCGTCACGCCGGAGCGAACGCTCTCGGAATCCAGCGACTGGTGTTCGCCCCCCAGCTTGAAGGTCGTGGTGATCCCGCCGGCCGGCAATTCCCACGCCGTGCCGTTCAGCACCACCTCGCCCTCAAGCGACTGGGCCACCGAGTTGGCCGTATCGCGCGCGGCGGGCGTGGCCACGCCGCTGAGGTCGCCGTAAGGATCGATCGTGACGTCGCCTGCATCCACGGCGGCCTGGAGCGCGTCTTCATCCACGCCGCGACCGGTGGTCGTGTCGGTCTCGGTGCGGCTGTATTCGCTAGTCGCCGTCCAGCGCCAGTCGCCCAGGTAGCCGTCGAAGACCGACCCCAGTTCGGCGGTGCGCGTATTGGCCTGACGCATCAGGGCGTCAGGCAGGCCGATATAGCGATACAGATCGACCGCTGCGCCGTCGGGCGACCACGGATTGCCCTCCGGCAGGCTCAGGCTGACGCCGGGCAGGCCCAGGAAGCTGCGGCTGGCGCTGTCTTCCAGGCTGCCGCTCAACGTCATGCCGACCTTGTCGTTCAGATCGTGCTTGTAGGTCCCCGATACCGAGGCCTCGGCAGTGCGCGGCAGAAGGGTGCGATAGGCGTTCAGGTCGGTATCGCCCACGGAGTCGAGCTGTGTGGTCGTCTCGCTGCGGTCGATGGTCCGTTCGGACTCGTAAAGGGCATTGCTGCTGGAGCCGTTGACATCCAGGGACCAACGGTCGGCCCCGGCGATCTTCAGAAGATTGTTCTCGCTCTGGGTCGTCGTGCGCCCGCCCTGGTCCGACCGGCTGACGTTGACCGATGCGGTCAACGAGCGGAAATTCGCCTTGAGGACGATGTTCACGACACGCTGGTTGGCGCTGTAGCCGTAGGACAGGGCTGTCTCTTCGGGCAGGATATCGAACCGCTCGATGGCTTCGGGCGGGATCCCCCGAATCTCCCGGAAGCCGGAGATGCGACGCCCGTTCACGAGGAAGACCGGCGATCCGCCCCGCGCGCTGCGGGTCTGGGCCTCCAGCAGGGTCACCAGCTCGCTGATGTTCGTCGCGCCGAAGGCTTGGATCTGGGCCGCGTCATAGGAGACGATCGGCTCTTGTCCGCCGAGGGCCACGCCGCGCTTCGTCGCCGTGACCTCGATATCCGGCAGGACCGTCGCCGGCTCCTCCTGCTGAGCAGGCTGAACAGCGGCCGCCTCGGTGGGGGCGAGGGCGAGCAACATGAGCGCGGTCGGGACCATGAAATCGTCTTCCGAAGTGAGAAATCAGGCTCTTTGGGACGGGACAATCATGGCCGGAAAGCGGCGAAATTCATGAAGAATCAGAGAGCGTTGCGCACTTTCAACACCGACGATTTCCGAGCGACGGAAATCAAATCCGGCGGCGTTTAATAGGGTTGCGACAAGTCTCGAAAACCTCCGTTTGTAAGGCTCGGGACGGCAGTATCGCCCCTCGCCTTATCAGAACTCTTCCCAGCCGTCGGAGGTGGAGCCGAGGGTGATCGCGCCGCCGTTCGCGGTTTTCACGATCCGCTGCTCCGCCGCCGGGGCGGAACGCGGGGGCGAAGGCTTGGCGGGAGCGGCCGACACGGGGCGAGCCGGCTTCTGCCCAGATCCTCCGCCGGACACCTGGAAGAAGGAGACCTGAGCCGACAGTTCAGCGGTCTCCTGGCGCAGGGACGTGCTCGCGGCGGTCGCCTCCTCCACCATGGCGGCGTTCTGCTGCGTCACCTGGTCCATCTGGTTGACCGCGACGTTGATCTCCTGGAGGCCCGTCGCCTGCTCCTTGGCGGAGGCGGCGATCTCCACGACCAGGGAGCTGATGTCGTTGACCTGGGAGGCGATGGCCTGAAGCGCCGAGCCCGCCTCGCTGACCAGACGGACGCCGTTCTCGACCTCGGCGCCGGAGCTGGTGATCAGGGTCTTGATCTCCTTGGCCGCCTCGGCCGACCGCTGGGCCAGGGCCCGCACTTCCGAAGCCACCACGGCGAAGCCTCGACCGGACTCGCCGGCGCGCGCAGCTTCCACGCCCGCGTTCAGGGCCAGCAGATTGGTCTGGAAGGCGATCTCGTCGATCACGCCGACGATCTGGCTGATCTGACGCGAGCCGTCCTCGATCTTCTGCATGGCTTCGACCGCGTTCATGACGACGGCGCCGGACGCCTCGGCGCTCTGACGCGCGCCGCTGGTCACATTCGCGGCCTGAGTCGCGCCCTCGGCGGTCTGGCGCACGGTCGCGGTGATCTCGTCGAGGGCGGCGGCCGTCTGTTCGAGGGCGGCGGCCTGCTGTTCCGTGCGGCGCGACAGGTCGTCGGACGCCTGGCTGATCTCGCTGGCGCCGGAGTCGATGCCGTGCACCGAGTTCAGCACGCCCGTGACCGTCTCCTCCAGGCGCGCGATCGAGCGGTTGAAGTCGGTCTTCAGAATCTCGCTGCGCTCCGGGAACGGCGCGTCGATGCGGTAGACCAGATCGCCTTCGGCCAGGGCGGACAGACCCTTGCCCAGGCTCTCGATGACCAGGGCGTTCTCGGCCGCCTCCTGCTTGGCTGCGGCTTCCCGACGAAGACGATCAGCCTCGGATTCGTCACGCATCGCCTCCGCTTCCTGCTCCAGCGCCTTGGCGCGGAGGCCGTTGTCGCGGAAGACCTGCATGGCCTGGGCCATGGCCCCGACCTCGTCCTTGCGGTCCGTATCAGGGATGGCGACATCCAGCTTGCCTTGGGCCATGATGGACATGGCGCCGGTCATGCGGCGAACCGGGGCGACCATCAGGATCGAAAGCTGGACGCCCAGGAACACGGCCGCGGCGACCAGAATCAGCCCGCCCACGGCCAGGGCGATGAAGGAGGCGGTGATCGCGGACGCTTGCTGGGCGTCGCGCAGGGTCATCCGCTCGACCTCCATGTCGCGGAGATCGGAAATCGACTTGGTGATGTGCGTGACCCGCACCTTGTCGCCCGAATCGATCACGACGCGGCGGGCGGCGTCGATCCGCGCGGGATCCAGGGCGGCCTCGGTCAGGGGCGTGCCGAACTCGGTTCGCCAGGCGGCGGCGTCGGCCTCAGCCTTTTCAACCAGAGCCGCTTCTTCGGGCGTGAGGCCTGCAGACTTCAGAGCCGCGACCGACTGCTCGAACTGCTCCCAGCCCTTGCGGTAGACGTCAAGATAGTCCTCGTTTCCGGTCAGCAGGACGCCGCGCATCTGGGAATTCAGACGAATAAAGCCCTTTTCCGCGACGTGGGTATGTTCAATGATGGCCTTGCTTTCAGCGTTCAGGCCTGCGGCCGTCTTCATTTCTGAAAGCTGGAAGAACACCGCGCCGATCATTGCTGCAGCGACGGTCAGCAAAAGCGCGAATGCGATCGCGAGCTTTTGCTGCATGGGGATGTTCTTCGGATTCATCGACGCGTCCTGATTTCGCTCGGTAGAGACTTTGAGCCTTAATCATGAAGAAACCCGGAACGGCGAACCGTTCCGGGCTAAAAGTGCTTGAGTTAGAAGGCGGTCTGGACGCGAACGGTGACCGTGTTGCCGCTGTCGTCGCCGACATAGGTTCCGGTTGGACTGTCGATCGACCAGACGCTCCAGTGGGTCGAGATGCGGGTGTTGTTGGTCGGGTACCAATTGACGCCCAGCAGCCAGGTGTCGGCCTCCCCGCCCGCAGGATTGTCGCTGTAGTCCGCCGTGTCATAGCGCCCCACGATCTCGAGCGCGCCATAACCGTCGGCGCCGAGCGGGTTCAGGACCTTGGGACGCGACCAGGTGCCGGTGCGGGGCGAAAGCGGCGGCTTTTCGCCGGTGATGAAGAAGCCGGCCGAGATGCTGTAGGCGTCCTGATCGTAATCGCGCGACGCGGTTTCCAGCACACGGCGACCACCCTCGGCCATCAGCCAGCCCGAACGGTGGACGCCGCCCAGTTCCAGACCCAGGCCCTTGCTGCCCTTGGGATCGGCGTATGCGCCGCCGGACAGGCGCAGATTGTCATTGCCACGCGACGTGACGACCAGGCTGCGGGCCGCCACGGAGGCGTTCGGGGTCAGGTCTTCGACAAAGCCCCAGCCGCCCAGATGCAGGAAGCCGTCATCCGTCTTGAGCGGCGACCAGTGGGTGCGGCCCATGACGGTGACGCTGTCATTCGTCGTGCCGCCGCTGATGGCGTCGCCGGTCACCGACAGAGAGGCGTGCCAGACGCTGCCCGTCAGCTTGGACGAGACGCCGACGCCATAGGCGCCGCGCTCAGGCCCGATCGTGGAGACCATCAGGCTGCGCTCCAGGAAGGGGACCATGTCCTCAGGCGTGCCGCCTTCGACGCCGCGATCATTCAGACGTTGGCCCATCGAGAGTTCGAGGTCCCGTCCAGCCCATTTCGTGCTGTAGGCCATGAAGGCGTTGGCGACGCTGATGGCGTTGTCAGCGATATCGCCCTCGATCCAGTAGGTGAACCCCCCGGCGATCTTGCCTTGTGCGCCCAGACGCAGGCCGCGCAGTTCGGTGGTCGTCAGATTGCGGCTGTCGAAGTCCGAACCGAAAGTGTTCGACAGGTCGGCGGTGACGCGGATGCGGGGCTTGAAGGTGAAGCTGCCGTCCGGGCTGCGCAGCTCGGGCACGCCGGTGGCCCAATCGACCGGCGAATGCGCGCTGGCGGCCTGGGCCGCCGGGCGCGGCGCGACAGCGGCGGTCGGGGCGGGAACGCCCGCAGCGGCGGGCGCCGCCGAAGCCTGGGCCCGCGACTGAGCTTCCAGTTGCTCAAGCCGGGCCGACAGAGCCTGCACCTGAGCTCTAAGAGCCGAGATTTCGTCGGTGGACGGTGCAGATGACTGGGCGAAAGCCGCCGTGCTGAGAGCGGCGAAGCCGACCCCTGCCAGAAGGGCGCGTTGAATCATCATGGAGCTTTACTCATCGGTTCAAGAGGTTCGTTTCAGGCTGTCGTAAAGCGTTACTGTTAACGAAGACCCAAACCTGGATAAGCAGAACTGCGTATCGTCGGTTGAGAAGAAGCCCCGCCGCAGTACAGGCGCCGCGCTTTCGCGACGGCGCCTGTGTTCCGGGGAGGAAGTCAGTCTGCGGTGACGAGGTCCTTGTCGCCGGGTCCGGCGGCCGGATCGACGGGAGCGGCGATCGGCTGGGCCGGTCCGTCCAGCGCCGCCTTGAGCGCCGAGCGGTCAAGTTCGCCTTCCCAGCGCGCGACCACGATGGTGGCCACGGCGTTGCCGATGAAGTTGGTCAGGGCGCGGCACTCGCTCATGAAGCGGTCGATACCCAGGATCAGGGCCATGCCCGCCACCGGAACGGTCGGCACCACCGACAGGGTCGCGGCCAGGGTGATGAAACCGGCCCCGGTGATGCCGGCCGCCCCCTTGGACGACAGCATGGCGACCAGCAGCAGCAGGATCTGCTGCTCCAGGCTCAGATCGATGTTCAAGGCCTGGGCGATGAACAGGGCGGCCATGGTCATGTAGATGTTGGTGCCGTCCAGATTGAATGAATAGCCGGTCGGCACGACCAGGCCGACTACCGACTTGGAGGCCCCGGCGCGTTCCATCTTGCTGAGAAGCGAAGGCAGGGCGGCCTCCGAGGACGAGGTGCCCAGGACCAGCAGCAGTTCTTCCTTCAGGTAGCGGATCAGCTTGAAGATGCTGAAGCCATTGGCCCAGGCGACCAGCCCCAGAATGCCGACCACAAAGACGGCCGCGGTGATGTAGAAGGTCGCCACCAGGGCGGCCAGATTGGCGATCGAGCCGATGCCGTACTTGCCGATGGTGAAGGCGAAGGCGCCGAAGGCGCCGATGGGCGCGGCCTTCATCAGGATGGCCACCAGCTTGAAGAAGGCGTGGCTGATCGATTCCAGGAAGTTCACAACCGGCTTGCCGACCTCGCCCACCATGGCCAAGGCCAGACCGAACAGGACCGAGACGAACAGGACCTGCAGGATGTTGCCTTCGGAGAAGGCGCTGGCGAAGGTGTCGGGGATAATCCCCATCAGGAAGCCGGTGACGGTCGTCTCATGCGCCTGTTCGGAATATTTGGCGACGGCGTCCCCATCCAGGCTGGCGGGGTCGATGTTCAGGCCGTGACCCGGCTGGACGAGGTTGGCGATGATCAGACCGACGATCAGAGCCAGGGTGGAGAAGGTGAGGAAGTAGGCGAATGCCTTTGCCGCTACCCGACCCACGCGGCCTATGTCGCTCATCCCCGCGATACCGGTGACGATGGTCAGGAAGATGACCGGGGCGATGATCATCTTCACCAGTTTGATGAAGGCGTCGCCAAGCGGCTTCAGGCTCTCGCCGAAGCTCGGCCAGAAGTGGCCGATGACGGCGCCGGCGACGATGGCGGTCAGGACCTGGAAATAGAGATGCCGATAGAACGGGCGGCGGACGGCCGGCTGTTCGGCGGAGGGAAGCGCGATCACGGAAGGACTCCTGTCAATGCGGGCGACCCCGCAGTTTCCTCGGCGGCCCCCGCTACTGGCGTCGAGGGTCCGGATGAGAACTGTCTCGTGACCCAAGCGGCCGGCCAAGCCGAAACCCACTCGACATCAACTCTATGATTATGAACAATATTCTTAGCTTCACCTGATTGGGCGCGACAAATTCGAGCGGTGAACCGCACAAACAGTTCGCACATTTGTGCGAAATTTCGCACAAGTCAGGGACAAGGCCGGGAGCGATGCGCCATCTTATCGAAATATCGTCGAGTACGCTTCGGAAGCCTTGGACGCTTCTGCTGGCCGGTTGGCTGGCGGCGACCCTTGTCATCGTCGGCATAGCGGGCGAGGCGGCCCGTCGTGACGCGATCGCCGAACTCGAACGCCAGGCGACCCCCAGCGCCGCTCTGCACGCCGCAGTCCTTCGGAGCGAATTGGACAAGCAGCGCGCCATTCCGATCATCCTGGCTGAGGATCCCGACGTGGCGGATCTCTTGACCCGCCCCGACAGCCGCGCCGTCGATCGCGTCGATCGCAAGCTGGAACGTTTGGCGGTCCAGACTCGCGCCGCCGTCATCTATGTCCTGGACGCCCGAGGACTTGCCCTCGCCTCGAGCAATTGGAACACGCCGACCAGCTTCGTCGGCGTCCGCTATGACTTCCGCCCCTATTTCATCAACGCCATGCGCGACGCAAAGGGCGAGTTCTACGCCTTGGGAACGCGCAGCGGCCGCCCCGGTCTATATCTCTCCCGTCGGGTGGACGACGCGGACGGGGTTCCGCTGGGCGTGGTCGTTCTGAAGGTCGAATTCGACGCCCTCGAGTCCGAGTGGCGAAGATCCGGCGAGCCCGCCTGGGTCGCCGATCCCGGCGGAGTGGTGCTGGTGACGAGCGTGCCGGACTGGCGATTCCGAACCATGGGCGTCATGAACGAAGAGCGACGGCGGCTCAGCCTGACCGGGCTGACCCTGCGCCCTGACTCCCTTACCCCCCTCGCCTTCAAGACGCCCCCCGGCGACCGGCCGCGAATGGTGCGCACAGCTGTCGACGGCGGACGCCTCCAGACCTGGATTCATGCACAGACCGGAACGGCCACGCCGGGCTGGACCCTCCATCTCCTCATCCCCGAGCGCGGCGCGGTGGGAGCGGCGGTTGCGGGTGCGCAGGGTCTGGCCCTGCTGGTCGCCAGCCTGCTGGCCCTCGTTAGCGTCTTCTGGCTGCGCCGCCGCCGCCAAGCGGCGGCCCGCGCCAGAGCCGAGGAAGAGGGGCGGCTGGAGTTGGAGCGCCGCGTCCGCGAGAGCACGCGAGAATTGCACGACGCCAACCTGGCTTTGAATCGCCAGATTGAAGAACGGCGGCGCGCGGAGACCGCGCGAGAGCTGATGCGCGACGAACTCGTCCAGGCCAGCAAGCTGGCGGCGCTCGGCCAGATCGTGGCCAGCGTGGCTCATGAAATCAATCAGCCGGTGGCCGCCATTTGGACCCAGGCCGACACCGCCGCCCTGCTGCTGGAACGGAACGAGCGGGACAAAGCGCGCGACGCCATGCGACAGATCGGCGATCTGACACGCCGCATAGGCGCCATCACACAGGACCTGCGGCTGTTCTCGCGCAAGGCGGCGCCCAAGATTGACGAGGTTCGACTGGAAGACGCTATCCAGGGCGGGTTGCAACTCACGCGAGGCCGGCTGGAAGAAGGAGGAATCCGGCTTGAAAGGGTCGGCAACGGCGATGTGACGATCCTGGCGGACCAGTTCCGGCTCGAGCAGGTGGTGGTCAATCTGATCAAGAACGCGGCCGAGGCCATGGAGGGCCAGGCTGACGCCCGTCTCGTCCTGACGGTGGAACGCATGGGCGAACGGGTGCGTCTGATCTTCGCCGACAACGGGCCCGGCGTGGCGCCGGACGTCGCAAGCCAGCTCTTCACCCCCTTCGTCACGACGCGCGCGAACGGACTGGGTCTGGGCCTCGTCATCTGTCGCGACATCATCGCCAGTTTCGGCGGCGAGCTGGATTTGATCCCTGCCGAACGCGGCGCCGCCTTCGTCGCCACCCTGAAGGTCGCCTGATGCACGACGCCGCTTCTCAGACGGTCGCCCTGGTCGAAGACGATCCAGACTTCCGCCAGGCCCTTGCGGAACGGCTGACGCTGGAGGGGCTCGATGTCAGAGCCTTCGCCGCCGCAGAGCCCGCTTTGAAGGCCGTCGGTCTGGATTTTCCAGGCGTGGTGGTCACCGATCTGCGCATGCCCGGGATGGACGGACGCCAGTTGCTGACCCGGCTGCAGGCCGTGGACCCGACCCTGCCCGTCATCATGATCACCGGACATGGCGACATCGCCGACGCCGTGGCCGCCATGCACGACGGCGCCTATGACTTTGTGGCCAAGCCCTTTCCCTTCGAGCGTCTCAGAGACAGCCTGAACCGCGCGCTGGAGAAGCGCAGCCTGGTCCTGGAGAACCGACGTCTGGCCGCGCTGGCGGCGGCGGACGGCGGACACGAGTTGCCGCTGACGGGATCGTCCCGCGCGATCACGGCCCTGCGCACGACCATCGCCCAGATCGCCGACGCGCGTATGGACGTGCTCATCGAAGGGGAGACCGGGGTGGGCAAGGAGGCGGTCGCGCGCGCCCTCCACAACGGGAGCCGAAGACGACTGGCGCCCTTCGTGGCCGTCAACTGCGGCGCCCTGCCGGACGGTCTGATCGAGAGCGAGCTTTTCGGTCACGAGCTGGGGGCCTTCGCCGGGGCGATGCGGCGAAGGACCGGACATATCGAGCGGGCCCACAATGGGTCGCTGTTTCTCGACGAGGTCGAGAGCATGCCCCTGGCGGTCCAGGTCAAGATGCTGCGCGTGCTGGAGGAGCGGGAAATCCACCCCATCGGCGCTAACGAGCCCCGCGTGCTGGACCTGCGGGTTCTGGCCTCCGCCAAGATCGACCTGGGCGAGGCGTCCCGGCGAGGCCAGTTCCGCGAAGACCTGTTCTACCGCCTGAACGTGGTGCGGCTCCGCGTTCCGCCGCTGCGAGAGCGGCGAGAGGACATACCCCTTCTGTTCGCCCACTTCCTGCGTCGGGCCGCCGATCGCCAGGGTTTGGAGCCGCCCAGCGTGACGGACGCGGTCCGGCGACGCCTGCTGGAGGCGGACTGGCCCGGCAATATTCGCGAACTGGCCCATTTCGCGGAAAGAATCGTGTTGGATCTCGAAGACTTGCCGCGCGGCGAGCCGTCGGACCTGAGCCTGCCGGAACGGATGCACCGTTTCGAAGGCGAACTGCTGCGCGGGGCCTTGCGGACGCACGGCGGCGACATCGGAGCCGTGCTGGACGAGATGAAAATCCCCCGCAAGACCCTGTACGACAAGCTCCAGCGCCATGGTCTGAAGCCTGCCGATTTCCGCGCCTGACCCCTCAGGCCGCGACGGGATCCTTGAGGTCCTCCACGGCCCCGACAGCGGCCGATATTCCGTCCAATAGCCCCACCAGGGTGATCGGCTTGGAAAGATGGCCGTCAGCCCCCGCCAGCCGCCCCGCCTCCACATGATCCGCCATGGCGTTCGCGGTCAGCATGATGATGGGCGTGCGCGCGCGCCGGGCGTCGGCTTCCAGGGCGCGGATGGCGGCGGTGGCGGTCAGACCGTCCATGACCGGCATCTGCATGTCCATCAGCACCAGGTCGAATTTGTCTCGCCTCACGGCTTCCAGCGCCTGGGCGCCGTCCTCGACGACGACCAGTTCGGTCGGCAGGCCGGCGAGCATGATCTCGATCACCTTGCGGTTCGCCGGATGGTCGTCGGCCAACAGAATCCGGCGCGGGAAGGCCACATCAGGGTACGGCGATGCGGCGCCCTCGCGCCCCGCACCTGGCGTCGGCGCCTGGACCAGCGCCGGCTCCAGCGGCAGTTCGAACCAGAAGTCGGCGCCCTGGCCGGGCCGTCCGTGGCAATCCAGCGCGCCGCCCATCAGTTCGACCAACTCCCGCGAAATCGCCAGTCCCAGGCCGGTGCCGCCGAAGCGGCGCGTGATGGAGCCGTCCGCCTGCTGGAAGCGATTGAAGATGCGCGCCTTCTGCTCCTCGTCGAAACCGCATCCCGTATCGCTGACGGTAAAGCGCAGCCGCCTTTCCTCTCCGGCCCCGACGCTCACGGCGACCGATCCCGCTTCAGTGAATTTCAGGGCGTTGGAGATCAGATTGGACAGCACCTGACGCAGCCTCACGACATCGCCTTCGACCAACCCTTCGATTTGGGGATCGATCTGGACGCGCACGGCGACGCCCTTTTCTTCGGCCTTCGAGCGGTAGAGGGCGGCCGCGCCGCGAACCGTCTCGCCCAGATCGAAAACCGACTGCTCCAAGGCGATCTGGCCCGCCTCGATCTTGGCCGAGTCCAGAATGTCGGACAGCAGTCGTTCCAGCGTCACGCCCGACGCGCGGATCACGTCGGCCATCTCTCGTTCGCGCGGGCCCAGAGGCGCGCGCGTGAGGGCGTCCGCCATGGCCACGACCCCATTCAGAGGGGTCCGGATCTCATGGCTCATATTGGCCAGGAATTCGGACTTGGAGCGGCTGGCGTCCTCCGCGCGGCGTCGCGCGATCCGCAGGTCTTTCGCCTGACTTCCCATCCACATCAGGGCGGCGATCGCCGACAGTACGAAGACGACGCAGAAGGCCAGAAGCACGCCCTGTAGCCGCGTGTTCGCCCGCGCTGTCTCGAGCTGGGCGCGACGCTCCGTCAGCTGGTGCTGCATGTCGCCGGTAACCTGACGAATGCCGCCGCTGAACCGACGCGCGTCGGCGACACGATCCGCCCGAGCATGGTTGCGGAGTTTGACGAAGGCTTCAGAGGCCCGTCCCTCTGCGAACAGGATTTCGGCCTCTACATGGGCGATTTCCGACTGACCCTCCTCACGGAAGCGAAAGGCGGCGGCGCGGCGACGGATCTGTTCCAGATCGCTGCGGGCCGCCGCGATCTGGCCCGTCCTCGCCCGCGCCACGGCGCGAATGGGCAGAAGCTGCGCCGCCAAAAACGAAGCCGCGCCGAGGGTTTCGCCGTAAGGTTCCAGGCAGCGAAGCACGTCCTGCTGGGCATCGGCCGCCTCCGCCACCATGGCGCAGAGGCGGGCGTCGTAAACCGCCAGACTGGGCAGGCCTGCGCGAAGCGTAAGCCGATGGTGGGTCTGATACAGCCGTTTCGCCTGCTCGACGTCGCCCAGCTGCACCGCGAGGCGGGCCAGGTTGTAGACGGCGTCGAAATCGGGCCGCGGATAGTCGGGATTGGCCAGATCGATCTCGAACTGGCCGAAGGCGGCGGTCGCCCCGTCCATGTCGTTCAACTTCATCAGGCCTATGCCCGTCATTTCCCAAAGCCCGGCGCGGGCGACCCGCGCATAGGGGGCGTTGTCGGGGATCAGGGCGTCCGCATCCGCCAGCAGTTTCAGACCTTCGCCGATCTTGTCCTGATCCATCAGGGCCAGGGCCCAGATGCGAATGGCGTGAACACGCGCGAACCAGTCCGGCTCCATGGCTGCAAACCGCCGCATTTCGTCTGCGGCGGCGGTTTCCCCTTCGTCATAACGCAGGGTCAAACCGTTCAGTTGGGCGATCCGGACGTACCGCTGGTCGCCCTGATGCCCGGCGGCGGCGGCCAGCCGATCGTTCCACTGTTCCGCCTTGTCGAACTCGCCCTGGTTCAGCAGGATCCAGACGACGTGATAGAGGCGTTGCAGGCCTTCACGATCATTGCGCCGCATCGCCTCCCGCCCGAAGGCCTCGAGAGCCTGAAAGTTCGTGGCGCCCGCCCGCTGCTCGACCGCCTGGGCCAGCTCCAGCGGCGAACGGGTCCCGACGGGGGATTCAGCGGCGACGGCGCTGACGCCGGCCGTGCTGCAGAGGAAGCAGACAAGGGTTACTAGAACGGAGAATCTGAACATGCGGCTTCCGATTTGATCGGACCATGACCCGCATTTGGTTGAATAAGCTTTATCGGGGCCAGCCGACCGACGCCGATGTCAATCTGAGACTCCGCGTTGACCGCCTCCGGGCTTTCGGCTATAGGCCCGCCCTCTTGAGATTTCCGCGCCGTGGACGTGTGCTCCGCGGCGTTTTCCGTTCGAAGGTTTGACATGGCCAACAACCCCGGCGCCCGCAAGGCGATCCGCAAGATCGAAGCGCGGACCCAAGTGAACAAGGCGCGTCGCTCGCGCGTCCGCACCTATCTGCGCAAGTTCCAG
This sequence comes from Caulobacterales bacterium RIFOXYB1_FULL_67_16, assembly GCA_001796045.1. Lineage (GTDB taxonomy): Bacteria > Pseudomonadota > Alphaproteobacteria > Caulobacterales > Caulobacteraceae > Brevundimonas. Next base: position 1,239 of record MGLN01000112.1, on the reverse strand, counting down.
GAAGCCCTGGCCGCCGGCGACGCCGCCGTCGCCAAGACCGCCTTCGTGGAAGCCCAATCCGAACTGATGCGCGCCGTCTCCAAGGGCGTGGTTCACAAGAATACCGGGTCGCGCAAGGTGTCGCGTCTGGCGGCTCAGCTGAAGAAGCTTTCGGCCGCTTAAGCCCTCAGGGCTTGCCCAGCATACGGAGCGGCTGTCGTCGTTTCGTTATGACATTTGTTCGCGTTTTCAACGGCGAGGGAGCATCTGCTCTCTCGCCGTTTCGCGTTCGGCCGTTAACTCTCCTTACGCACGAATACGGACTTTGCGCTCCCGTCGCAGGGAAATTCCCAAGCAGGATTAGCGTTTGACGGAGTCAAACAATTTAACTGCGAATCGACCAACGAATCAGCGTTGACCCCACCGGCGCGCGGCGTAAGTTTTGGCCTCTAACGCACTTCCATCCCAACACGGATGAAGACGGCGCGGGACGATAGTTTCGCGTTGGCGGGAGATGTCTGTCCAGGAGTTCGGCCCCGCCCGAAAAGCACCGCTTTTCGGGAAAGGAGAAGTCGTCCCTGAACCATCGCCCTGAAGTGCCGACGGTCGGAACAGTTTTTTGAAGTGGGTGGCGGAATTATGGTTGGGGGTGCGACGGCGGCGGCGAGCGGCGTGAACGGATCGAACATGACCGACCCGGACCGCATCTGGAACGAAGCGTCGGCGCGCCTTCGAGCCGAGATCGGCGACGGGCCGTTTTCGTCCTATATCGCGCCCTCCGCCGTGCGGGTGGATTCGGCCGGACAGCTGATCCTGGTCACCCCGACCGCCTACGCCCGTGACTGGGTCCGCAAGAACGCCCTGCGGCGCATGAACGAGCTGTGGCTGGGCCTGGACGGTCTGAACCGTCGCCTGGACGTGCGCTGCCGCGCCGAGGTGGGTTCGACGCCCCCTGCCTCGGCCGTGATCGGCGGCAATGTCCTGGACGCCAAGCCGCGCCTGGCCGCCCTCGCCACGCCTACGGTCGCGCCGATCGCCGACGGCGCCCGCGCCGTGCGCGCGGCGGGCCTACAGGAGCGTCTGACCTTCGACAG
>MGLN01000112.1:0-156 GCA_001796045.1 Caulobacterales bacterium RIFOXYB1_FULL_67_16 | reverse complement strand
GGTCAGGGCAACGCCTTCGCCCTGGCGATCTCCAAACAGGTGGCCAGCTGGGCCGACGGCCATTTCAACCCGGTCTTCTTCTGCGGCCCCTACGGCTACGGCAAGACCCACCTGCTGAACGCCATCGCCTGGGAAGCCCAGCGCCTGCGTCCCGAG
>MGLN01000111.1:22306-26952 GCA_001796045.1 Caulobacterales bacterium RIFOXYB1_FULL_67_16 | reverse complement strand
CGCCGTAATGCGTCAAAAGGGCCCGGCCCAGCTGGGATTGCGTCGGGGCCAGCCGGAACAGCCCGGCCCGGTCGGCCGTCAGGATCTTGCGCGCCGAGCCGGAGCAGAGCGCGCAATCCCCATCGAAAAGAACCACGGGCCGGTCGTCCGGGAACACCGGCACGGCGGGATCCTCACGATAGCTGTAAGGCCCCCGCCCCACCTCGAGCGCTTAGAACGGAATGTCGTCGTTCAGGTCGTAGCTTTCCTTGGGGCCGCTGGGGCGGTTGGCGCCGCCGGTGGAGAAGCCCGAGGAATAGTCGTCGTCGCCGCGACCGCCGCCGTAACCGCCGCCTTGGGAGGCGCCGCCCTCGGACCGGCCGCCCAGCATGGTCAGTTCACCCTTGAAGCGGCTGACCACGATCTCGGTCGAATACTTTTCGACGCCCTGCTGATCGGTCCATTTACGGGTCTGGAGCGCGCCCTCGACATAGACGGTCGAGCCCTTCTTCACATAGTTCTCGACGACCTTGACGATGTTGTCGTTGAAGATGACGACCCGGTGCCACTCGGTCTTTTCCTTGCGCTCGCCGGTCGACTTGTCGCGCCAGGTTTCCGAGGTGGCGATGGACAGGTTGGCGATGCGGTCGCCGTTGGGCATCGACCGGATTTCAGGATCCCGGCCCAGATTGCCGACCAGAATGACCTTGTTGACGCTGCCCGCCATGGAAACTTCCTTCTCGCAGGGAGCGACGAGTCCCCTCGCCTGCTCCATAATTCAGCCGGATGTCTTAGAGCCGCAGACGATCATCGCCAGCCGCATTCGACATCCGACCCGCCAAAACCGGTGGATGGATTAACCGTTTGTTCCACCTTTGTTCGATTTCCGCAAGCCCCGGCCTGCCCCCGAGCCCTCTACTTGGTCTCGGGCGGCGGGGCGGCGATGGCGATGGGACGACCGGTTTCGTCGCGCTGGATGGCGCCGGGGATGGCCAGGCGGCCGTCGCCGGTGCGGGCCATGGCGAAGAAGCGGCTGCCGGTCAGGCTCTTGCCGAACTTCACGCCCTCGCGGTCCACGAAGATGAAACGGCCCTGATAGGCCCCCGCCACCTCCTGGTTCGACCCGCCCATACGCAGGAAGCGCAGACGCATCTGCTCCAGCTCTGCGGCGCACAGTTCGATCTGGGCGACGTTCTCGGCCATCTTCTGCAGGCGCGGCGGCTCACCGTCCGGCGTGGCGACGAAATAGCAGACGCCGGGCTCGAACTCATATTTGGGTTCGCTGGAGCAGGCGCCCAGAGCGGCGGCGACGACGACGGAAAGGGCGAGCGCGCGCATCAGTTCAGACCCGGGAATTGGCAGTTGCGATCCTGCTCCGCCAGGGTGCGGAAACGGCTGTTGTCGCCCGACTGTTCCACGCGGCGGGGGACGAGCCGCAGGGTGGTCTCGCCCCAGCGGCCATACTGAGCGTCGCCGGGGCGGACGCAGGTTCCGGCGTAAAGGGCCTGGACACAGGCGTTCAGGCTCATGCCGTTGGACAGGACGCGCCAATCAGACCCCGTGTGACGCAGGCATTGAGCGCCGCCGGCGGCGGGCGCAGGGGCGGGGGCGGCAGGCGCGGCGCCGGTCTCGGCCTTGGGCAGGGGCTCGGCCTCGGCGATCGTCACCGGCGGCAGTTCCGGCGGCGGGGCGAAGGCGGCGGTCGGAGCCGCGGCCAGGGCGCCGGTCTCGTCTATGCCCACGTCCAGGGCGTCGGTGGCCAGGCCGTTGCGCTGGGCGCAGTCGGCCAGGGTCGCCATGCCGACGAACTGGCCGTCGACGAAGCAGCGCAGTTCGCGCGTCGGCTCCAGCGAGGGGGCGTCGGCCAGGTCGACGGTCAGACCGCCCTTGGCGGCCGGCGGGGCCTCGGGCGTCTTGTCCCCGCCCCCGGCGAAGATCAGGGCCAGCACGACGGCGGCGATGATCACCAGTCCGGCGCCGACGGCGATGATGACGCGATTGTCGTTCGGAAGAGCCATGGGGGAGCTTTCGCAACTGAGGCGCCCAATAACCCGGAACCGGCGCCGGGCGTCAACAGCCTAGAGAAATCAGGCCGTCAGACGGGTCAGGGCCGCCTGGAAATTAGCCAGCTGGGTCTGCTGGTAGGCGGTCGAAGACCCCTTGCCCGTCAGGGTGTTGGTGGCCGTGGCGGTCGAGGGCGCCAGGGACTTGTAGGCCGAGCGGACTGTGGTCAGGGCGACGGACAGGGCGTCGGTCGCCGCCTTTATCGCGTCGGCGCCGCTCAGGTTCAGGCTATTGGTAAGATTGAGGCCGTAGACCTTTTCGGACTTGCTGCCGGCGACGCTGACGAAGCCCGGCGACAGGCCAAGGGCAGCCAGGGCGTCCTTGCCTGCGGCCCCCGCCTGGAGGGTGGCGCCCTGTTTGCCTTCCGCCGCCTTGATCTCGATCCGCTCGACCGGCGGGGTGACCTTCTTGTCGGTGACGACCGTGGCCACCAGCTGTCGGTTCGAGGCGGAGGTGATCTTGCGCGCCAGAGTGGCCATGGTCTCGTTGGCGGCGATGGTGACGGTGACGGCGCGGCTGCTGTTGCCCGGCACGACGCTGAACTGATCCCCGGCGCGCAGGGCGGTGGCGACGGTCAGCAGCTTGGACTCCGTCTGCATGATCTCGCCCTGCGGCAGGCCCAGCCGGTCCAGGACGCTGGCGCCGCCCGAGGCGACGACCAGGCTTCCGGTGACGGCCTGATCGCCCTGGGCCCGCCAGGTCTGGCTGTATTCCACCGTCCCCGTGAGAGGATCGAGACGGGCCAGATAGGCCTGGGTCGGATCGGTCTTGGCGGCGTTTCCGGCCCTGTCGGCCACGCCGGTGATCCAGACCTTGCCGTCCTTGACCTGGACGTCGGCTGCCGTGTCCGTGCCCGCCCCGCCATAGTAGGTCAGGACCTCGTCGGCCGAGGCCTGCAGGTCCGGCTCCAGCACCGCGACGAAGACGTCCGTCCCGCCGGCGTGGGCGTTGGTGGCGCCGGCCACGTCCAGGGCGGTGTTGTCGGTCTGACCTGTCACGATCACGCGGCCGTCCTCTACGGCGATCCCCGCGATCGATCCCTGGGCTGCGCCCAGGTCGCGCGTGGACGACAGGGTCGGAACGCCGGAGGCGTCAAGGGCGAACTGGCGAACGACGAACCGGCCGTTCTCCACCCCTGCCGTATAGAGGTCGGAGCCAGAGACGGTCATGGCCTGGACCGAGTCGTCGCCGGCGCTGCCGAACTGGGTCAGGCCCAGCGACTTGCCGGTCAAGGGCGAGATGGGGGTCAGCCGCTGCTCGCCGAAGGCCTGAAGATAGCCGTCCCAGCCGCCCAGAACGCCTTCCGCGCCCGGCATCAGGGAGCGGGACCGGCCGGCGACATAGACCGTGCCGTCGGCGCCGAAGGTCACTTCGGTGGCCTCGTCGGCGGCCTTGGCCCCGCGCCTCTGGGTCCAGATTTCCTTACCCGAGGCGTCGAACAGGGTGACGAAACTGTCGGCTACGGTCGCGTCGTCCCCGCTCTTGCCCGGCTCGAGAGCGCCGGTCACGGAGCCGGCGACGGCGATCCGGCCGTCATCGGCGATGGCCAGCGAGAAGCCGTTGGCGGTGGAGGCGGCGCCGAGAAGCTTGGTCTGAACCAGGTTTCCGGCCGTGTCGTATTTCAGCAGGGCCACGTCGCGCTGACCCTTGATCGGCTGACTGCCTTCGCCCTCCGTCAGGTCGGCCAGAACCCAGACGGAGCCGTCGGCGGCCACGGCGCTGTCGCGAACGGCGGCCACGCCCTCCGGCAGCTTGGTCTGCCCCGTCCGCCCCTTGACCCAGAAGCTCTCGCCCAGGCCCTGGGTCGCGTCGGGCGCGGCGCCGCCATCGACCTGGAACTTCAGGATTTCGGAGCCGACGCCGGTCTTCTGGGTCACATAGACGGCGTCCGAGGTGTCGGCGGCCGAGAAGGAGACGGTCTCGCCCGCGGCGCCCCAGACCTTCAGGGCCCATTTGTCCGACCCCGCCGGCAGGGTGACGGTCTTGTCGCCGACCTTGACCGTCTTGGCCTCGCCGGGGATCTGCTCGCGACCGATCCGCGTCTCGACACCCGCCGCCTCAAGCTCGGCGTTCATGAAGGCGGTGACATTGTCGAAGGTGCGCGGCGTCGCGCCCATGTCGGCCAGATCGATGTCGATGGTCTTTTGCGTTCCGCCGGAGATCGAGACGCCGATCGAGAAGCGGACGTCGCCTTCGAAGGCGGCGACGGTCTCGGTCAGAGCGCCTTCGTGCAGGGGGGCGGTGACGAAGGTGCTGGGCGCCTTCTCGATCGCGGCGGAGGTCTTGACCGTATTCTGGGCCACGCCGCTGACCATCCGGAAGCCGTCGAAGTCCGTTTGGGAGAGATAGGTCGACAGTTCGGCGACGCCGGCGGCGAAGCGCTTGTTCAGTAAAGCGGATTCGGACGTGCTGATCCCCCGGGTTCCCGCCCGGTCGGCCAGGGCGGACAGGGTCTCCAGGGCCTGATAGGTGGCGAACAGCTTGCGGTAATCCGCCGAGGCGCCGGCGAGGTCGACGTCCACGGCGGTCTCGTTGACGATCCGTCGCCCGGCCAGGGCCGAGCGGACCATTTCGCTGGCGGTGGGGACGTTCTCGGTCGCGGT
>MGLN01000111.1:17840-22272 GCA_001796045.1 Caulobacterales bacterium RIFOXYB1_FULL_67_16 | reverse complement strand
CGGCCGTCGTCGTGGTCGTATCGACCCCGTACAGTCCGAGCAGATAACTGTTGTTGATCATGGACCGGCTCCGCTACGCCAGATTGCGCCGCCGGCCGATAACGAACCCTTAATCCGGGATCAGTTCTGGAACAGCGACAGGATGACCTGGGGCGCCTGGTTGGCGATGGACAGGGCCTGAACCCCGAGCTGCTGCTGGACCTGCAAGGCCTGCAGACGCGCGCTTTCCTTGGCCAGGTCGGCATCGACCAGATTGCCGATCCCGGCCTCCAGCGAATCGGATAGCTTGCTCACGAAGGTGGTGTGGCGTTCTATCTGCTTGGCCTCGGCGCCCAGCTCCGCCAGACGGGAACTGGCCGTGGCGATGGCGGCGGTGACGGCGGTCAAGGCGGCGTCCGCATTGGCCTGGGTGGTCAGATCTTCGCCGTTCAGGCTCAGCCCCGCGACCGTCAGGTTCTGACGCGTCAGGGAAATGGTTTCGGTCGCGTCGGCGTTGGCCAGAAAATCGAGCGCGGTCGCGGACGTGCCGTCCAGAATGTTCGCGCCGTCGAAGGTGGCGTTGTCGGCAAAGGAATCGATCGAGCCCAGCAGCGCCTGGAACTCCTGATCATAAGAGGCCCGGGTCGCGGTCGTGGCGCTGGGGTCCGCCGCCGCGGTCGCCTTGGCCTTAAGTTCCAGCAGAAGGTCGGAAATCTGTTGTCCGGCGGCGAGCGACACGTCCGCCAGCGAGGTGGCGCGGTTGAGGCTGGTCGTGACCGATTCGAGCGAACCCTTGTCCGCCCTCTGTCCCTGAGCCACCGCCCAAACGGCGGCATTGTCCTTGGCGCCCTGAACCTTCAAACCCGTGCTGACCCGGCTCTGCGTCGCCGCCAACTGCTCGTTGGAGCGATTCAGGTTCTGCAGGGCGATCATCGCCGAGGTGTTGGTGTGGATGCTGGTGGTCATGGCTTCAAGCCCCGGACTTTCTGTTCCTGCCATCGTTAACCATGAATCGTGAGCGGATGGTTAACGGCCTGGAAACCAGATTTGCGCCGTCCGGCGAGCCGGCGGCGTGAAAGAACTCGGGACCGAAGAACCGCCTAGGCGGTGGTCTTCAGCAGATTGCCGCCCCGATAGTCGGGGTCCTTGGCCAGATCCTTGACCACTTCGCGCGGCAGCTGCAGCACGACCTGGCCGGTGATGGGATCGCTGACCGTGTAGACAAACCGGCCGTTTTCGGCGGACTCGATGGTCAGGCGGTAGGCGCTGGACTCAGCCTGCTCGCCGGTCACAGCGGGGGTGGAGGCGGGTTCGACGGCCGGACTCGAAGGCCGGCTGGGGGAAACGGGGGGGATCTCGGCGTTTTCTACCGGAGCGAATTTTACCGAAGACACCCTTGAGACATTGTCTGCCATGGCTCCTCGCGCGGATCATCCGCGCCCTTCTGGATTTACTCGGAGTGAGGGGCCGGAGCGGCTTGAACCGCTCCGGCCGCCCATCTTAACGGAACAGGCTCAGCAGGATCTGGCTGGACGAGTTCGCGATCGACAGCGCCTGCACGCCGAGCTGTTGCTTGGTCTGCAGGGCGGTCAGCTTGGCGCTTTCCTTGGCCAGGTCGGCGTCGACCAGGTTGCCGATACCGGCTTCCAGGGCGTCTTCCATCTTGCCGGCGAACGTCACCATGCGCTCCAGCGACTTCGACTGGGTGCCCAGGGTCGCCATGTCGGCCGTGAAGGCCTCGATCGCGGTCTGGACGTTCGCAGCCGTGGCGCTGCTCGGCGTGGCGTCGGCAGGCGTGCCCATGCCGATGGTGTAGGCCGTGGCCGAGGTGTCGGTGATGACCGAAACCGAAGCGGTCCACAGGTTCTCGCCGTCGAAGTTGGCGCCGGCCAGGGCGTTGTCGATCTCGGTCTGCAGGGCGTCATAGTCGGCTTGCAGAGCCGTGGTCGTGGCGGACGAACCGCCGGCTTCGATGGCGACGGCCAGGGACTTCATTTCCGTCAGGGCCGCGACGACGGTTTCGCCGGCCGCCAGGGCGACGTCGACGATCGACTGACCACGTTGCAGCGATTGCTTGACGGACGACTGAGCCGCCATTTCCGCACGCTGGTTGGTGGCGATGGCGAACAGGGCGCCGTTGTCCTTGGCGGACGAAACGGCCTGACCGGTGCTGACGCGGTTTTGCGTCGTGGCCAGGGCCTTGTTGGTCGCGTTCAGGGTCTGCAGGGCGACGTTGGCGCCCATATTCGTATTAACGCTGTTAGCCATTTTGGCTGTCCTTTTCACTTCGTGATGTCCGGCGTCTTTTTGACGGCCGGGGGCATTTTGCCCGGTGAGAAAGAAGCAATTGCCGGGCCACGGCGCGTTAACCCAGAGATCTATATCCTATTGATTTTACATCGTTATCTATTGATTTAGATTAACTTCGCCCGGCAGTTTCCGCCGAGCGCGGCAAGATTTGCCGACGGGGTGGGAAAATCTTGCCGGGCAAAAGCTTCCGGCCAAGCAAAAAAGCGGCCAGACCGGAGTCTGGCCGCTTTAGCGACAGAGTTGCTGGGAGCCGGCGGCGGATCAGGCCGCGGCGTTCGGCTTAGGAGCGGAACAGGCTGACCAGGATCTGGCTGGAGGAGTTGGCGATCGACAGGGCCTGGACGCCCAGCTGCTGCTTGGTCTGCAGGGCGGTCAGGCGGGCGCTTTCCTTGGCCAGGTCGGCGTCCACCAGATTGCCGATGCCGGCCTCGACGGCGTCCTGAAGCTTGCCGGTGAAGGTGATCTGACGCTCCAGGGACTTCGACTGGGTGCCGATGGTGGCCAGGTCAGCCGCGAAGGCCTCGATCGCGGCCTGAACATCGGCGGCGGTCGCACTGGCCGGGGTGCCGTCGCTGGCGGCGGCCAGACCGATGTCGAAGGTTCCGCCGGAGGTGTCGGTGATAACTGCAGTCACGGCGCCGTCCGTCCATAGATTGACGCCGTCGAAGTTGGCGCCGGCCAAGGCCTTGTCGATCTCATCCTGCAGGGCGTCGTAGTCGTTCTGCAGCGCGGTGGTGGTGGCGGAACTGCCGCCGGCTTCGATGGCCACGGCCAGAGCCTTCATTTCGGTCAGGGCGGCGACCACGGTGTCGCCGGCGGCCAGGGCGACGTCGACGATCGACTGTCCGCGCTGCTGGGATTGCATGACCGAGTTGAGCGCGCCCATTTCGGCGCGTTGATTGGTCGCAATGGCGAAGATGGCGCCATTGTCTTTGGCCGTGGCGACCTTCATTCCGGTCGAGACACGGCTCTGCGTCACCTCCAACATCTTGTTAGAGGCGTTCAGGTTTTGCAGCGCCACCATGGCGCCGACGTTCACGTTGATGCTGTTGTTAGCCATTTTGGCTGTCCTTCTCACTTCGTGTGATACAGCGCCGTTTTAGCGCCAGGAGCATTTTGCTCCGCCCTCCTAAGAGCAAGCGGCGGGCCAGCCTGAACACGGACGCATCCCACAGCGGCTGTTTGTTTTTATTCGCTTTTTTGGAGACGAAGCACACCCGACCGGGCAAGTTTCGACCTCTGACGGCAGAAGTTGCCGAGTCGTTTTTGCCGCTCGTCCGGCCGGGCGCCCGCCCTTAGGGGAAGACCTTGCGATCAAGCTCGAAATGCGGACCGTCGCGCAGGGTCTTCCAGTCGCCGCCCCAGACGATCGGGGTCTTTCGTTCCAGAGCCGCGGCTTTGAAGGCCTCGGCGATGCGGGCGTAAAGCGGCCAGTCCCACCGGATCCGCCCGTCCACGATGGCGGCCACATCCACGGCATGTCCGGTCAGATGGCGGGATTTCAGGGTTCGGCTGGCTCCGACCCGGACGAGGGCCGCCTGACGCTCCGGCGTTCGCACGCCCTCGGTGACGATGAAGGGCACGGGACTGCGGGCCAAGGCGGCCTCCACGACGGCGACCAGATCCGGATGGACGCCTTTCAACCGGCTGCGGCAGCGAGCGGGCAGCTGCGAACTCATGGCCGTCCTCCCGCCAGGCGGGACCGCGCGTTGGCGAGCAGGGCGACCAGCTGCTCGGCCGTGGGCGCGACCAGATAAAGGATGAGGATCAGCGCCAGAAGTCCCATCAGGCCGTCGGTGATCCGAGGCAGGGTCTCGGCCGGCATGCGGGCGACGCTGCGCATCAGCAGCAGCCAGAGGCCGGCGCTGACGGCGAAGGCGTAAAGCCGTCGCCACAACCACCGCCCCTCCGCCAGGTCGCTGTTCCGGTTCCGTCCGGATGTCCGGTTCTGAAGGCTCATTGTTCATTCTCCATGTCAGGCCGCTCCGCCTCGCGCCGGCCGTCGAGGCCGGTCTGGGCGCGAAGGTCCGCAGCGGTCAGGGTCCGAGGCGCGTCGAAGATCTCGGGGTCGGGCGCCTCCACCGGGTCCGGCGCATAGTCGCGCCGCCTCATCCGACGGCCGTGATGCGAACCACGCCTCCCC
>MGLN01000111.1:17471-17828 GCA_001796045.1 Caulobacterales bacterium RIFOXYB1_FULL_67_16 | reverse complement strand
CGAGGCCCGCCTCTGTCAGGCCTGCGCCGCCGCCCCCGCCGCCGCCGCCGAACCGGCCCCCGGCGCCGCCGGACCCGCCTGCGCCCGAGGCCGAGGCGTCGCCGCCCCCTCCCCCTCCGCCGGCCCAGGAGAGTTCGACGGCGGAGGCCGTCTCCCCGGCCGCGCCCGCGCTCCCGCCCTCGGCCTTTCGTCTGGCCCAGCCGCCGGTCCCGCCGAAGCCGCCCGGCCGCGCCGTGTTGTCCAGCCCCACCCCGCCGCCTGCGCCGCCGCCGCCCGAGCCTTCGAGGCAGACGGTGTCGCCGCCGGCCGAGGCCGGCCCCGCGAGGCGGCTGTCGCCGCCGGGATTGCCGGGGCGCT
>MGLN01000111.1:15607-17463 GCA_001796045.1 Caulobacterales bacterium RIFOXYB1_FULL_67_16 | reverse complement strand
CCGCCCGGGCCGGAGGCGGTCGTTCCGCCGGCGCCGCCCAGCCCGCCTCCGGCGCGCAGGATCACGACCCCGTCCAGGCTGATCGTCGACGGACCGCCCGCCCCTCCGGCCGCGCCGGCTGCGGCGGGCGCGCCGCCCTGACCCACGACGATGGCCAAGTCGCCGGCCAGATCCGCGCTCGACCAGACTGCCTCCGTCAGCCCGCCCGCGCCCCCGCCGCCTCCGCCGAAGCGGGCGGTTCCGGCCGGCCCCGCCAGGCCCGATCCCCCGGCTCCGCCCCCGCCGACGGAGACCGCCTCGATCCATCGCGCCCAGGCGGGCGGGACATAGACGCCGTCGGCGTCGAACAGGGTCGTCTCGCGCCGGGTCGCCCCCTGGTCAAACAGGATGCGGCCGGCGGCGCGGTCCACGCGGAAGACGCGCCGCCAGGTCGATCCGTCGGCGCTGACCTTGAGGCTCAGATCCTCGTCTCCGACCAGGCCCAGTTCGGCTCGACCGCCGTAGCCGCTCTGAAACAGCAGCGACAGGACGTCGTCCGGCGCCGTCTTGTTGAGGGTCAGCCGCAGGTCTCCGTCGCCGCCTTCATCCGAAGCCCGCGCGGTGAACAGGGCGGCGTTGGTCTTGACCGCCAGCGGATTGGCGGCGTCAGCCGTCGTGCCGAGCCCCAGGCGCGACAGGCCCTGGACCTCGCCCAGGCGCCGCCCCAGCGGCGCCCAGCCGTCCACCTCGCGCACCATCAGCTTGCCAGCGTCCAGCACCAGGGCGATCAGGCCAGGCTCCGTGGCCACCCGGCTCCAGCCGCCCGCCTCGAACCGCATCAGGGCGCCGGCGGGCTGACCACTCCAGGCCCCCCCGTCTGCGCCCTGCGGCAGGATGTACAAATCGCCGTCGAAGGGCGCCGACGGCTGGACGGCCGTGGTCGCGCTGACCACCGCCGTCTGCAGCAGGGCGTCCAGCCGGGTCAGGGCCGTGTTCAGGGTCACATGTTTTTGCATCTGCCCCGCCGCCAGATAGGGCAGGTTCAGACGGGCTGTGAAATCGTCGCTCATCAGGATCTCCGTTGATGTCGGAGACCAGTCTGCGATCACGGCGCACCCAGGCGCGCTGAGGCGCCGGATTTTTCCTTAGGTGGCTGATTACACGCGAGTTCGTGAGCAGAATTGGGAAATCATCCCCGCGGCAGCGCGCGCAATTCAGTCGTGCAGATAGACGATCCGCCTCAGCTTCTTGTCGTTTCGGACCGTCTCCAGATGGCGATCATGGTCGCCGCTGGCTCTGGCCGCCGCCTCGGTGTCCTCGACCCAGTGGGTGGTCTCTATGTCCTTCTGCAGGGCCTTGGCCGCCAGCAGTTGGCCGGGGAAGAAGGTGTCGACGACGTCGCCGGCGACCGGAACCGTGCCCGTGGCCGTGTCCACCGCCATATAAGCCGCCATCCGCGCCAGCGTCGCCGGCGAGGCCTTGGCCCGAACCGCCTGCATCACCAGCCAGGCGCCGGTCCCGACGGTATAGACCGTGCCCACGACAGGCACCCACGTCAGCAGGCCGTCCATGCCGATGCCGAACGGCCCGACGCCGATCACCCGGTCGGATAGTTTCTTGATCCCCTCGACATTGGACCAAATCTTTTCGATATCCGAGATTGATCGTCTGGCCATGTCGCGCCTCCCCAGCGTCGCCCTAACGCGGCATAGCCAACAGCGTTCACCAAGAAAGGCAACAAGCGATGTCCCTGCTGAAGCCGGCGGCCAATGCGGCGGCTTGCCTGGTCCTGATCGGCCTGTCGGTCGTGGGCGTGGCGGCGCTCAGCGGCGGCGACCATCGCTGGATCGACATCCTGGCCCAGTTCACGGGGCCGG
>MGLN01000111.1:2299-15601 GCA_001796045.1 Caulobacterales bacterium RIFOXYB1_FULL_67_16 | reverse complement strand
TGCGCCTGTGGCCGGCGGTCGGCGTCGGCGGCCTGGCGGTGCTGATTCTGTTCGCGGCCGTCTGGCCCCAGTGGATGACGCCGACGGGCCCGCGACAGCCGGACCAGCCGGTGATCCGGCTCTATTCCGCCAATCTCTGGGCGCTCAACACCGACATCGAGGCCATGGCCGCCTCAATCAAGGCGGCGGACGCCGACATCGTGGTCCTGGTCGAGGTCGGCGACGCGCCGATTGCGCAACTCGACCGGCTGCTGGCCGGCTATCCTCATCGGCGCGTGAACGGGTCGATGAAACTGGGCCAGTCCCTGAGCCGATCCGTCATCGCGTCCCGCTTTCCGATCACGAAGAAGCTGCCCTGGCGGCGCGACGGGCTCGCCGCCATCGGCGCGGTCGTGTCCACGCCGCTCGGGCCGATCACCGTGTTCGGCGTTCATCTGACCCGGCCCTGGCCTTACGAATATCAGTGGGGGCAGATCACCCAGGTCATGGCCCTGACCGAAAGGCGCAAGGCCGCCGAACCGGGCACGACCATCGTGGCCGGCGACTTCAACAGCGTCTCCAGCGCCCGTATCGGCCGCCAGATCAAGAAGGATCTGAGTCTGGTTCCCGCCCCGGGCTTTCCCGGCACCTGGCCGACCCGGCTGCCGGCCGTCCTGGGGATCACCATCGACCAGGTCTATCGCTCGCCGGATCTGGCCCTGGTCAGCCGCCGGATCGGGCGACCGACCGGCTCGGACCATTATCCGGTCGTGACCGAGTTCACCCGGGCGAAGCCATGAGGCTCTTCAGCCGCGCCTCGTGACCGTCGGCGGGGAAGTCGTCGGCGATCCAGGCCTCTTCGAACGCCTTTAGAATCCTTCCTGTCTCCGGTCCCGGCGTGCAGCCCAGGCGCGCCAGATCGCGGCCGCCGACGGGCATAGGCGGCGGCGTCCAGTCGCGCGCCAGGCGGTGCAGAGCGGCCCCGTCGCCTTCGCCGCGCGCCTCGGCCCGGATCAGCCGGTCCTCGAAGGCAGAGCGCCCCAGCCGGTACAGGGCGGCGCGCGCCTCGGCGGAGCTCATGCCGGGCGACACCGCAGGTCCGTCTGCGACCGCGGCCGCCAGTCGGTCCCGCACCGCGTTCGACAGCCTCAGGGCCTGAGCGACGCCCAAGATGGCCCCGGCGTCGGGGGGCAGCAGGGCGGACAGGCGGATCACCGGGTCCGGGGTTCTGGGGCAGAGGGTCTCGAACAGGTCCAGAGGTTGAGGGTCCGGCAGGATCACGGCCAGGACTCCGGTCTCGACCATGGCCCGAACCGAGGGGCGAGGATCCGGAGCGGCCAGCAGTTTCAGCAATTCCTTGGACACCCTCTCCGCCGACAGCCGAACCACGCCGTCCTTCAGCGCCGTACAGGCCGCCAGGCCGGTCGCATCGGGCTCGCCCCGGCCGTACCAGGCTTGGAAGCGGAAGAAGCGCAGGATGCGCAGATAGTCTTCGCGAATGCGCGTCTCGGCCTCGCCGACGAAGACGATCCGCCCCTCCGCCGCGTCGGCCAGGCCCCCGCCGGTCGGGTCGAAGACGGTTCCGGCGGCGTCGGCGTAGAGGGCGTTCAGGCGGAAGTCCCGGCGCGCGGCATCCTCGGCCCAGTCGTCGGTGAAGGCCACGACCGCGCGGCGGCCGTCGGTCTCCACATCCCGCCGCAGGGTGGTGATCTCATAAGGTTTGCGCTCCGAAACCCCTGTGACCGTGCCGTGTTCGATCCCGGTGGGCACGGCCTTCAGCCCGGCCGCCGTCAGGGCCGCCATGGTCTCTTCGGGGCGCAGGCGGGTGGCGATGTCGATGTCGTCCACCGGGCGGCCCAGCAGGCTGTTGCGCACGCAGCCCCCCACGAACCGCGCGCAGCCGTCGCCGCCCGCCGCCTCCAGGGCCGCCATCACCGCACGCGTGGCCGGGGCCTCCAGCCACGGTTGGCCCAGCACGGACACGCTCACGCCGCATCCTCTTCGGCGGCGAGCTCAGCCGCCGGTTCGTCGCCATAGAGGCGGGCGTGCAGCCCTTTCAGGATTCCGGCGGTGACGCCCCAGATATAGCGTTCGCCCCAAGGCATGGCCCAGAACCAGCGCCTCAGCCCGTCGTCGATGTCGTAGAAGTCGCGACGGTGGTTGGCCGCGTCCATCAGAAAGTCCCACGGGGTCTCGAACACCTCGGCCACTTCGTCGGGCGAGGGCGTGGTCACGGGCGGCGTCTCCAGCCAGCCGATCACCGGCGTAACCAGAAACCCCGTGCCGGTCTCATAGGCGTCGGACAGGCCCAGGACCTCCACCCCGGCCGGGTTAAGCGCCACCTCTTCGTCCGCCTCGCGCAAGGCTGCCTGAACGGCGGTCTCGCCGGGATCGAGGCGACCGCCCGGAAAGGCGATCTGGCCCGTGTGCCGCGCCAGGGTGTCTGCGCGGCGGGTCAGCAGCACCGTGGCGCCTTCGGGCCGAGCCACCACAGGAATCAGCACCGCCGCCGGACGCAGGTCGCGCATCGGGCGTGCGGCCTGGGGGTTCAGATCAAAGTCCGAGCGTGGGGCCGTCAGTTCCGGTCGCCACGCATCCGCCGGGGCCAGCCGCTCGACCAGACGGGCTTTCAGCGTCGCCAGGCTCAACCCACGGCTCCCAATGAGAAGGTCTGACCACCGGACCGTACGACCAACCGCCCGTCGACCTCTTCGGCCATCTCGACCAGTTCGTAGAAGACCGAGCGCGCGATCCGCGCCCACAGGCCGCGCCGCACATGGACGCGCGGGGCCGGTTCGCCTGTCGTGGGATCGGTCTCGACCACGATGGGATCGGCCTCGCCGGCCCGCACCTCGTCGCCTACGTCGGTGACGAAGATCAGATCCTCGCCTTCGCGCCCTATGGACACCGCGCGGAACGGCAGGTCCTCCACCCGGATCTTCATCTTCTCGACCGGGGTCACCAGATAATAGCCGTCCGGATCCTTCCTCAGCACGGTCGAAAACAGCCGCACCAGCTCCTTGCGGCCGATGGGCGAGCCTTCGTGCATCCAGACGCCGTCGCGTCGGATAAGGATGTCGATCTCGCCGCAATGCTCCGGATTCCACAGATGAACCGGCGGCAGGCCGCGGCCCGGCGCCTGTTTCGCCGCCTCGGCGAGGGCGTTCAGTCCGGACTTTGGATCATCAGGGTTTGTCATGTCCGACATGACTTAGGCCCCGCAGGCCGAACGGAAAAGGTCAGCCGACGCGAACCGAGCCGGAAACCGCTTCGACCTTGGTCGACAGCCACAGGACGCGGCGCCGGTCGACCGGGCCCGGCAAGACGGCCTCGGGCGCGCCGACGAAGCCGAACCGCTCGAAATAGGCGCGATCGCCGACCAGCAGCACCCCCCCGACCGCCATCGATCGCGCCTGATCCAGGCAGGCCTGAACCAGTTCGGCGCCCAGGCCGTCGCTGCGGCAGGTGGCGTCGACCGCGATAGGCCCCAGGAACAGGCCCGCCGTCTCGCCGATCAGAACCGGCCACAGCCGCACGGAGCCGACGATCCGGTCGCCGCGACGGGCGACGAAGCCTGCGGCCGGACGCGATCCCTCGCGCAGCCGCTCCGCCGTCTTGGCGAACCGGCCGGGACCGAAGGCGGCCATGATCAGGGCCTCGACGCCGGCTGCGTCGGCCGAGGCTTCGGCCTCGATCCGGCTGAGCGCCGTCGGGGCCGGGTTCAGAACTGGGGCGTGCGACATGGGCGCTCCGACGGCGAGGCGCGCGCACTAGGGCCAAAGCCGCGCCAAATCAAGGCGCGGTCTTGTGACAGTCAGCCCAGCCTGGAAAAGTCCGGCGCCCGCTTCTGGGTGAAGGCCATGAAGGCCTCCATCGCCTCGGGGCTCTTCATCTGCGACCCGAAGGCCTCGCCCTCGCGCTGCATCAGGGCCCACAGGCCTTCCGCGTCGCGCATCAGCCGCTTGGTCTTGCGGATGGAGTTGGGCGCCCGCGCCGCCACCTTGGCCGCCAGATCCGCCGCCGTCGCCTCGACCTGATCGGCCGGGACCGCGCGATTGGCCAGGCCCCAGGCCAGGGCGGTCTTGCCGTCCAGCGGCTCGCCCAGGGCGAACAGTTCGAAGGCCCGCTGATGACCGACCGCGGCCGGCAGCAGCAGGCTGGAGGCCGCCTCGGGCGCCAAAGCCAGGTTGACGAAGGGCACGGAGAGAAGCGCGTCCTCGGCCACCACCACCAGGTCGCAGTGCAGCAGCATGGTCAGGCCGATGCCGACCGCCCGGCCCTTCACGGCCGCCACCAGAGGCTTGTCGAGATCGGCCAGGGCCTTCAGGAAGCGGAACACCGGCATCTCGCCCGGCCCCGCCCCTTGCGACCCCAGGGCGATGAAGTCCTGGATGTCATTGCCGGCCGAGAAGCTGTCGCCCTCGGCGCGCAGCAATAGAACCCGCACCCCCTCGTTGGTCCGCGCCTGTTCGACCGCCTCGGACAGGGCCGCGTACATGGCCTGGGTGATGGCGTTCTTCTTGTCTGCCCGGTCCAGCGTCAGGGTCAGGACGCCGTCGGCCAGTTCTTTGCGGATATGTTCGCTCACGTCGTTTCCTCGTCCCGTTTGACGGCGATCCACCAGTCGACGCCGTTCTCGTCTCGCGTCCGCCGGGCGCGGCCGCGCTTTTCCAGATAGTTCAGGTGCGCCTGAGCCTCGCCCGTGGCCATGCCCAACGCCCCTTCTCCGACCGCCCGACCGAACACGGCCGGGAAGCCGTCGATCACTCTAGACGGTTGACGCAAGGTCCGTTCAAGCCGTTTCAGCGCCACCTCATGTCCCCGCTTCAGGGCGTCGAGCCGCGCGTGAACGCCGTGGAAGGGCTCGCCATGCGCCGGCAGGACAAACGCCCCCTCGGGCAGCAGCGCCCGCAGCTTGGCCAGGGAGGCCATCCAGTCGCCCAGCGGGTCGGCCTCGGGCTCGGTGGGCCAGACCGAGACGTTCGACGAAATCCGGGGCAGGATCTGGTCGCCGGCGATGAAGACGTCGTCCGAGCGTCGCCACAAGCACAGATGTTCGGGGCTGTGGCCCGAGCCGACCACCACGGTCCAGTCGTCGCCGTCGATCTGGATTACGTCTTCATCGGACAGCCGCAGATAGCTGCGCGGCATGGGGGCGACGCCCTTGGCGAAGCCGCCGTAGTCCTTGCGCCAGCGATCAATCTGGCCCTCGTTCCAGCCGGCGGCGCGATAGTAGCGCTCCCCGTCTTCGGGCGCGTCGCCGGTCCCCTCGGCCATCAGCATCCGCGCGGTGACATATTCCAGCCGCGACATCAGCAGCGGCGCGCCGCTACGGTCGCACAGCCAACCCGCAAGTCCGATGTGGTCGGGGTGCATATGGGTGCAGATCAGACGCCGGATCGGTCGACCTTCCAAAGCGCCGTCCAGCGCCGCCTCCCAGGCCGCAACACTGTCCGGCGTGCGAAGACCGGTGTCGATCACCGTCCATCCCTCGCCGTCACGAACAGCGTAGACGTTCACGTGGTTCAGTTGGAACGGCAGGGCGAACCGGAACCACAGCACCCCGCGCGCGACCTTGATCGCCGCACCGGGCGCCGGCGCGTCGGGCATGGGATAGATCAGGCCTCGCGCCTCGATACCCTGGTCCAGGGCCGTCGCATCGTCCGCCAAGTGCGTCTCCAATTGAAACGAACAACCTTAGTCGGGTCTTGCCCCAGACGTCCACAGTCGCCTTGACCCCGCCCGATTAGATCGCCACGAAGCCTTCAGCCGTTCCCCAACGAAGGTGTCCCATGAAAGCCCGCATCGCCGCCGCCCTCGCAGCGCTCCTGTTCAGCGCCATATCGGTCGCTCCCGCTTTCGCGCAAGAGCAGCGCGCCCCCGATAACCAGCCCGCAACCGTTGAAGGCTCCTCGCGCGCCTCGGCCTCTCGGCAACGTCGTGAACGCCGGCCCGCCGCCCCTACGGCGGAGCAGATCATGGCGGCCGCGCAGGAACAGGCCACACTGGCCAACACCAACTGCCAAGTGACGGAAGCCAAGCTGTTGGGTGAAACGGCGGCGAAGACCTCCGTCTATGAAGTCGCCTGCGCCGTCGGCCCAGGCTTTATGATCGAGTCCAAAACCCCGCCCGAAGCGTCCAACTGCGTTCTCCTGGCCTATTCGGCCGCCGTCCTGCGCAGCCGCGACCCGGCCGCCGACCCCGGCCCGCAGTGCTCGATCGCCGCAAACGCCGACACGCAGAAGTTCCTGCGCGAATACGCCGTCCAGGCGGGCGTCGCCTGCACGGTCGACGAAGTGAAGGTGCTGGGCCAGGCCAGCGACGGCGGCGTCATGTACGAAGCCGGCTGCTCCGACAGCGCCGGCTTCTGGTTCAAGCAACTGAACAACACCTGGACCAAGACCCCCTGCATTCAGGTGCTGGCGGAGAACGGGACCTGCGCATTCACCACCACGGCTGAGAACGCCGCTCTGGTGAAGTCCTATTTCGCGGGCTCTGAGGCCGCGTCCTGCGACGTGACCGAGGCTCGTCTGATGGGCCGCAACGCCAACGGCATGTTCTATGAAGCCAAATGCGCCGCGGGCGACGGCCTCATCGCCCGCCTGAACGCCGAGAACGTCGTGCAGCAGGTCTATCCCTGCGCCACCGCCCAGCAGATCGGCGGCGGCTGCAAGCTCACCACCGTGCCCGCCGCCGCTCCGGCGCCGGCCGGCGGCCGCCCTTAAGCAACCACTGCAGACTCAACGAAGGGCCGTCGGAGCGATCCGGCGGCCCTTTTGTTTTGCGCAGCCTCTTTTCCGAAACCGAGACGCAGCCTAGCGTCCCCGCCATGCGCATCGCCACCTGGAACGTGAACTCGGTCAACGCCCGCCTGCCCACCGTGCTGGCCTGGCTGGAGCAGGCCGCCCCCGACGTCGCCTGTTTCCAGGAGATCAAATGCGTGGACGAGAAATTCCCGCGCGAGGCTTTCGAGAGCCTGGGCTACAATGTCGAGACCCACGGCCAGAAGAGCTACAACGGCGTCGCCATGCTGTCGAAATACCCGCTGTCGGACATCCGGCGCGGCCTGCCAGGCGACGAGACCGACGAACAGCCCCGCTATCTGGAAGCGGTGATCGAGGCGCCCCGCCCGATCCGGGTGGCGTCCATCTATCTGCCGAACGGCAATCCGATCGGGACCGAAAAGTTCGACTACAAGTTGGCCTGGTTCGAGCGGCTGAACCGCCACGCCCGCGAGCTGCTGGCCTTCGAGGAGCCGCTGGCCCTGTGCGGCGACTATAACGTCATTCCCGAGTCGGAAGACGCCAAGAACCCCGCCGCCTGGACCGACGACGCCCTGTTCCAGCCCGAGAGCCGCCGGGCGTTTCGCGCCCTGAAGAACCTGGGCCTGGCCGATGCGCACGAAGTCGCCAACGAACCCGCCGGCACCTACAGCTTCTGGGACTATCAGGCCGGCGCCTGGCAGAGGAACCACGGCATCCGCATCGACTTCGCCCTGCTGTCGCCCCAGGCGGCGGATCGGCTGAAGGGGATCGAGACCCACCGCGACGCGCGCGAGATGGACAAGCCGAGCGACCATGTGCCGGTGGTGGTCGATCTGGACCTGTCGATCGAACCGGAGGCCTGACCCATGGCCGATGTCGTTCGGGTGGTCCTGCTGATCGCCTTGGCGGCGGCCCTGCTAACGACCCTGGCCCTGGCCCTGTCTTGGTGGATGGAGCCGCCGCGCCGCATCCGGAGGGCCGTGCTGAAGGCCCTGGGCGCCCCGCCTGAGGTCGAGGCCGTTTCGCCCCGGGAGGGACGGGCCTGCGCCCTGAACTTCGACGTCGAACAGGTGGTGGTGCTTTGGGCCAACGGCGCGCACGGCCTGGCCTACGCCTTCGAGGAGGTGGAAGGCGGAGAGATCATAGTGGACGGCCATGTGGTGGCCCGCATCCGGCGCGGGGAGCCTCGCAAGTCGCTGGACGTCATGGCGCCGGACGCCGAACAGGTGGTGCTGCGGCTGATGTTCGCAGACGCCCGTCACCCGGAGTTCGAACTGGCCCTGTGGGACGCCGCCCATCCCGGCGAGATCGGCACGCCCGGCGAGGCGCTGCGCCTGGGCCGGCGCTGGCTTTCACACCTCGAAGCCCTGCTGAAGACCTGACCGCCCCCTTCCGATTGGGCGGCGAGAGGTCTAGAACCCCCGCTCATTCCTAACGACACGCCTTTTTACGGGAGGCCGCCTTGGCCCGCCTTTTCGACGCCTATGTCGTCGCCGACTGGACCGCCGCCGAGACCAGGAAGCTGGGCGACACCTCGCTGTGGATCGGAGTGGCCAAGCGCGACGTGCGCTTCCGCCTCTATACCGAGACGCACAATGTCGCGACCCGGGCCGAGGGCGAGGCCCTGCTGGCCTCGATCCTGGCGGACCACCGAAAGCGCGGCGACCGGGTTCTGGTCGGGCTGGACTTCAACTTCGGCTATCCGGTCGGCACGGCCGCGCGGCTGAAGCTGGACGGAACTCCTTGGAATTCCATGTGGAAGTTCATTGCTTCCAATGTCGTGGACAAGGCCGATAATACGAACAACCGCTACCAGGTGGCGGCCAAGATGAACCGGCTGATGACGGACGAGGCCTGGCCTCTCTGGGGCGCGCCGGCGAAACAGGCGCAGCGCTGGCTGACGACCACCAAGCCGCCCGCCGGCGCGGGCGCCGACATCCCCGAGTTCCGGGTGACCGAGAATGCGGCGCGCAAAGGCAGGCTGCAGCCCAAGAGCGTTTGGCAGATGCACGGCGCCGGCGCCGTGGGCGGCCAGACCCTAGTGGGTATTCCGGCCGTGCGCAGGCTGCTGGAATCTCTGGGCTCTTCGGGCGCCGTCTGGCCGTTCGGCACCGGCTGGCGCGAACTGACGCCCGACGACGTCGAGCCCCTCTCGGCCCTTGTGGTCGAGGTCTGGCCGTCCATGTTCGAGGGCAAGCCGAACCCCGGCGAGTTCAAGGACCAGGCCCAGGTCCGCTCCACCGCCGAGGCCCTGGCCCACATGGACGAGGCCGGCGACCTGGCCAAGGCCTTCGGCCCGCCCAAGGACGCCACGCCCGAATTGATCGCTCAGGTCGAGCAGGAAGAAGGCTGGATTCTGGGGGTCTGAACCTGGAAAAAACCTCGACAAATTCTGGAGAATTTGTCGAGGTTCTCGATATCAGGACAGGCGGTCGCGGAACTCTGAATAGTCGAATTCGCGGACCAGCTTCAGCGCGTCGGTGTCGCTGTTCCACAGGGCGATGGCCGGCAGCGGCACCCCGTTGAAGGTGTTGGTCTTCACCATCGAATAGTGGGCCTGGTCCAGGAAGGCGATGCGGGTTCCGGCGGTCGGCGCAGTGGCGAAGCCATAGTCGCCGATGATGTCGCCGGCCAGGCAGGAGGGCCCGCCCAGGCGATAGGTCACGCCGCCTTCCGCCTCGTTCAGCATGGCCGGACGGTAGGGGGCCTCGATCACGTCCGGCATGTGGCAGGTGGCCGAGATGTCGGTAATGGCGATGGGCAGGCCGTTGTGGAAGGTGTCCAGCACCTCACCCACCAGTATGCCGGCGTCCAGCGCAATGGCCTCACCCGGCTCGATATAGACCGTCAGCCCGTAGCGCTGCCCCAGGTCCTTCAGGAAGCCGACCAGGGCGTCGATCCGATAGTCGGCGCGGGTCACATGGTGGCCGCCGCCCAGGTTGATCCATTTCAGATCCGGCAGCAGGGGCGCCAGCTTCGGCTCCACGGCGGCCCAGATCCGCTCCAGCGGCTCGAACCCCTGTTCGCACAGGGCGTGGATGTGCAGGCCGTCGACGCCGTTCAGATGCTCGGGCGTCAGCTGCGACACCGGAAAGCCCAGGCGCGAACCCAGCTGGCAGGGGTCGTATTTGGCGACCTCGCCCTCCGAATGCTCCGGGTTCAGCCGCAGGCCGATGTCAAACCTCTCGCCCTCCGCACGGGCGGCGGCGATCAGGTCGGCGAAGCGGGCGATCTGGTCCGGGGCGTTGAAGATGACCGTGTCCGACAGCCGCAGGATCTCGGGCAGGTCGGCGGGCTTGTAGGCGGGGGAATAGGTGGTCAGGTGGCCCTTGTAGAACTCCCGCGCCAGCCGCGCCTCCCACAGGCCCGAGGCGCAGACGCCGTCGAGATATTCCCCGACGACGTCGGCCAGAGACCACATGGAGAAGGCCTTCAGGGCCAGCAGCACCCGGGCGTCCGCCCGCGCCCCGACGTCCTGAAGGACGGCCAAGTTGCGACGCACCGCGACCTCGTCGACCACGAAGGCGGGCGACGGCACGCGGTTCAGATCGAACCGGGCGAAGGCGCCCGGTCCGCCGGCCTGGGTCTGCATGACCATGGGCGTATCCTCAGAAGTCCAGCGGAGCGGGCAGTTCCTCGACCGTCCACGGCAGACCGTGCTTGTTCAGCATGTCCATAAAGGGATCGGGGTTCAGTTGTTCAATGTTGAACACGCCCTCGCCCTTCCACTGGCCGGTCAGCATCAGGGCCGCGCCGATCATGGCGGGGACGCCGGTGGTGTAGCTGACGGCCTGGTTGCCGGTCTCGGCATAGGCTTCCTGGTGGTCGCAGATGTTCTTGACGTAGACCGTCTTCTGCGCCCCGTCCTTCAGGCCGGTGGCGATGGTGCCGATATTGGTCTTGCCCTTGGTGATCGGACCCAGGGAGGCGGGCTCGGGCAGCAGGGCCTTCAGGAACTCGATCGGGATGATCTCGCGGCCCTGGAACATCATCGGCTCGATCGAGGTCATGCCCACGTTCTCCAGCACCTCCAGGTGCTTGAGATAGGAGTCGCCAAAGGTCATCCAGAAGCGGATGCGCTTGATTTCCGGGTAGAATTTGGCCAACGACTCCAGTTCCTCATGGTACATGAGGTACATGTTCTTGGGCCCCACGCCCTCGAAATCGAACGTCTGCTTGTGGCTGAGCGCCGGGCCCTCGACCCACTGGCCGTTCTCCCAGTGACGCGAATTGGCGGTCACTTCGCGCAGATTGATCTCGGGGTTGAAGTTGGTCGCGAACGGCAGGCCGGTGTCGCCGCCGTTGCAGTCCAGGATGTCGAGGGTCTCGATCGAATCCAGCAGGTGCTTCTTGGTGTAGGTGGCGAAGACCGAGGTCACGCCGGGGTCGAAGCCCGAGCCCAGCAGCGCCATCAGCCCGGCTTCCTTGAAGCGGTCCTGATAGGCCCACTGCCACTTGTATTCGAACTTGGCCTCGTCGCGCGGCTCATAGTTGGCGGTGTCGAGATAGTTCACGCCGGCGGCCAGGCAGGCGTCCATGATGGCCAGGTCCTGGTACGGCAGGGCCAGGTTGACGACCAGGGCCGGCTTGACCGACTGGATCAGGGCGGTGGTGGCGGCCACGTCGTCGGCGTCGATCGCCGCCGTGTCGATGGTCACGCCGAAGCGCGACTTCACCGACTCGGCGATGGCGTCGCACTTGGACTTGGTCCGGCTGGCCAGGGTGATGTGCGAGAAGATGTCCGAATTCATCGCCATCTTATGGACGGCGACCGAACTGACGCCGCCGGCGCCAATGACCAGCACCCTGCTCATCTGTGCTTCTCCTGAAGTCTGAAAGGCCTTGGCGACATCGCCGCCCGTATAAAGGGCGGGGCTCATAGCACGATGATGACAGGATCGCTAATGGGCGGGAGTGGGAGGCGAATTTGAGGAAATTTCCGCCCCATTGACCATGCTTCCGCCCCGCATGAGGTGGTCAGCCCGGCGGGCCGAAACCATTCCAACCCGTCGGCATTGGGAGAGGGAGCCGGCGCGCGCCGACGCGCTCCGCTGTCGAGGCGTGTTCATGTCCAGCCCCATCAATCCTCCGGAGGCGCGCGGCGTCCGCAACGGCGAACTGCCGGCCTATGTCAGCAACGGCCTGATCGGTCTGCGGGTGCGGGAACAGCCGCTGCAGGCGGGGATGTGCCTGGTCAGCGGGGTCGCGGGCGAACATGCGGAGCGGCGGATCGAGGCGGCGGCCCCCTCCCCCTATCCTCTGGCCGCCGACATCGCCCTGAACGGCGTCTGGCTCAGCGATCAGCCTTCGGCCGTCTCCGACCTGGTCCAGGCCTATGATTTCGCGACGGGGGAGCTAACGTCGCGCTTCCGGTTCGAAGGCGGCGGCCGCGTCGCCCAGGTGACGGTCGTCACCTTCGCCAATCGCGACGCCGCGGCTCTGGTGCAGCAGGAGGTCCGTATCGAGGTGGACGGGGCATGCGATCTGACCGTCCGGGCCGTCGTCGAAACCGCGGGCGTTCGGGGTCGCGTCATTGGTCGGCGTGTCGATACGCCGGGCGAGCCGGAGCCGGTCTGCGACGGTTCCCTGCTCTGGGAAACCGAGGGCGGACTGAGCTGCTGCGGCTACGCCCTGGCCACCGAACTGCTGGGCGAGGGCGCGCCGGAGGCGCCGACCACGACCCCTTGGGACCGGTCCGGGCCCTTGGTCAGTGCTTATTCGCTGAGGGCGCGCGCCGGTCGGCCGGTCCGGCTCCGGCAGACGACGGCCATAGTCCCCTCAGTCATGCACGACCGGCCGGACGAGGAAGCCGCCCGCCGCGTGGCGCGGGGCAAGAGCACGGGGTTCGACGAGCTGCGCCGTCGCAACCGCGCTCTTTGGGCGGATCTGTGGAAGGGCCGGATCGTGGTGCGGGGCGCCTCGCCCGAGCATCAGGCCCTGATCGACGCCGCCTTCTTCTATCTGAACAGCTCGTCCCACCCCGCCAGCCCGGCTGCGACCTCGATCTTCGGCCTCGCGACCTGGCACGACTACAGCTATTATTTCGGCCATGTGATGTGGGACGTGGACGCCTTTTGCGCCCCGCCGCTGACCCTGCTGCAGCCGGACGCCGCCCTGGCCCTGCTGGAGTTCCGCACGCGCCATCTCGACGCGGCGCGGGACATCGCCAAACTGTCCGGGCGGGCCGGCGTGCAGTTTCCCTGGGAGGCCGCGCCCTTGACGGGTCAGGAAGCCTCTCCAGGCGGAGGCGACGGCGCCGCCCACGAGGATCACGGCTCTCTGCACACGGCTCGCGCCTTCGGCCTCCATGCCGACGCCACCGGCGACCGGCTGTTTCTGGAGACGCAAGCCTGGCCGGTGCTGTCCGGGGTGGCGGACTGGATCGTCAGCCGGGTGACGCGGACCGAGCGCGGTTTCGAGTTTCTGCGGTCGACCGGCCCGGCAGAGGTGCCCGAACCCCCGGACAACGACGCCTTCACCCTGATGGCCGCGAGCGAGGCGCTGAAGCGCGCGATCCGGGCGGCGCAGGAGATCGGACGGGAGCCGCCCAAGGCCTGGG
>MGLN01000111.1:1761-2274 GCA_001796045.1 Caulobacterales bacterium RIFOXYB1_FULL_67_16 | reverse complement strand
GCCGATCCGGGGCGATGACGTCATCGCCGCTCACGACGACTTCCGCGTCAGCGAGCCGAAAGGCGCGACCCCTTCGCCGCTCGCGGGCTTCTTCCCCTATGACTATCCCGCCCCTGACGCGGTGCGACGCCGCACCCTGGACTTCTATCTGGCGCACTGGGCCGACTATGTCGGGGCGCCCATGCTGCCGGCGCTCTACACCACCTGGGCCGCCATGGTCGGGGACCGGGACTTGGCGCTGAAGCTGTTTGTGGAGGGCTACGCCCGCTACGATCGGGGGCGTTTCCACCAGTGTCTGGAGTATCGCCCGGACCACCCGGACAGCCAGACCGCGGCCGGCCCCTTCTTCGCCAATCTGTCCGGCATGCTGCTGGGCCTGCTCATGGGACTAACGGGGCTGGTCATCGACGGCGGCGATCCAGAAGACTGGCCCCGGCGCCCGGTCGTCCTGCCCGCCGGCTGGACCGCCATCGAGGTCGAGCGAATCTGGGTGCGCGGCCGGCCGGCCCGGCT
>MGLN01000111.1:0-1514 GCA_001796045.1 Caulobacterales bacterium RIFOXYB1_FULL_67_16 | reverse complement strand
ACGGCCTCGGCCACGGCGCCGCCGACGCCCTGGTCCACCTCGTCGAAGATCATGACCGGCTGGCGCATGTCCTCGCGGCTGGCCAGGGCGGCCTTCATGGCCAGGGCGAAACGGGCCAGTTCGCCGCCCGAGGCGATGGCGTCCAGCGGGCCGAAATCGGTTCCGGCGTTGGTGGCGATCTGGAAGCGGACGGTCTCGACCCCGTCGGGGCCGCGTCGGCCTTCGATCGGCTCCAGCGCCACGCGGAACCGCGCCCGCTCCAGCTTCAGCGGGCCCAGTTCGCCCATGACGGCGGCGGTCAGGCGGTCGGCCGCCGCCTCGCGGGCCGAGGTCAGGAAGGTGGCGGCCAGGTCGTAGGCTTCGGCGGCCTGGGCGGCCTCGCGCCCGGCGGCGGCTAAAGCCTCCTCCCCGTCCTCGATCAGACGCAGTTGCTCGCGCATGCGGATGCGTAAGGAAGGCAGGGCGTCGACGGTGGTGTGCAGTTTCCGGGCGGCGGCGCGCAGGGCGAACAGCCGTTCCTCGGCCTTGTCCAGGCGGCCGGGCTCATAGTCGAAGGCGTCGGCGGCGGCGTCCACGGCGGCTATGGCCTCAGCCGCCTCGACCAGGGTGCGGTCAATGGCCTCGACGGCGGCGGACAGTTTGACGATGACCGGATGGTCGCCCTCGGCCCCGGCCTGGCCGGCGCGCTGGCGGGCGTGTTCGACGGCGCGAAGCGCAGCGCCCAGCTTCTGGCTCAGCTTGTCGCCGCCCAGCTGGGTGCGGGCGTCGGCCAGATCCGCGATGGCCTTTTCGGCGGCGCCCAGCAGGGCGCGTTCGCCGGCAAGCTCCGTCTCCTCGTCGGGGCGGGGATCGAGCGCGTCCAGCTCGGCCAGGTTCAGGCCGATTTCCTCGGCGCGGGCGGCGGCGTCGGCCGCCTGGGCCTTCAGCTCGGCCAACCTCGCCTCGGCGGCCTTGAGCTTGGCGGCGGCGGCGGCGACGGCCTGAAGCTGGGGTTGCAGCCCGCCATAGGCGTCCAGCAGACCCCGGTGGGTGCGCCAGTCCAAGAGGCCCACGGTCTCATGCTGGCCATGGACCTCGACCAGGGCGGCGCCGATCTCGCGAAGCGCCGTGACCCCGGCGGGCTGGTCATTGACATAGGCCCGGCTGCGGCCGTCGGCGTTCAGGACCCGGCGCAGGATCAGCTCCTCGCCCGGCTGCACCTCGAACCCCTTGTCGGCGATCCGGGCCAGCAGGTCGGGATCGTCGGGGGCGCTGAAGACGGCGGTGGCCACGGCCTGTTTGGCGCCGTTGCGCACCAGGCCGGCGTCGCCGCGCCCGCCCAGGGCCAGACCCAGGGCGTCCAGAATGATCGACTTGCCCGCCCCCGTCTCGCCTGTCAGCACGGTCAGGCCGGTCTCGACGTCGAGATCCAGCACATCGACCAGGACGACGTCGCGGATGGAAAGGGCGGTCAGCATGGGCGCACGCGATTCGGCATGGGGCGCAGTCTAGCGCGCGGCGGCGTGAAAGGAATC
>MGLN01000110.1:8214-44341 GCA_001796045.1 Caulobacterales bacterium RIFOXYB1_FULL_67_16 | reverse complement strand
AATAGCGATCCACGCTGCCGACGGCGCCGAGGATCCCGCTCTCTTCCGACAGCGGACCCACTCGTCCGCCGGCGGCGTAGGTCAGGCCGTAGCCGTAGGCGAACTGGGGATCATAGCCCGGCTGACCGATGTTCAGGAGCTCTCCCCGCGCGTCCTTGGGCCAGCTGAACGACAGCTTGCCGTGGAAGTCGTTGCGCGGCTTGCCCGCCGCATCCCCGATCAGGACGTCGGCGACCCCGCCGCCTTCCGTGCCCGGCAGCCAGGCGGCGACGAAGGCGTCCGAGGCGTTGATCTCGGGATTGGTCCACATCGGCCGGCCCGACAGGAAGACCGAGACGGTGGGAATGCCCGCCGCCTTCAGCCGTTTCAGGGTCTCGAGCGGTTCGGTCGGCAGGAAGTCCAGGGTGTCGACGTCGCCCTGAAACTCGGCATAGGGGGTCTCGCCGAAGACCACGATGGCCACGTCCGGCTTCTGGGTGAAGCGTCCGTCCACGCTCAGGGTCGCCTGGCCCCCGCCTGCCTTGACGGCCTCTTCTATCCCGCCCCAGATCGACTGGCCGTTGGGGAAGTCGGCGTTGGTGTTGCCGGTCCCCTGCCAGGTCAGGGTCCAGCCGCCCGAGGCCTGGCCGATGTCGTCCGCCTGGCCGGCGACCAGGACCCGCGCGCCGGATCGGATCGGCAGGACCGAGCCCTCGTTCTTCAGCAGCACCAGCGACTTGCGCACCGCCTCGCGGGCGATGGCGCGGTGGGCGGGCGAACCAAGCTCGTTCAGGCGGCCTTCCACGGGGCGGGCGTCGTTGAACAGCCCCGTCTTGACCTTGACGCGCAGGATGCGGCGCACCGCCTCGTCCAGTCGCGCCATGGGGATCTCTCCCGATCGCACCTGGGCCAGGGTGTTCTGGTACAGCGGCTTCCAGCTGTCGGGCGCCATGAACATGTCGATCCCGGCGTTGAAGGCCAGGGCGCAGCTCTCGTTGGAACAGCCGGGCAGTTGGCCGTGGGCGTTCCAGTCGGAGACGACGAAGCCGTCGAAGCCCAGCGGGCCGCGCAGCACGTCGGTCAGGATGGTCTCGTTGCCGGAATGTTTGACGCCGTTCCAGCTGGAGAAGCTGGCCATCACCGACAACACGCCGGCGTCGATCGCCTGAACATAGCCGCCGAGATGGACGTCGATCAGCTCCTGTTCAGTCCCCAGGAAGTCGCCTTGGTCCTTGCCTTCTGCGGTGCCGCCGTCGGCGAGGAAATGTTTGGCCGATCCGGCGATCCGTCCCGCAGTCAGGGGCCCGTTCGGCGACAGTTCGCCTTGAAGCCCAAGGGTCATCGGTGCGGCGTAGGCCCGCTGCACCTCGGGATTCTCCGAATAGCCTTCATAGGCGCGGCCCCAGCGATCGTCGCGCGGCACGGCCAGGGTCGGGCCGAAGGTCCAATCGGCCCCCGTCACGGCGACTTCCAGGGCCGTGGCCTCGCCGATGCGTCGGATCAGGTCCGGATCGCGCGCGGCCCCCAGGCCGATGTTGTGCGGGAAGATGGTCGCGCCCACGACGTTGTTGTGCCCGTGGACGGCGTCGATGCCGTAGATCAGCGGGACGACAGTTCCTGCGCGACGGGCGTTGGCGGCCCTGAACTCGCGCGCCAGATCGACCCAGGCTTGAGCGGTTGATCGCTCGTCTCCGCCCGGGGAGGAGTTGCCGCCCGCGAGGATCGACCCCAGCGGATAGGTCAGCAGGTCCTCCGGCTTGATCGAGGCTATGTCGGCCTGGATCGTCTGACCGACCTTCTCCTCCAGGGTCATCTTCGCCATCAGCTCGGTGACGAAGGCCTCGGTCGCGGCGTCCGTCATCGCCGCCGGAGAAGCGGCGCGGGGCCACAGCTCTGGGTGAGCCTGAGCGTTTCGCACCACCTCTTCAGAGGCTTGGGTCGGCGTTCGGGCCTCAGTCGGGAGCGGGACGCCGGCCAGCATGGGAACCGCCAGGACGAGGGTGAGGAAGGAAACGGCATTGCGCATGGCGGACTCCACGGAAGACAAGGCGATCCGTCATTCAAGACGCGATGCCGCAGATAAGGCAGGCTGAGCTGAGGGCCCGACGAGTGTCGTCGCCTTGAGGACATTCGTCCCCTCCTCTCCATGCCCGTCCCTACACGATTGTAGCCTAGGTGAATTGACAGCGCTGTCAATCAGCGTTGGTCAGGGCGTGACGGCCCCCGTTGAATTCCGCACGACCAGGGCATAGGGCGCCAGCAGGCACCCCCCCGGCGAAACGGAGGCAGGCGCATCCTTGTCCTGATAGCCAGGGATGAGACCCCGGGCGGCCAGGGCGGCCATTTCGGTCACGGGCTGGCGGATGGTCGTCAGCGAGGGCGTGGCGAACATGGCCCCGGGCGTATCGTCAAAACCGGCGATCGAGAGATCCTGCGGCGTGCGCAACCCGCGCGCCGCAGCGCCTTGAAGCACACCCAAGGCCGTATCGTCGTTGCTTGCGAAAACGGCCGTCAGCGGCAGATTCCGGTCCAGAAAACCGGCGATCGCCGCCAGGCCGGACTGGAAGGTGAAGTCGCCCTGAGCGACGCTTCCTTCCATAATCGGCAGACCATGATCGGCCATGGCGTTTCTAAATCCTTCGAGACGCCTTTGACTGGCGGCGTAGGCGATCGGCCCTGTCACGAAGCCGATGCGACGGTGACCCAGCTCAATCAGGTGCTTGGTCATGTCGAAGGCGGCCTGCCGCTCATCCATGGCCACGCAGACGCCCTGGCTCAGGTTGCGCTCGGGACCGATCCGCGCATAGGCGACCCCCGCCTCCTCCAGCGTCTCGAGAACGATGGGATGATCCGAATTGGGAGGCGTGAGGATGACGCCCCGAGGACGAACGGAGGCCAAGAGCGCCGACAGATCGCGCCGAAGATTGGGTGACGCATGGTCGATCAGCTCGACCATCAGATGGTGGTCGGCTCGCCGAACCTCCATCAAAACGCCCATCTCCAGCCGGCTGAGGTAGTCGTTTCCTCGACCGCTGCGCCAGTGTTCGATGGTCAGTTGAGCGTCCACCAGGGCGGCGATGATCGACGAGGTCGCTCCGGCCAAGCCGCGCGCGGACATGTTGCGCCTGTATCCCAGGCTCTCGACAGCCGCCAGCACGCGCTCGCGCAAGGCGGTGCTGACATTGGCCTCGCCGTTCAGCACCCTCGATACCGACTTGATGGACGCGCCAGAGGCGGCCGCCACATCATAGATCGTCGCACCCGACATTGTTTCCCCCGACCTGCCGACAGCCGCCGCTGGGCGAGGCGTCGGTCCAGCAAACCCTCCTAATCCGCGCCGCATGCTCTCCGCAAGCATGGGCCGCAGGCCTCAGACCATCTTGCTTCCGGATCCCTCTTCAAGCCTCCGCAGGGGCTTAAGGGCCGAAATCAGAACGGCGCCGGCGCCGAAACAGAGCGCCGCGCCCAGGAACAGGGCGCGCGTCTCCCCGCCGCTCTGTTGAACCACCACCGCAATGACCGGCGCCAGGGCCTGAGGAAGAGCGACCGTCAGATTGATAAGCCCCATGTCCTTGCCCTGCCCCTGCCGGTCGGGGAGAGCATCCGCCATCAGACCCATCTCCACCGCCCCATAAGCCCCCTGGCCGATGCCGTAGATCAAGAAACATGCGACCGCGAAGCCCCACTGCTCGGAAAGGGCTGCGCCCCCCGTCGCGCCGCACAGCAAGACCGCCCCCGCCAGGGCGGCGGACTTTCTTGATTTCAAACGGCCACCGAGGACGGCCACGACGCCGGCGACGACAAATACGCCGCCCAGAGCGACGGAGGTGAGAATGGAGTGAGACAACTCGGCGCTGCGGTCCTCGGCGCGAAACGCCTCGGCGACGAAATAGAGGAGGTAGGCGCTGACCAGCGCGTACCCCGTCGACAGCGAAAGCCGCCCGCCCCAGACCAGCGAAAAGTTCCGTGATTTGAAGGGGGCCAGAAAACCCCTGAACTCCGGGCGGTCACGCCCCGGCGCGCGGAGGTAGGGGGCGCCGACCGGTTCCGGAAACAACAGGACGAAGGGCAGCACGACCGCCAACAGGATCAGGGACAGCAGAATGAGCCGTCCGTTTTCCGTCGCAGGCCCCAGCGCCATCAATCCCGAGCCGACAGCCACCGCCAGGGGGTAACAGACCCCCAGGAGGGCGGACATGGTCGTGCGCTGCGCCAGGCCCACTCTTTCGGCGAACAGGGCCAGCATCGGCGCCATCATCATGTTGAACGCCACCTGAAAGGCCATGACCCCCAGGGTGAGCTGCAAGGGCGACCGCGATTGGGCGATTCCCACATAGGTCACGACCATCAGCAGAGCGCCGGCCGCCAACCATGGCCGCCGACGTCCAAATCGCGATCGGGTTCGATCACTCAGCGCGCCGACGGCTACATTTGAGATCGCGGCCGTCGCCGCTCCCCAGAACATCGCCTGGCTCAGAATTCTCGTCTTGTCGGCTGGATCGATGCGACCGGCGTGAAGCGGCACGATGATCTGCAGCACAGGCGTGAGCGCGACGAACGCGGCGACAAAGACCAGCACATAGCTGGCCAGGAAATAGATCTGCCGCTGTCCGACCGGTCCGGTCTCTGCCTGACTCATCGCCTCCCCCCCATCGTAGCGACCCTGAATCAAAAAGACCCTGTCGGAACAAGCTTCTCATGCTGAGTAGCAGCTAAAGACAGCGCCATCAGAAATCTGTTGTCTACTACGCTCGACGTATCCCACTGATGCCTGCCGGGGACGCTGTCAGTGTGCCGACAACTCGGCTCCCGTTAAGGTCTCCGCGGAAGGCTGACCGCGCCGTACAACAGCCCCCCGAAGCCGCCGGCCGTGACCGTCGCCCCCCGGTCGGTGACCGTCAGGCCGTAGCCGTCCGTCGGCCGGTCGTCGCGCCGAAAGACGACGGCGTTGCGGCCGGGCGCCTCGCCCTCCCGCACCGCCAGCGTCAGGCCGCGCGTCCGCTCGAATCCGACGCGGTGCACGACGATCACCTCCTCCAGGCGGGGATAGGAGCGCAGCACCCCCTCCAGCAGCGCCGAGTAGCGGTCGAAATAGACCGCTCCGGGAAAGGCCGGATCCTCGAACCCCGGTTCGAGCAGGAACAGGTCGGCGCGCGCGGAGAGAGCGTCTGTCATGGCCGCCACCGTCGCCAAGCCGTCGCCTTCGCTCAACCTCAGAAAATCTGAGAGGACGTCGTCTCAATCTGATTTGCCCAGGTTGTCTCGGCCGCCCGACCGTCGCTCGGAAAGCGGAGCGAGGAGGTGATTATGAGATCGTCGACAACCAGGAACTTCCTCCGATCCCGGACATGGATCGCCGTGGCGGGCGCACCGTCTGCCAGTCCGACAAAACGAAAAGAGACCCTCCGAATGGCTCCGAAGGGTCTCGTCAGAATTCGCAATGTCGTCAGGCGTTTATCGAGCGTCCCGGAAGCGATATCGAAAGCTCCCGAAAGACCTGAATTATTCCCACTCGATTGCTCGCGCTTGCCTAAGCATCTGTTTGGAATAAGCAATTCGGATCACGCCACACACGGCACCGACTGGCAACCCGACTAATCGCAAGGCCGATGAAAACATTAGACAAATAACCCAATGTAAAAAACGCGTGATCGCGCCATCTTTCGAGATGTATTGACAATCGAAAATCTCGATCAGCAATCGAATCTATCGCGTGCATCTGCCAGCCCTCAGTAGCATGGCGGACCACCCTAGCGAAGTCTGGCCCCTCTAACCCAGCAGGACGCTAGAGTTTTGGCTGTTCGCCTCAAACGGGCTTCGATTGACCACCTACCGTGTCTCGACGGTGAGGTGCTGGATTTCGTGGACGGGCTTCAAGCGCGCTCGGATGGTTGCCGCGGGAACGCTCCCCACAGTCGAGACGATGGCCGCGTGCGCTTCCGGCCCGATCCGCCAAACGTGCAGATCGACGATACGGGCGTCGCCGGGGCCTTCCACCAGCTCCCGAACCTCCTCCGCGACGTGATCGTCGGTCGTGTCGAGCAGGATGGCTCCGGTGTCTCGCATAAGCTCCCAGGACCAGCGTCCGATCACGATCGCCCCGACGATGCCCATCATCGGATCAAGCCAGGTCCAGCCTAGGAAGCGACCGGCCAGCAGAGCAGCAATGGCGAGCACGGACGTCAGGGCGTCGGCCAGGACGTGGACATAGGCTGAGCGCAGATTGTTGTCCTGACTGCGAATCGCCCCGAGAGCGGTCTCGTGGTCATGGTGCGCGTGCTCATGATCGTGATCGTGGTGGTCATGGGCATGATGATGCCCGTGCCCATGACCGTGCCCATGACCGTGCCCGTGCCCGTGCCCGTGCCCGTGTCCATGTCCATGTCCATGTCCATGTCCACCTGACAGCAGAAGGGCGCTGACCACATTTACGGCCAGGCCGACCACGGCGATGATCGTCGCCTCGGTGAAGGCGACCGAGGACGGTTCGAACAGCCGGCGGATGGACTCGACGCCGATGCCGAGCGCGACCAGGCCCAGCACCAGGGCGGACGCGAAGCCGGCCAGGTCTCCGACCTTGCCGGTCCCGAAAGTGAAACGACGGTTGCTGGCGTGACGCTTGGCGTAGGCATAGGCCGCAGCCGCGACGCCGAGCGCGCCGGCATGGGTGGCCATGTGGAAGCCGTCGGCCAGAAGCGCCATCGAACCGGTCCAATAGCCGGCGGCGATTTCACCCAGCATCGTCACGGCGGTGAGGACGACGACCCACATCGTCCGGCGGGCGTTGTCGTCGTGCCCGGCGCCCAAGAAGACATGGTCGTGGGCGAAGGCGTCGAGGTCGCTTGGGGTCGTCATGGTCGTCCTACTTGGAATAGCGGCGGATGGCTTCGATCACATCGTCCGCCGCCTGCTTGCGCTCGGCGTCGGACAGGCCCGGCCTGGCGACGTGTTCCCGCAGGTGTTCCTCGATGACCTCGTCGAGGAGGCCGTTGATGGCTCCGCGCGTCGCCGCGATCAGGTGGAGCAGCGAGGCGCAGTCGTCGCCTTCGCTCAAGGCCCGCTCGATCGCGCCGACCTGACCGGAGATCCGCTTGACCCTTTTGGTCAAAGCCTCGGAGTTCGCTATGTGCATAGGATAGCCCCCTACCCTATCCTAGCGCGCCTTGCCAAGTCGCCGCTTCGATCTCGCGCCACCCTACCTGCGCCGGGCTGTCGTCGAGCCCCGACAGGATCGCGCTGACCGGGCCCCGGTTTGCCGGGACCCGGCGGGCTAGATGATTCGACTTTCCGCCGGCGGCGCAGCCAGCGCCCCGGCGAGCGCTTACATCCCCATTGCCGACGCGGCTCGGCCGTACCCCATGACGAGCATCCAAACCGCCATAGCGATCATCATCAGGTTCTCGGTCAGGGACAGGAAGCCGAGCGGCACATTGCTGTCACCCCCGACGCAAGCGCATTTCAACTCGCGCTTGTCGATATAGACGGCCTTGATCACCGAGGCCGCGCCGATGCCTCCGATGAACAGGGCGACCGGCGCGGACAGCCAGGTCAGGACGCCAGCGACCATCAAGGCGCCCGCTCCGAACTCGGCGAATGGATAGACCTTGCCGTAAGGCACCCACCGCTTGGCCAGAAGATCGTAGTTCAGGAACATGGACGAGAAGCTCTCGATGTTCTGAAGCTTCAGCATCGCCAGCGCCATCATGGACAGCGCGATGAACCACTCGCCCGAGCGGACGGTCAGGGGCGTGCCATAGACCGTCAGGCTCAGCATCGCGGCCATGACGGCGGTGGTCAGGAAAACGACCAGAACCGGCGTGTAGGTCGTCGCCTCGGGGTCGCGCACCTTCAGTCCCAGAAAGCGGCGCAGATCGTCGTGGCCGCCGATGCGCTGCCCGTCGATGAAGACCTGGGGCGTGGTCTTCACCCCATGTTCCGCCTTGAAGGCGTCGGTCTGCTCGCGCGTGGTCAGCCAATGGTCTTCGACCTTGTAGCCCCGGCTCCTGAGCAGATGGCGGGCCTTCAGCCCCCAGGGACAGGTGTGGTCAGGCATGACCATACGATAGATGACAGCGGTCTTGGCCATGCCAGTCTCCTTGATCTTCAAATCCGAGCCGCACGTCTTAAGTTCCGTACCATGATACGGAGTCAAGCATGAGTGTTCGAACGATCGCCGGACTGGCGCGAGACGGCGGCGTCGGGGTAGAGACGGTTCGCTTCTACCAACGTCGCGGTCTGCTTCCGACGCCCGACCGCTGGTCGCGCGACGGCGCGGGGTCAGGCGTTCGCCGCTACGGCGAAGAGGATGTACGCCGGCTGAGGTTCATCCGCTCCGCACAGACGGCCGGCTTCACCCTCGACCAGATCAAAGAGCTGTTGTCGCTCGACGCCGGTGAGGATCGCACACGCGCCCGTATGCTGGCGGCCGAGAGGCTGGAGGCCTTGGATCGAACCATCGCCGATCTCGAGGCGGCAAGAGCGGCGTTGCGCCGACTGGCGAGCGCCTGCGCGGCGAGCGACAGCGGACCGTGTCCGATCATTTCCACGCTTCAGGGCGAGCAAGCCTGAACTGGAAGTCCGACGTTTTTAGAACTCAAACTTCGTCCCCACGGCCCTACCCGGCTCGTTCGGCCGCCGACGACGCCGCTCGACGATCACGTCCGGATGTACATGGCTCCGCCTCACTCCCGCTGTCCTCCGGACACATCAAGATTCCTCGTTATCTAGATCGTAGTGAGCTTGGGCCAGCGTATACTAGTGTTGGGTGCGCCTAGAAGCCGATGAGGCCGGCCACGGTGAGGCGGACAGAAGGACGCGGACTTAAAGCACATGGTGCCCGAGATGGGCGCCTCCAGGCTTTCAAGTCGAGACGCGACCGCACCGGACGGCGCGCCGATCAGTTCGGTCGCGATCGTCAAGAATGGCCGGCATAGCTGCTCCTCAGGAGCACAACTGACCGCAGAAGAGTCGCGCCGGTGGCGCTTCAGCGCATATCCGCTTACGCTGGGATGGAAAGATCCAGGAACTGAGGGATGGCGTGCCGGACAGACATCGAGACCTCATCGCGCAATGGCGTGAAGACCCCTCGGCGACCTACCAAACCTGGTTCCTGTGGGATGAACGGCTGAAGAATTTCCGGTCGATCCGCCGGGGCATCGGCCAGGTGGTCGAGGAGATCGAGACGGGCCGCTTCGGTGTCGCCTATCGCGGCTCGTCCCTGGAGACCATCGTCCATTCCGTCGCCGAGCAGCGACAGATCTTCAAGGGCGCCGACCACGCCTTTCTGTGGAAGCCCAAGTTGAGGATCCCCGACATCTACGAGAACCCGGCGAACCAGCGCGCCTTCGGCCGCCTGCTGCATCATTGCAGCGGCTGTTCCACAGCCGACGAGATTCTCTCCGGCATCCGCACGATCGATCAACTCAAGATCAAGGGCCTCGGGCCGGCCGTCGCCAACCTGATCTATTTCCTGCACCCCACGCATGCGCCCCCGTTCAACACCGCCATCGTCAACGGTTACAACGCGATCACCGGCTCGAAGGTGAAGCTCGGCAGCTGGGAACATTATCTGGCCATGCGGGAAGGCCTCCTGGCGCTGAACGCCCGATATCGTGACCTTCTGTCGAACGATCTGGGCGCCCTCGCGGGATTCCTGTTCGATGTCGGCTCCGGGCGGTATCCGGCGCCGCCCCCCGACGGTGACGCGCTTTCGCGCCAGGGGTGGGAGGAACGGCTCGCCCAGGCCCGCGCGGAAGCGGTGAAGTTCGAGAAGGCGACGGCGCAGCAGCGCGAGACGGATCGCACGCACACGGAGATCCAGGCTTGGCTTCGTGATCTGGGACGCGCGCTCGGCTATCGGGTCTGGATCGCCGCCAACGACCGGAGCCGGCTCCATGACGGCGCGCGTCTGGGCGAGGGCTGTCTTGATCAACTTCCGACGGCGCTGGCGAACGGCGCGGGCGCCGAGTCGATCCGTCTGATCGACGTCCTCTGGCTCGACGCCGCGGCGGATCGCGTGGCGGCGGCCTTCGAAGTCGAGCACTCCACCACCATCTATTCCGGCGTGGTGCGCATGCTGGATCTGGCGCTCTCGCGTGAACTCCACACGTCCGCCGGTCTCTTTCTGGTGGCGCCGGACAGCCGGGAAGGCGATGTCCGGGCCCAGCTCCAGCGGCCGGCTTTCAGCCGGATCTCGGACCTGGACGTCCGATATCTGCCCTATGGGGAGTTGGACCGGCACCGGGGATCGATCGCGCGCTTCGGCTCCGACCTGCGAGGCCTGACCGAAATCTCTCACCGCCTGACCTGACCACCCGCCCGCGCCCGGCCGCAACCCGCATCAACTCGAACCGCCCGTCCGCCGAGACGCCCGGAAAGCCTTCAGATCACGCGCTAGGCGGATCCATAGCAGGATGATCCCGGTGATCACGATGCTCAGGGTGAGGAAGGTCGTGATGATGATCAGCGGATGGTTGAAGTTCTCGCCGGTCTTCCAGTCCATGATGTGGAGCCGCCAGAAGAAGTCATAGAACCGCCAGACGCCCGAGCGGCGCGTCACGACCTCTCCGGTGGCCGGCGACAGATAGAAGGTCGTCCGTTCGCGGTCGGCGAAATCGACCCTCCAGAGCGGTCCTGTCCGGCCGGTTTCCTGAGGCGCCGTGGCCAGCAGCACGGCGTCGGACACCTTCGCCTCGCCCTTGTAGCCCGTCCGGGCGAACGCCGAGGCCTCGCCAGCGGACATCGGCCCGAACGGAAGGCCCGTGACGGCGGACACGACGACGGGCTCTCCGTCCGCCGGTTTCAAAGTCCAGGCGGGTCCGCGCGGCGTCGTGCGCAGCTCCGCCTCGACAGGGGCCACGCCCGCGCGACGGGCCACGACGGCGAGGGTCGGAAGAGCTCCAACCTCAAGCAGAGCCGGCTTGAGTTCGGCCGCGCGATGTTCGCTACGCACCGTCTCGATCGGAATGACGGTCATGACCAGACCGCCGCCGACCCAGAACAGAACCTGCAGCCCCACCACGAGGGCGACCCATTTGTGAAGCTGGGTCGACAGCCTGAGAACCTTCATGGAACGAACCCGACTAGCCGTGACGCGCGAAGACGCGTGTGCCGCCGCCCTCGAGGATCAGCAGGGTCTCATAGGGCTCGCGCTGGCCGTCCGGCGTCTCCATGCCCGGCGACCCCAGGGGCATCGCCGGAACCGCCAGGCCCACGGCCTTGGGACGCTCGGCCAGAAGCCGTCTCACGTCCTCGGCCGGCACATGGCCCTCCAGAACATAGCCCCCGATCAGGGCGGTGTGACAGGACGCGAGGGCTTCGGGCACGCCTTGGGTGCTGCGGATCGAGCGGAGACTGGGAAGCTCGCTGATCCGCGCCTCGAAGCCCGCGGCGCGCATGTGATCCACCCAGGCCGTGCAACAGGCGCAGGTCGGCGTCTTGTAGACGGCGAGCTCGTTCGACGCGCGACCGACCGGGGCGCAGGCCGCGACCGCCAGGGCGCCCGTTCCCATGGCGATGAGACTGCGGCGTGCGAGTGGAATGGACTGGGACCCCATGAGACCTCAAGAAAACGATGTGCAAACGGCGCTGACCGTCGCGGTCGCGCTCAGGCCGCCGGACGGAAAGGCCGCGCCGAGGAATGATAGATGTCGAACCTCCACTCGTCACCTCGCTTGCGCAGGACGCTGGTCGCGGCGCCGCGGCGTTCTATGGGAGCTCGCGCGCCGTCCTTGAAGGTGATGTGGTAGGTGTAGGTCTCGCTTACGAAGGCCGTATCGCCATCGACCTCGATCTTCATGTCGTGGTCGCGGAAGTCGAACCCAGCGAGATCGGCGAACTCAGGACCCAGATGGTGCTCCAGATAGTAGGCGAACGATCCCTCCACGCCGCCGTTCTCGAAGATTTCGGAGTCGGACCAGAACAGGGCCGGCGTCTGCGACACATCCATCCGCTCGATGGCGGTCTTGTAGGCGGTGACCACGGCGCGGACCTGTTGTTCGTCCGCGGTCTGGGCCTGCGAGGCGGTGGCGAGGAGAGCGGCGACCGCCAGTCCGGCGAAGGTTGAACGAAACATCGTGGGCGAGGCTCCTGTTTGCCGGCCGCGAAAGGTGTGTCGGACGGGCGTGGGTGAAAAAACGAGAAGGTTGAACGACGGCGCGGCCTTCAGAACATCAGATGTCTCACGCCGTGGGTCAGCATGCCGCCCAAGAGGCCGTTGATCACGACGGCGACGGCGGTGAGCGTCAACAGGCCGATGTAGACTCTCTCGCGCCCGGGCCCCGGCCGGCGGACCCAGTGCTCCTTCGCCCACCAGCTGAGGAGGCCCAGCGCGGCGATCGAAGTGCCGAGCCATCTGTGAGAGGCGTGGGTCGCGTCGTCCCGTCCCGGCATCCCCATGGCGAACCAGCCCAATGCCACTGCGCCGACCGCGGAGATGGCCGCCAAGGCGATGATGACGCGCGTGCCCTGGGTCAGGACCGGACGCCGGAGGGTCAGGGCGGCGATCTCGAGGAGGGCGGCGACGAGGAACAGGGCGATCGGAAAATGCACCGCGGCCGGGTGCATGGCGCCGAGCCAGCGGTACAGGCGCTGCGGCATGGGTTTCGGACCCTCGTCCGCCATCATGGCCCCGTGGTCCATGTCGGCCGCCATGCCGGGCATGGCCGTCATGTCCGATTGCGGCCCCTCGGCGGTCGATGCGGCGCTCTGGCCGCGAACCGCCGGGGCGTCATGATCCTCGTGC
This sequence comes from Caulobacterales bacterium RIFOXYB1_FULL_67_16, assembly GCA_001796045.1. GTDB lineage: Bacteria > Pseudomonadota > Alphaproteobacteria > Caulobacterales > Caulobacteraceae > Brevundimonas. The sequence continues at coordinate 31,620 of MGLN01000110.1, read as the reverse complement.
GCGATCGCGGGCGCGCTCACCGACAAGGCGAGCGCGAGTCCCAATGCCGGGAAAAATCCGCGTGATGTCATAAACCCTCTCCACTCCTGTCCCTTCTGCTATCTACGCAGCGCGAGGTCCGCCCCCTCGCCCGAGGGATGTCACGGTCTTGGCCGTAGTAGGATGTAGGGGCGCAAGGAGAGTGTTCGATGTCGCTTAAACTGGATGACATTCTGGCCGAGTCCGCGATGACGCCCATCGGCCGGTCGCTCGACGGGCTCGAACCGCTGGTCTGGAGCCGGGTCGAGACGCTTCGCGGCGAAAGACTGGCCACGCAGGTCCGTCTCGGCGCGGTCGCCGTGGCCCTCGCCACCGGTCTGACGGCGGGCGGCGTCGGCGCGGCCGCCGCGCCGAGCCCGCCGGGAGAGATGGCCATCTTCACGGTCGATGCGGGCCTGTCGCCTCTGGTGAGACTGGAAACCGGGCGGTGATGCGCGGCTGGCGCGCGATCGTCCTGACGGCCGTGCTGGCGGCCGTCGCCAGCGGCGCGGGCACCTGGATCAGCGCCAGCTGGGTGCTGAGCCGGCGCGAGCCGCCGTCCCTGCACGACATCGTGCACCACGATCTCAAGCTGTCGCCTGACCAGTTGACGCGCATCGAGGCGGTCGAGGCCCGGTTCGCAGCGCGTCGGCCCGCGCTCGAAGCCGATGTCCGCGCGGCCAACCTCGAGCTGGCGCGCGCGATCGAACAGAGCGACGGCGACGGTCCCCCGGTTCAGGCCGCGGTCGACCATTTCCACGTCGCCATGGGCGCCCTTCAGAAGGAGACGATAGCCCACGTCTTCGAGATGCGGTCGGTGCTGACCCCTGCCCAGGCCGAGGTCTTCGACGACCGCATCGTGGCGGCTCTCGCGCCCGACGAAGGCTAGCGTTCCGGGTGGAGAGTCCAGCGAACCTGTCAGCGCGCGCCGCCGGCGGCGATCGGGCGGCCTTCGGCGCGCTGATGCAGCAGACCAAGACGGCCCTGTTCCGCTTCGTCCGGCGCTATGTCGGCGACGAACAGGATGCGTGGGATCTGTTGCAGGAGACCTATGCGGCGGCGTGGATCAACATCCGCCGCTATGACCCGACCCGGCCCTTCGAAGCCTGGATCCGGACCATAGCGCTCAACAAATGCCGGGACTGGAGCCGCCGCCGGTTCGTCCGACGCCTGATCCGGGGCGACGTCGATCTGGCATCGCCGGAAGCCTTGGCCGTGGCGAACGGCGACGAGCCGGCGGATGAACGGATGGAGGCCGGCGACCGACTCGCCCGTCTGAACGAGGCGATCAGCCTTTTGCCGCCGCATCTCAAGGCCCCGCTGCTGCTCACCGCGATCGAGGGGCGCAGCCAGGCGGAAGCGGCCGAAATTCTCGGCGTGACCGTCAAGACGGTGGAGACGCGCGTGGCGCGCGCCCGTCGCAAGCTGTTCGATGTCCTGGGCGGCGCGGGCGACGTCCCGCCGGCTCCGAAATGACGCGGATGAAGGCCGGACGGCGAGGGCTGCGGCGCTCGCCCGCGTAAACCAGTATGAAGGCGTCGATGGAAATACCTGACCGTCGCCCTCTTATCAGGAGCTTGCCACATGAGATTGCCGATCCTCGCCGCGGCCGCGGCGGTCACCCTGGGCGCCTGCCAGCCCGCCGCCGAGCCTCAACCGGTGGACGCCGAGCCGACGCCGGACGCTTCAGCGATGGCTCCGATGGAAGCCGTGCCGGCCGCAACCCCCGAGTCGACGCCGCCGCAGGCCGCCACGCCCGCCCCTGCCGCATCAACCCCGGCCGCGCCTCCCAAGGCATCGGCGCCCCGCCCGGCCCCCCGGCCCGCGCCCGCGCCAGAGCCGACACCGCCGCCTGCCGATCCGATGGCCGGCCATGACATGTCGAAGATGGACGGCATGACCATGCCGCCCAAACAGTAGTTCGCTTGAAGTCCAGGAGTTTTCGATGAACCGTTCAATACTCGCCCCTCTCGCCGCCCTCGCGGCCCTGGCTCCTCTGTCGGCCGCCCAGGCCCAGAGCCAGTCGCATGCCGGCATGTCGGCGCAGGACCACGCCGCCATGCAGGCGCCGGCCAATGGCGTGGCGACCACTCCGGCGGACAACGCCATGCTGTCCTCCGCCCCGACCACCTTCTCGGCGACTTTCCCGCACGCCATGGTCCTGACGTCCCTTCGTCTGACCGGCGGACCGTCGAACCAGGCGGTCGATGTGGCCGTGTCAGCGGAGACCGCCCCCGCGGTCACGGTCAGCGCGCCGCTTCCGGCCCTCGCGCCCGGCTCCTACGCCGCCGCCTGGACCGCGAAGGGCGCCGACGGCCATCAGATGAACGGCGTTGTCCGTTTCATGGTTCACTGAGGAGGCGGCCTCCCGCCTCCTGAGGGGCCGAAACCGAGGTGGGGAACGCCGCGCGGCTCGCCGCGCGGCGCTTTTCTTGCGCGATCGGATCGTCGATCTGGCGCACCTCGATCGCGGGCGGCTTAAAAGCGACGCGGCGGTATCCCGCACGCCGAACCCTTCATTCACGCTGAGTGTGAAGCGCAGGCAGACAACGCGCCAGGCCCGTCAAGGTCCCGACCACCACGTCGGCGTCCCCGTGACGGGGTTCGGCCTCAAGGGCCCGTTCCGGATCATACAGCACGGTCCGACAGCCCAGAGCCTTGGCCGGACGGATGTCCCATTCGAGGCTGTCGCCGATCACGCAGACCTCGGGGGCCTCGACGGCCAGGGCGGCGAACGCACGCCTGAACGCGTCGGGAAAGGGCTTTCCCACGCCGACTTCGCCCTCGATCTGAATGTGATCGAAATACGGTTCGAGACCGAACCGTTCGATCTTGGCGCGCTGCAACGGTCCGGCGCCGTTGGTGAGAAGCGCGAGGCGATAGCCCGCGTCGCGCAAGTCGAGCAGCAGGGCCTCAGCCCCCGCCTCGAGCCGCATCTCTTCGTCCCGCCGCCGGCTGAAGGCGTCGGCGAGGCTCGAGACCGTTTCGGAAGCCGGTGCGGGATGGCCTTCCCGAAGCAGGGTCTCGAAGGCCACTGTCGCGATGAGGCGCCGCGCGTGTTGTGGGTCGGCGCGACCCAACTCATGACACCGCGGGTCGCGCCAGAACGCCTGCCCGGCCCGCGTCAGCGCCTGCGCCGCGACATCCGGGGCGAGGCCGCCCAACTCGGCTTGCATCGTCAAGCAGACGCTCCGCCAGGCCAGATCCGGCCGGCGGTAGGCCGAGAGTAGGGTGTCGTCGAGGTCGATGACCACGGCCGAGAGGGGCCGCGGCCTCACCGAGACCTCCCCGTCCTTTCCAGCCGCCGAGACCGGGGACGCCGCGCCTCGGCGACGATCCGCGACCGCCTATCGGGGCCAAGGATCAGACGAGGCCCGCCGCCGCCGACCTTCGCTAGAACCACGTCCGGATGCCGACGACGAGGCGCGTGTCTTCCGAGCTTCGCCCATCGGCTTCGAGGAAGTCCGCCGTATTCCCGAAGCTCTTGGTCCATTCCAGGCCGACATAGGGGGCGAACTCCTTGTGGAATTCGTACCGCAGCCGAGCCCCGATCTGGAGCGACGTCAGGCCGGATCCAATCCGGAGCTCGGGGATGTCCTCGGCCGACAGCACGACTTCAGCGCGAGGCTGCACGATCCAGCGGTTGGTGATCCGCTGATCGTATTCGGCCTCCGCCCTCGCCGTGAGTTCACCCTTGTTGGAGAGGAAGGCCGCCGCATCGACCTCGAACCAGTAGGGCGCGAGGCCCTGAACGCCCACGACCAGATCGGTTCGATCGCCCTCCGGACGGTAGGTCTGTCGCAGACCCGTCTGGAAGTCGAAGAAGGGCCGGAACGCCCGGCTGTAAAGGGCCTGGATCTCGGCTTCCTCGACCTCGCCGTCGAAGTCGCCCTCGACTTCCGACTTCCACCAGAAGCGGTTGATGTCGCCGCCGGTCCAGCCCTGCGCGTCCAGCGCGTAGCCTTCTTCGCCGTCTCCGAAACTCGCTTCGAGCTGGTCAATGATCACCGCGGTGGTCCGCACGTCGCCATTCTCGACGCGAAGCTGTTCGCGGGCCGCCGCCATCTCCGCGGGATCGAACAGGGTATCGGCGGCGTGAGCGGGGCCGCTGGTCGCCCCGGGCGGAAGGGGCATTTCCGGAGGGCGTCCCGGGTTGTCCGCGCTGGTCGGCACGTCGGGCGGCATCGCCATGGCCGACATGTCATGACCCGGGGGCATCTGCCCCATGGTCGACATGTCATGTCCCGCCGGCATGGCCGACGCGGGCGCGGTCTGCCGCATCGTCGACATGTCGTGCCCGGCGTGGGGATCCGGCTGAGCGGCGGTGGCCGGCTGTTGGCCGCTCTGCATGGTCGACATGTCATGTCCCGCCGGCATGGCCGGCGCCGGCGCGGTCTGGCCCATCGTCGACATGTCATGTCCGGCGTGGGGATCCGGCTGACCGGCGGCGGCCGGCCGCTGGCCGCTCTGCATGGTCGACATGTCGTGGCCCGCCGGCGTGGCCGGCGCGGGCGCGGTCTGCCGCATCGTCGACATGTCGTGCCCGGCGTGGGGATCCGGCTGACCGGCGGCGGCCGGCTGTTGGCCGCTCTGCATGGTCGACATGTCATGTCCCGCCGGCATGGCCGGCGCGGGCGCGGTCTGGCCCATCGTCGACATGTCGTGCCCGGCGTGGGGATCCGCCGACGCCGGCGCGCGCTCGGGCACGGCGCCGGTCGGGCAGACCGGCGCCCCGGGCGTTCCGACGCGGGACGGATCCGCCGTCGGCGCGCCGCGCCGGACGCAACCGGCGGGCAGCTGGACGGCGGTCTGGACGGCGTTAGCCGCCGCGCCGTGCCCGGCGTGGCTCTGGGCGAACACCGGGCCGGCCGAGGCCGCGAGGAGCAGAGGGACGAGACCCACGGACCGACGGATCATGACGAGGCTCCTGACATCGGGCGGACGGTGACGACGTTGAACATGCCCGCGTGCATGTGCATCAGCATGTGGCAGTGGAAGGCCCAGTCGCCCGGTGCGTCGGCGGTTAGATCGAAGGTCACCTTGCCGCCGGGGGCGACGTTGACGGTATGCTTGAGCGGCTGATGCCCGGCCGGTCCGCCCGTGACCAACTCAAAGAAGTGGCCATGCAGGTGGATTGGGTGAGCCATCATGGTGTCGTTGACGAGGGTCACCCGCACTCGCTCATTGCGCTCGAAACGGATGGGCTCGACCAACTCACTGAACTTGCGGCCGTCGAAGCCCCACATGAACCGCTCCATATTACCGGTCAGGTGGATTTCCATCGTGCGCGACGGGGGGCGCTGGTCCCTGTTGGGGACTAGCGACACCAAGTCGGTATAGACCAGCACCCGGTGCGGGACGTCTTCCAGCCCCATCGGCCGTTCACCCAGGCGATTGGCCGGATCCATGGCGATGGCGTCTACGCCGACGCCAACCGCCATGTCTGGCGGAGCGTTTTCAGGGTCGCGCATGTTCATTCCGCTCATGGACATGCCGCCCATGTCTCCCATCGGAGCCCCGCCTTGCGTCGAGGCTCCATGATCCATGCCGGTCATCGCGCCATGATCCATTCCGGACATGCCGTCCATCGAACCGTGATCCATTCCGCCCATGCCCATGTCGCGCATGGTCAGATTAGGAACCTCCCGAAGCGGCGGGACCTCGGCCGTCATGCCCAGACGCGGCGCCAGGGTCGCCCGGCCCATGCCTGAGCGGTCGATCGCCTCGGACACGATTGTGTAGGCACGATCTTCCGTCGGCCGGACGATGACGTCGTAGGTCTCCGCCACCGAAATCTGGAACTCATCGGTCTCGACCGGGCGCACGTTCTCGCCGTCGGCCTGGACCACGGTCATCGACAGGCCGGGGATGCGGACGTTGAAGATCGACATGGCCGAGGCGTTGATGATGCGCAGCCGCACCCGTTCGCCGGGTCGGAACAGGCCGGTCCAGTTCTCCTGCGGGCCGTGTCCATTGATCAGATAGGTGTAGGTCGTCCCATTCACGTCGAGGATGTCGCGCGGGTCCATCCGCATCTGGCCCCACATGCGCCGTTCCTCCAGGCTCATGCGGTCCTCGCCGGAGAAGAGGCCCGCCAGGGTCGTGCGCTGCCGGTTGAAGTAGCCGGGGCTCTTCTTCAGCTTGTCGAGGATTTCGTGCGGATGCATGAAACTCCAGTCCGACAGGACCAGCACATGCTCGCGGTCGTAGGCGACCGGATCGGCGCCGGCCGGATCGATGACGATCGGCCCGTAGTGGCCGAGCGCCTCCTGCAGGCCGGAGTGGCTGTGATACCAGAAGGTGCCGGACTGCCTGATCGGAAACTCGTAGACGAAGGTCTCGCGCGGCTTGATGCCTGGGAAGCTGATCCCGGGCACCCCGTCCATCTGGAAGGGTAGAAGAATCCCATGCCAGTGGATCGAGGTGTCTTCGTCCAGGGTGTTCGTCACCGCCAGACGGACGTTCTGGCCTTCGCGCAGCCGCAACACCGGCGCCGGCAGCACGCCGTTGATGGTCGTGGCCGTCGCGGTGCGCCCGTTCACGGTGAAGGGCGTCTGACCGATGGTCAGATCGATATTCGGCCCAGTCAGGGTAGGCAGGTCCGACCGCAGCCCCGGCGAGCCCGTCTGCGCCCAGGCGGGCATCAGGCCCTGCAAGGCGGCGAGACCGCCGCCCGCGACGGCGCCGCGCAGCAGCAGTCGACGATCCAGCTTCATAAGATACTCCTCAAAGTCAGAACCGTGCCTCGGCGAGGCGACGATCTATATGGTTTTACGCAGGCGACCCGGTCGGCCCTCGCGACACGCTGCCGCAGAGCCGACCGGGCCGGAAACTCCCGTCGCCTAGCGCTGGATCAGCGCCTCGCCAGGATGGCTTTCATCTGGGCGATCTCCCTCTCCTGGGAGCTGACGATCTCCTCGCACAGACCCAGCACTTCCGGATCCGTCAGCGAGGCCTGCTGACACATCAGGATGGCGCCGGAATGGTGCGGGATCATCGATTTCAAGAACTCGGTGTCGCCCACCGCCGCCTGGGTCCGCATGCCGTAAAAGCTCACCGCGAACACCAGGGCGGCGGCTCCGCCGATCAGAAGGTTGGTCCGTTTCGACGGATACATCGATCGCATAAAGATCAGCATGAGGATGGCCATCGGCGACACCATCATCAGCGTCATGTAGACGTTGTTGAGGTTGAAATAGAAGTGATTGAGGGACGCGATCATCGTGTACATCACCAGGTACATGATGATGAAATCCACGATGAGCTCGACGCCGAAGGAACGGTAGCTCCCCTTCATCGAGTCCATCGTCTTCATCTTTGAGTCCATCGTCTTCATCTTTTCCATGGATCGGTCCTTTCGCGACAACGCTCTTCAATCACATTCCGATCGCCAATCAGGCAGCGCCGGCCGGATGGGAGTCCAGCCAGGCGCGCAACTCGGCGATGTCGGCGGTCTGCATCTCGATCGTTATCTGCGCCATGCGCCGGATGTCGGCGTCCTGACTTTCGCGCAACACCACCTGGGCCATGTCGAGGGCGCCCTGGTGATGCGCGATCATCTTGCGAGCCCAGGTCTGGTCCGTGTCGGCCCCGGTCGCGGCCATCATGGCGTCCTTCATCTCGGCCTCGGCCGTCGCGTATGGATTTTCCGCGCTTCCGCCTGGAGCCGCCGCGCCGGCGGCGGCGCCCACGTTCGTTTCAAGCCAGCGCCGCAGCTCGGCGATGTCGCCGGGCTGCATCTCGATGGTCTTCTGGGCCATGCGACGGATATCCGCGTCCTGTGTGTCCCTCAGCACGATCTCGGACATGTCCAGCGCGCCCTGGTGGTGAGGGATCATCTTGCGGGCCCATGTCTCGCCCGCATCCGCGCCCATGGCGGACATCATGGCCTCGTGCATCTTGGCCTCGGCGGCGGAGAACGGAGTCTGCGCCATGGCCATCGGCTCCTGCGTCTGAGCCGAGGCTTCGGCCTCCGTGTTCGCCGGCGGTTCCGCCGACGGGCTGCAGGCCGCCAGAACGAGAGCGGAACAGCCGGCGACCAGGAGAGACGTGCGGGTGAAAGTCGGGATGAGCATAGGGCGTCTCCGCTTGAGGGGGTCGCCGGCGGATCGCCGGACGGCCAGACGAACGATGCGTCCGACAACGCTGCGGCGGGTGCGAGTTTGGTCCCTTGCCCCGACTGCCCACGCCGGACATCGTCCAGCGTAATCCAGCCCCGGCGCCACGGTTCCGCCGTGATTAAATATTCCCGAACGCCGTTGGATCAGGCGAGGGATCGGTCGCCGGAATGCGTATTGGCGCCCCCCGCGGCTCTCCTCTGCGACGGCTTTCTGGCCAGGGGACATCCATCAGAGTCGGACGGCCCGGAGCCGCAGCGCGTTGGCGATAACACTGACGGAGGACAGGGCCATCGCCAACGCCGCCAGGGCCGGCGACAACAGAAGGCCGAAGACCGGGTAGAGCAGTCCCGCCGCGATCGGAATGCCGAGGGTGTTGTAACCGAAGGCGAAGACCAGGTTCTGGCGGATGTTGCTCATCACCGCACGGGACAGTTTGCGCGCCCGGACGAGGCCCTGGAGATCGCCGCCGAGAAGGGTGACCCCGGCGCTCTCGATCGCGACGTCCGAGCCGGCGCCCATGGCCACCCCCACGTCGGCGGCGGCCAGGGCCGGGGCGTCGTTCACACCGTCTCCGGCCATGGCGACGATCCGACCCTCCGCTCTCAGCCGCTCGACGACCGCCGCCTTGTCCTGGGGCAGAACCTCGGCCTGAACGTCGTCTATGCCGAGCTGGCGCGCCACCGCCTCGGCCGTTGTGCGGTTGTCGCCGGTCATCATCACCAGACGCAGCCCCGACGCCTTCAGATCGCGGATGGCCTCGGCGGTCGTCGCCTTGACTGGATCGGCGATGCCCAGCACGCCGCCCGCAGCCCCGTCCACGGCGACGAAGATGGCGGTCGCGCCGTCTTGGCGAAGCGTATCGGCCCCGGCTTCCAGAGGCCCGACGTCGACGCCGATCTCGGCCAGATAACGGCTGTTGCCGAGCGCCACGCGGCGGCCGTCGACGACCCCGGTGACGCCGCGCCCGACGGGGCTGTCGAAGTCCGACGCCTCGGACAGAACCAGATTTTGGTCGCTCGCCGCCCGAACGACGGCGTCCGCCAGCGGATGCTCGCTGCTCCGCTCAAGACTGGCGGAAAGTCTCAGAAGCTCGGCCTCGTCGAACCCATCGGCTGGCCGGACGGCCGTCACCGAGGGGCGCCCCTCCGTCAGGGTGCCGGTTTTGTCGAGCACCAGGGTGTCCACCTTCTCGAAGCGCTCCAGCGCCTCGGCGTTCTTGATGAGCACCCCGGCGTGAGCGCCGCGCCCCACCCCGACCATGATGGAGATCGGCGTGGCCAAGCCCAGGGCGCACGGACAGGCGATGATCAGCACGGAGACCGCTGCGACGAGGGCGTAGGACAGCCGCGGTTCGGGGCCGGCCAGGCCCCAGACGATCGCGGCGAGAACGGCGATCCCGATCACGGCCGGAACGAACCAGCCCGACACCTTGTCGGCCAGCCGCTGGATCGGCGCGCGGCTGCGTTGGGCCTGCGCCACCATCTGGACGATCTGCGCCAGGAGGGTGTCGGCGCCCACCTTGTCGGCTCGCATGACGAACGAGCCGGTCTTGTTGAGCGACCCGGCGACGACCTTGTCGCCGACGTCCTTGGTCACCGGCATGGATTCACCCGTGACGAGGGACTCGTCGAGGGTGACCCGGCCGTCCAGGATCTCTCCGTCGACCGCCACCTTCTCGCCGGGACGGACGCGCAGCCGGTCTCCCACAGCGACCAGATCGAGGGTGACGTCCTCGTCGCCGCCGTCGTCGCGGACGCGCCGCGCGGTCTTCGGGGCGAGGTCCAGCAGGGCCCTGATGGCCCCCGACGTCTGTTCGCGCGCCCGAAGCTCCAGGATCTGGCCGACCATCACCAGGACGGTGATGATGGCCGCCGCCTCGAAATAGACCGGCGCGCTGCCGTCCATCCGCCGGACCGCCGCCGGGAACAGATGCGGCGCCAGAACCGCGACCACGCTGTAGATCCAGGCCGCACCAACGCCGATGGCGATCAGGGTGAACATGTTGAGGCTGCGATTGCGGATGGATGCCCAGCCCCTCTGGAAGAACGGCCAGCCGGACCACAGCACGACCGGCGTCGCCAGGGCGAACTGGATCCAGTTGGAGGTCTGTCCGGGTATCCGCATCGCCAGCCCGGTCAGATGGCCGCCCATTTCAAGCGCGAAGACCGGCAGCGTCAGAACCGCGCCGATCCACAGGCGACGGGTGAAGTCGATCAGTTCGTGATTGACCGGAGCCTCGGCGGTGACGGTCTCCGGCTCCAGCGCCATGCCGCAGATCGGACAGGAGCCAGGTCCCTCCTGGCGCACCTCGGGATGCATCGGACAGGTGTAGATCGCACCGGGCGTGACGGGAGCCGGTTCGGGCCGCTCGCCGAGATAGCGATCCGGATCGTCCACGAATTTGGTCCGGCAGCCCGCCGAACAGAAGACATACTCCTCCCCCTCGTGGGTGGCCCGATGCGCCGTGGTCGCCGGATCGACGGTCATGCCGCAAACCGGATCGATCGCCTGCGCGGCGTCCCGAGGCGTCTTGTTCGAACAGCAGCCGTGACCGGCGGGATGGGAATGGGATGACGTAGCCATGACGGCTCCTCGGACGACCTCACTGCCAAATATACCCCACGGGGGGTATCGCGCAAGGTGTGACGGTGAGGTAGGATCGAACGGTCGGAACGAGGAACAGGATGCAGACCGATATCAAGCCGAAGGTGTTGAACCGCCTGAGCCGCATAGAGGGGCAGGTGCGTGGCCTTTCCAGAATGGTCGAGGAGGACCGCTACTGCATCGACGTCCTGACCCAGCTCCAGGCCGTTCGGGCGGCGCTGTCGTGCGTCGAGAGCGAGGTCTTGAAGGACCACATGGATCACTGCGTCATGGGCGCGATCGCGGGTGACGATCTCGCCGACCGCAAGGCCAAGGCGACCGAACTGATCGAACTTCTGGGCCGCGCTTCCCGCTAGCCGGGGACCGACTCTCGGCGTCCGGTCGCCAGGCCCGGCGGTCGGCCTGGACATCCTCTCGTTCGGCTGAGGGACATGGACGCTTCACGTCTCGGGGGCCGGCCCTCACCCAGAGCCGCAGCGGTCCAGGCTGGCAAACCGGCTGAGGGCATGCCGAGCCGCGAGCCAGACTTGGACGTCCCGTATGACCGGCCGGCACCGTCTGGCGTCGCGCATGAGGGATGTTCCCGCCCGATGCGTATCTCAATATGGCGGCGGTGCTGATCCGCCGCCCTTGGGGGGCCATCGCGAATGACATCCGTACCGCCGACCCGAGACGGCTATCCCGCCGATCTCAGGGCCCTGACCAGTCTGCGCGCGTTCCTCGCCTTGGGGGTGGTGCTGTTCCACTATCAGCTCCAATGGGATCCGGCCCTGGGCTTCAGCCCGATCATCGAGCGAAGCCGGCTGGCGGTGGACGCCTTCTTCATGCTGTCGGGCTTCATTCTGGCGCACGTCTACGGTCCAGCCTTCGCGAGCGGCGGTTTCAATTACCGGCGTTTCATCGTCGCCAGGCTGGCGCGGCTTTATCCCCTGCACATCGCGGTTCTGACGGGCGCCTTGATAATGGTCCTGGGCGCGACCGCCGCAGGCGTTCGGTTCAACGCCGAGGGCTATGGGGTGCTGGGCTTCTTCCAGACGCTGTTTCTCATCCAATCGTGGTTTCCTACCAACGGAGAGGTGAACTGGAGCGGCCCGAGCTGGTCGTTGTCTGCCGAGTGGTTCGCCTACCTATTGTTCCCCGCCTACGCCTGGCTGGCCCTGCGTCTGCGGACGCGGCCCTGGGTGCTGCTGGGGATCGGGGCCGCGGCGTTCGTCGTCCTCGACGCCTTCTACGTCCAGGCGTTCGGCAAGGTTCTTCCGCGAGCCGAGGACTCGCTCGGCATTCTCCGGATCGCCCCGGAATTCCTGGTCGGCATGGCGCTTTACGGGCTGGGCCATCGCTGGCGCTGGAGCCCGCCCGTGGCCGCCGCGGCCGCCCTGTCCACGACCGTCCTGCTGCTGGGCGCGATGCAGCTATCACTGGACGATCGCATCATCGTCGCCCTCGCCGCCCCCGTGATTCTGACTTGGTCCCTGCTCGCGCGGGCGGATTGCGAGGGCCCCCTCGCCGCCCCGGGCCTTGTCTTCGCCGGAGAAGCGTCCTTCGCCCTCTATCTGGTGCACATGCCGGTGATCGTGGCCTGGAAGGGCGTCGTGGCCGAACTGCGCGGCGTCGACAGCACCTTCCGCATCACGCCGGTCGAACTGATCGGATTGTTCATCGCCACGGCCCTGATGGCGGCCGCGCTGCATCTGCTCGTCGAGAAGCCCGGCAGAAACTGGATCCGACGTCGTTTCGACGGGCGTCGCGCCGCGCGCGATCCTGCCGCCCTCACCCAGCCGGAGCCCTAGGCCCCGGCGACCGCTGAGCCGACCCGTTTCTTCGATCCGGCCAACAGCCGGGTGGTGGCGACCTCGAACGCCGACGCCCTGCCGACCGGCGTTCGGGTCTATAACGCCTTCTACCCCCTGCACGCCAGTTCGGTTGGCGGCTGGCTCTATGGCGCGGTGACGGCGCTCTGCGGCGTCGCAATGGCGGGCCTGGGAGGCGTCGGCGCCTGGGCCTACCTCGGAAAACCCCGACGCCGCTCGCCTCGGTCCTGACCGACCCGCTGAGGACGGGCGCAAGAACATGCGGGCTTGCCCGATCCCTGCCCTCCCTTAACCGCCGTTCCACGCCTAATGTACGCAGACGGGGCTCGCGGGAGCCTCGCTTGGACGGCCATGACTGCACCGGCGTGCAAGGCCTCGTTCACCGTGTCGGGCAAGCCTTCCTTGGCACCTGTGAGGGATGATGGCCGGATGACGGAAGATCCAGCATCCCATGAGCCCCGATGCCCGCCGCCGATCGCGCGCGGCGGCTGGCTCGACCTTCTGCGTTTCGTCGTGGGGGCGATGATCGTCCTCTATCACTTCCGCGAGGCCGCTCCGATCCCCTTGCCGCTCTTCCATCCGGTCTTCGACCGCGGCTATCTGCTGACCGACTTCTTCATCATCGACTCCGGCTACGTTCTCGCCCGCGTCTACGGCGAGCGGCTCGCGAACCGGCGAATTCCACTTTCCGTCTTCTACCGTCAGCGATTTCTCAGGGTGGTTCCGGCCCACATGACCGTCAGCCTCGCCCTGGCGGGGCTGGTGCTGACGGCGGCGATCCTGGGCCAAACACCCAGCCACCCGGAATGGTTCGACTGGTCCCGGTTTCCCGCCCAGTTCTTTCTGGTGCAGGCCTATGGGGTGCCGGGCGGAGAGGGATGGAACGCGCCGACCTGGACGCTCTCGGCGCTCCTGGGCTGTTACGTCAGCCTGCCCTTCCTCGCTCGCGCGGCGCGCGGCCTGTCCCCATGGCTGATCCTCGCTCTTGGGGTGGGCGGGCTGCTCGCCGCCAACCTGTCCGCCCACGCCGCCTTCGGGTTGCCGATCTACGAGATGCCGTTGCGCCTCGGCTTCCTGCGGGCCTTTCCGCTGTTCGCCCTCGGCGTCGCCGTGGCTCTGTTCGCCCGGCAGGTCTATTGCCCGCCCCGTCTGGCCGCCGGTCTGGGCGGTTCCGCCGTGGTCGCTGTGGCGGGTCTGCAGGCTCTGGGACCCCATAATCTGGCGACCCTCGGCCTCCTGACCGTCATCATCTTCGCCACCGGGGCCTTGCCGGTTCGGAGCCCGTCCAGGCTGGTCGAGCACCTCGCTTTGATGGCGTTCGCGATCTTCCTGACCAACGAAGTGATCCGGATCGTGTGGTTCGGCGTGCTCGACGCCGTCGATTGGCGGAGTTGGAGTCCGTCAGTGCAATGGACCGCCTGGGCGGTCGGCCTGGCCGCGGCTTTCGGCGGCGCCGCCGTCTTCCGCTACGCCTTCGACCGACCGACCCAGGCCTGGTTCAATCGTCCGCAGTCGGGGTCGCGATCGACCTCCCCCGCGGCCAAGTCTCCCGTTCCCGCGCTGCAGGCCGATCCTTCACAAAAGCTCGGCGAGGTTCACATCATGGCGGCGGGGGGCGCCTGGGTGCCCATGATCGCCACGATCAGAAGCAGCAGGGCCGCCAGCACGGTCTCCAGCGCCAGGCTGCGCCGCAGGCGGCGCAAGGCGAGCGGACGGGCGTGATCGTCTTCGAGCGCCGATCCGAGATGCGGGGTCAGGACAAAGCGGTTCGAGGCCGCTAGGGCCAGCATGCCGGCGAACAGGACGAGTTTCAGGATCAGAAGAACGCCGTAGGGCGTCGTCAACAGGCTCCCGAGCCGGCTGAACCCGATCAGATAGGCGCTGTTCACCAGACCCGTGATCGTCAGCAGGACGACGGCGAGCGTTCCCAGACCGGCGAACCCCTCCAGGGCGGCGTGAGTCACCGGCGCGCCCGCCGCGTGCCCGTGGCGGGTCCGCAGCATCAGGAACAACGCGACCAGACTGCCGAGCCAGAGTCCGGCGGCGAGCGCGTGAACGACATCGGCGATCAGATGCGGCCAGCGGCCCACGCCTTCCGTCGCCGCGCCGTGACCGGTCCAGGCCAGGCTGGCGCTGACCACAGCGCCGACGACGGTCAGCACGATCCAGCCGCCGCGTCCCGGTTTCAGACTGATCAGCAGAACGGCGGCCAAAAGGGCCATCGCCGCGCGAACCAGGAAGCCGACGCCCAGGCCCGTGCCGAATGCCACGTAGGACAGCGACTCCGGCTTCAGCGCCTCGGTCAGCGATCCCGCCATCACGGCGGTTTGGACCACGAGGTTGGCGAGAGCAGCCAGGACGGTCGCCACGGCGGCGACCAGCAGCTTCGTTCGCGGCCACCTTTCGGCGGCCGCGTCCGACATGGGCATCCTGAACGCGAAGAACAGGGGGACGCCAAACAGCAGGACGGCGCCGATGTACTGCCCCAGCCTCAGCAGGACGACCGTTGTCTCCATCTGATCAGCGGACCGAGAAGTTGGTGGACCCCGTCATCCGGTGCCCGTCCGGAGACGCCACCCGCCAGTTGACCACATAGGCCCCGGCCGCCAACGGCCTCGCCGGAGCGCCCGAGATCGTCTTGCCGTCCTCGGACACCCGCGTCTGGACACGAATGGTCGCGCCCGCGGCGTTGACGAGGTCGAACCCCGAGAAGGCCGGAGCCACGCGCTCGCTGAAGGTCAGACTGATGGTGCGCGGCGCCGCGACCGCGGCGCCGGCGGCCGGCGTGGCGCTCACGAGACGCGCGTGCGCGTCCGCCTGACCGGCGACCAGGGAAAGCGCCGCGACGGTCGCGGCGAGTGATGCGATCTTGAAACGGGTCAACTCAAACTCCTTGGAAGGGACGCCCCTACTGTCACTTACGCGCCTTGGAAATCTTCCCCTCGATTTTTCAAGATCACACAAAGCCGCAGCTGCTTCATCCCGACCTGAGACACCTCCTGTCCGAGACGTCCGAGTGTTTAGTGCCGCTCAGATACAGTTTCGAGCCGATCCGCTTCGGACACTACGAGCGGGTGGAAGTCACCCGGGTGAACGACGCCCCGATGGTCCATCCCATGATGCTGAAGACGGTGACCCTCACCGCTGAAGGCCAGGCCCGGTGGTCGTCAACGGTCGTTTGGTTCCGCCCGCAGCCACAGCCAGCGCCGCGCTTCCGCGCCTCGCCTCAGGAACCTATACCGCGGTTTGGGCCGCAGAGCGTCTGAATGGTCATACGACTACTGGCTCGGTCAGGTTTATGGTTGATTAGGAAGGAACGAATGAGAGTTTCCAACCTGCTGGCCGCAGCCGGCGCGATCCTGGCTCTGAGCGCGGGAGCGGCCCTGGCCGCTCAAGCTGACGAGTGCTGCACGGAGATGGCGGCCAATGCCGCCATGAGTTGTTGCGACAAGATGAAGTCCGATCAAGCTCCGGCGGAACCGGTCCAGCCGGCGCCGACGGCAGCTCCGTCAGACGCGCCGGCGCTTCAGGGCCCCGCCGACCCTCATTGACGCAAGCCGGTCGTCTCCTGCGTCACCCGGAGCCGTACGATCACCGAGCACTTTCGGATTCGGCTCGACATCCGTCAGCACGACGCGACTTTGAGGCGACCCCACGAAACGCACGACTTCGCCGCGTACCTGCGGCTCAGCGACGAACCCTGCCTCTGCCAAGGCAATGTGCTGAGGCGCCGACGGCCCCGACGGGCCCTCGCGCCACCAGCCGTCGGCGGTTGCGGCTTTCGGGAGAAGGGCGCCGACGATCCGTTCGATGTCCCGAAACGTCAGCGTCACAGTCGTCTGCTTTTGCCGGCGAAGGAATGTGGCGAGGGGCGCGTACTTGGGCATCTGGGTGTTTTTCCCCTCAAGGTCATCCGGTCAAGGCTGCTCGCGAAGTGCGTGGAAGCGGTATAGGATCAAGCGCGGCGGGTTCCGGGATCGATAGCCGCCGATCGAGAGCCAGGGGACGCGAGAGTGTCGGCGGCGATCGACGGTGAAACGCCGGGCTTCATCACAGAAGTTCCTGGCCCGCCCCCTCCCTCATCCGGGGTCGATCAGACCGCGCCGCACCCCTGACGCGACCGCCTCGATCCGGGTGCGGACCCGGAGTTTCGAACAGACCTTCTCGAGATAACTGTCCACGGTGCGGGGCGACAGGGACAGAATGACCCCGATGTCGGACGAGCTCTTTCCGCGACAGACCCATTGCAGGCATTCCTGTTCGCGCGGGCTCAGGGTGACAGCGGGCGATCCACGGTCCGGATCTTCGGAGACAGCTTCCATTACTACACCACCGGTTGTCCGACTTCTTCCGTACACGGCTAGTTCGGACGCGGGCAACGTCGATGAATTGCGGGTCGCCCGCAGGTTTCTTGCGGTGTGGCGGCCCTCTCGCCGGTTGAACCGCAGACAGGCTGGGCCTACAGCGGAGGCGTCGGGCGCCGCGAAATAGGCGCGCAGCAGGAGCCGGGGTTCGTCGCTGACGGAGGCGGCGCTGTCCGCTGAATTAACGGGCCTCGATCGCAGAGGATTCCAACGCCCGACCCCTCCCGCTTGCTTCGGGATTCCGTTTGATTCATGCTGACCAAGCCGACCTTCGCGTCGGCAGGGGCCTGGAATCCCCTGTGCGATATCAATCATCGACGGCTTCCGCTCTGCGCGTGAGCCGGTTGCCGCCTTCTAAGGGCGCGCGTCGCGCGCCTGCCCAGAATCGCGCGGCCACGCCGGGATTCCCGTCCCTCTCGTCGAGGGGTCGGAGATCCGTGGTGACCGATACGAAGCCGCTAGTGGCGGAGGCGCAGGACGGGATCAACCGTCTCTACCGGCGCTACGCCGTCTGGCTAGATCGCCGGTTGCGCTCTCACATCGGGGCCGACGCTGCGGCGGATGTCGTTCAGGAGACCTATCTCCGAGCGGCGCCCTACGCCCTGTCGGACATCCGACATCCAAAGGCGTTCCTGCTTCGGATCGCCCTCAACCTGGTCCGCGATGAAAGCCGACGAGAGGGCCGCCGCCGCCAGAGCCAAGCGCTCCAAAGACCTGCCGAGGCCGAGGCCGCGCCGCAGTTCGACCAAGTCCTTCTCGAGCAGGTTATCAGGTCCATGCCGCAACTCTACCGCGACGTCTTCGTCTTGAACCGCTTTGGCGGTATGACTTATCCCGAGATTGCCGTGTCGCTCGAGATCAGCGTGAAAACGGTGGAATGGCGAATGTCGAGGGCGCTCGAGTACTGCACGTCTCGGCTGGACCTGTAGGCAACGGATGATGATCGAGGCTGAAGCCGACATCAGGCGTAAGGAAACCGCCGACTGGTTCAGCAAGTTGAACCAGCGCAAGGTCACGACCGCCGACATCAGGGCTTTCAGCGAATGGCGGCGAGACCCGGAGAACGCCCGCGCTTTCAGCCGTCTCGAAGCCATGTGGGACGCGGCAGGAACGCTGGCGCAAAGCCCGGCGATGGCGGGGCTCGCCGACGAGACCCTGGGTCGGATTGAAAGGGCGCGCCCGCGGCGTCGGATGCGCGACGCCGGCCGTCTGATCCCGCTCGGCGTCGCGGGCGCCCTGGCGCTTGTGATCGGAGCCGGAAGCCTGACCTGGTGGTCTATGCAGCGGCCGGCCGCCTACGCTACGGCCATCGGCGAGCAACGCACCGTGCGGCTGGAAGACGGCTCCCGCATCGTCCTCGACACGGACTCCCGGGTCACTGTTCGCTTCACCGACGCCCGTCGCCTGGTCACGCTCGCCGCCGGACGCGCCATGTTCGAGGTCGAGGGCGACGCCGCGCGGCCTTTCCTCGTCTTGGCCGGCGACACGGAGGTCACCGCCGTGGGCACGCGGTTCGACGTTCGCCGATCCGGCTCCGGGGCTCGTGTCGTCCTGGTCGAAGGGCGCGTCGACGTTCACAAGCCGTCTTCGACGACGGCCCAATGGACCCTGGCGCCCGGCCAGCAGCTTACCACCTCAGGTCCGACGCCCCGGGTCGTCGCGGTCAATGTCCCGGCCGAAACCAGCTGGACGGTGGGCCGGCTCACGTTCGAGAACACGCCGATCGCCGCGGCCGTGGCGGAGGTGAACCGCTACAGCGCCAAGCCGATCGAGCTTCGCGATCAACGCGTTTCGTCGATCCACGTCAGCGGCGTCTTCAACGCCGGGGATATTGACGGCTTCGTGGCCGCGCTGCGTGACCTCTATCACCTAGAGGCTGTCACGGCGGCCGACGGCCATCTGATCCTCTCGGGGCCGGCGTGAAAATAATCTGCGTCCGGACTTAGGGGACGCACCGCGACCCAACGTCTCCTCCCCGCCCCGCAAAGCCGCGGGTAGAAAAGAGGGGGAAATCATGGGTCAAGAGTTCACTTCAACCGCGCTCGCCGCGCTCATGCTGGGTGTCGCGACGCCGGTCATCGCGCAATCGACCGAGGCCGTCCGGACTTTCAGCATCAGCGCCGGTCCGCTCGACCGCAGCCTGCCTGTGTTCGCCCAGCAGAGCGGCCTTCAGATTCTCTATCCCAGCGCGCTCGTGGCCGGGCGACAGGCCCGCGCCCTAACCGGCGAATACACCCCTGAGGCCGCGCTCGCAGAGCTCCTGCGCGGGACGGGCCTGACCTATCATCAGAGCCGTCCGACAGTCTTCGTGCTCGTTGATCCGGTCCGCGCAGAAGCCGAACCGCAGGCCACCCAGCTTGAGGAAATCGTGGTCACGGGGACCTATCTGCGGGGCGCGGACAGTCCGTCGCCGGTCACCGTCATCACCCAGGACGACATCGCCCGACAGGGGCGCGCGACGGTTGCCGAGACGCTCGCCGCCCTGCCGCAGAACTTCACGGGGGCGGCCTATGAGGGGTCGGCCGGGACGGGTGCGGACCGCACGAGCCGCAACTCGGCCTATGCGACCGGGGTGAACCTGCGGGGTCTCGGGGCGGATGCGACCCTCGTCCTGGTCAACGGACGGCGGATCGCGGGCACGGGCAGCGCCGGCGACTTCTCGGACATCTCCAATCTTCCCAGCAGCGCCATCGCCCGGGCGGACGTGCTGCTCGACGGCGCGTCCGCCCTCTATGGCGCGGACGCAGTCGGCGGCGTGGTCAACATCATCCTGAAGTCCCGATTCGATGGCGCCGAAACCCGGCTGCGCGTCGGCGGCACCAGCGACGGCGGGGCCGAGGAGACGCTGCTGTCTCACAGCGGCGGCTTTAACTGGTCGAGCGGCGGGCTCATCGCCGCTTACGAATTCCACGACCGCGGCGAGTTGCGCGCCGCCGACCGTCGCGCGACCGCGAATGCGGACCTCCGCCCGCTGGGCGGCTCGGACTGGCGCTTCACCTACGCGGCCCCGGGCAACCTCATGGCGTTCGATCCAGTCAGCGGATCCTATGAACCGGTCTACGCCATCCCTCGCAACCAGAACGGCGTGGGTCTCACGCCCGGAGACTTTCGCCCGGGCGAAGTCAATCTGACCAATCAGATGGAGGGCCTCTGGAGCCTGCCGCACCAGCGCCGACACAGCCTGTTTGTGGCGGGCCGGCAGGACCTTCCGGGCGGCTTCAGTCTGGACGGCGACCTTCGCTACACCGACCGGACCTATAGCCAGGACTCGGTGGCCGACATCGGCATCCTGTTCGTAACGCCGGACAATCCCTTCTTCGTGCCGGTGGCGGGCGAGCCGTACCAGGAGATCGCCTATTCCTTCATCAACAACTTGGGACCGGGCCGTGACGAAGGCTTCTCCCGCAGCGTCGGCGGCGCCGTCGGGATCACCGGCGAACTCGCCGGATGGAACATCGCGGCCTATTTGAGCGGCGGCCGCGAGACCACCGGGCTGACGGCCTCGAACCGGGTGCAGACGACCCGGCTCGACGAGGCCCTCGGCGCCACGCCGAACAATCCGTCGACACCCTTCAACCCCGCCGTCGACGGCTATTTCAATCCCTATGGCGATCCCGCCGACCATAGCCCGGCCCTGTTGGCCTTCATCGGGTCCGGCTACCTTCGATCCGAGAACATCAGCACGGTCGGCTCCTTCAACCTCAAGGCCGACGGGGTCCTCTTCGCCCTACCGGGCGGCGACCTGCGCTTGGCGGTGGGCCTCGACTATCGCCAGGAGCGCTTCGAAACCTCCGGCGAGAATTTCATCTCCGGCGCGGCGCCGCGCATCGCCGCCCCGACGACGTTCGAGCGCGATGTCTCGGCCGCCTTCGTCGAACTGCGCGCCCCGCTCGTGGGGCCCGACAACGCCAGGCCTGGCCTCCAGCGACTGGAGCTGTCGCTCGCCGGTCGTATCGAGGACCATGAAGGGATCGGCCAGACCAGCAATCCCAAGGTCGGCGTCCTCTACAACCCAACGCCCGATCTGCTCGTGCGCGCCAGCTACGGCACCTCGTTCCGCGCCCCGTCGCTAAGGGAGTTGAACAGCGCCTACCGGCTCGGCCCGGTCTTCCTGGACCGCGCCGGCTCCAATGTGATCAGCATCGTCCAGTATGGAGGCAACCCCGACCTCATCCCGGAGACTGCGGAGTCGTGGACGGCGGGCTTCGTCTGGACGCCCGCGGCCGCCGAAGGGCTGCGAATCGAGGCCGGCTGGTTTCGGACAACCTTCGAGGACCGGATCGCGAACCCGGTCGCGGAGAACCTGATCAACGCGCTCAACGACCCGACCCTGGCCCCCTTCATCCGCTATGTGAGTCCCGGCTCCAACGCAGACGACCTGGCCTATGTCCAGTCTCTTCTCAGCCACCCGGGCAACTTCAATCCGAACGTTTTCCCGGCGACCGCCTACGGCGCCGTCATCGACAACCGGTACGTCAACGCCTCCGCCTTGGAGGTCGAAGGGCTCGACCTTTCGACGCGCTATCGCTTCACCCTGGGCTCGGACGACATCTCGCTCGACGCGACGGTGACCCATCTCCTGACCAACGACCGGACGGTCACCGCTGCATCCCCAACCGAGGACCTGCTCGGCGCCCCGAACTTTCCGGCGCGCTGGCGGGGCCGCTTCGGCGCCCAGTGGCTCCGGGGGCCGCTCACGCTCGGCGGCGCCCTCAATCATGTCAGCGGAGGACGCGATCGGGTCAACGGTCGGGGGATCGACGACTGGATCACCATCGACGGCCAGGTCCGCTACGACCTTCAGAACGGATGGGGTGAAGGTCTTTCGCTCACCCTGAATGTGCTCAATCTGACCAATGAGGAGCCGCCCTTCTACGATGCGCCGGCGGGGATCGGTTACGACGCCGCCAACACTAATGTGCTGGGCCGGCAGATCTCCCTTCAGCTCGTCAAGCGCTGGTGATCGTCCATGCGCACGGTCGCTTTGGCCCTCGCGGGCCTGCTCGCGACGGCGTGCCCGGCGTTGGCCCGGCAAGAGCCGCTCACGGTGGATGTCATTCTGGGGCTCGAGAGCTTCGGACGGGTCGCCATCGATCCGTCCGGCGCGGTCGCCGTCTTTGAGGAGCGGCGCGCCCGAGGCGATCTTCCCCGCCATGATCTGGAGGCCGAAGGCGCCAACCGGTACGCCCGGCTCTACCGCATCGACCTCGATGCCCCGGGCCGTCCGCGACCGCTCCTGCCGATGGCGGAAGACACCGGCTATTCCCTCGGCGCCTTCTCGCCGGGCGGCCGGCGTCTGGCCGTGCTTCGGCTTCGGAACGACGAATGGCGGCTCGGGATCGTCGAATTCGCGACCGGACGCGTGGTCTGGACTGAGGTGGCGCCCGAACTCGGCCTGTGGGGCCGGTCCCTGGAATGGCTAACCGACGACACCCTCGTTGTTCTTGGCATGCCGGACGGGGCGCTTCCTCCGAGACTGGCCGGTCCCCGCGCGGAACAGGCGCGTCTGCTGGCGTTGAGGGCGGCGGCGACGGCTGGGTTTCCGGCCGCGATCACGGTGGGCGGGGACGGACCGCCCGAGGCCCTGTCGCCGCGACGCCTCTGGCGGATCGACGCCGTCACCGGGGAGGCCGCGGCGATCGCCGACGGTCCCTTCCTCGACCTCGAGGCCTCTCCGGACGGACGATACGCCGCGATGCTCCTGGATGGTCCCCTCCCGGGGCCGCCGTCCGGCCGCCTGAGACCGGCAACATCTCGACGAGCCTGCTGGCTTGGTCGCCCGCCTCCGACGCCCTTCTGGTGGCGACGATCGGCGACGAACCGGCCCGGCTTTTGACCGTGGCCCCGGACGGCGCGACGCGGGACGTGACCCCGGCCGGGGCGCACCCCATCACGCCGATCGACTTCCAGGGCATGGCGACGGCCGAGGGCGGTTGGCTGGGCGGCGTCCCGATCTTCAAGGGCCGCTCCGGGTCCCGCGAGGGCTGGTTCGTCGCCGGCGCCGACAGCCTGCCGCTCACGGGCCTGTCTCCGGACGCCCGGCTCGTCGCCGAGGGTCGCTCCTCGGTTCTGTTCACCAGCGGCGGTCGCGTCACGCGCCTTGGCGCAAGCGGCGAGCTCGCCGATCTCGGGACCGCCGCGTCGGTCGTAAACTCCCGTGGTCCCTTCGGATTGCGGGCGCAGAGCGGTCCGCTGAAGGCGACCTTCGCCGTGGTCGCGCGTCCAGACGGGCGACTGTGCCAGGTCTGGGCCGATCCTGAGGCGGAGTCCCGATGCGTCGAGGCGACGCCCGGGGCCGCGATCAGCTGGAGCCGAAAGATCGGCCTCGACCGGAGTGGGCCCGAGGAGGGACCCATCGTACTTCGCCTGCAGCGCGGCCAACGCCGGGAGGTGGTCTGGCGGCTGAACCCCGAACTCGACCGGATCGCGGTCGCGGCGCCCCGACGGATCACCGGCGTCGGCGGCGCGAACGGCTGGCTCTACCCCCCG
>MGLN01000110.1:443-8181 GCA_001796045.1 Caulobacterales bacterium RIFOXYB1_FULL_67_16 | reverse complement strand
GCCCCGCCGTGGTGGATGCGGCGGGAGTCTACCAGCCTGTCCCTTGCGCCCCAGCTGATGGTCGCGGCGGGCTACGCCATCCTCATCCCGGACCTCCCCGCAACTCCGGAACCGGCGGATGGCCTCGCCCAGCGTATCCTGTCGGTCGTCGATGCGGCGGCGAAGGAAGGGCTGGTCGATGGGGACCGCATCGGCCTGTGGGGCTGGAGCTTCGGCGCCTGGTCGGCGGTGATGAGTGCGGCCCAGTCTCCTCGCTTCGACGCTGTGGTGGCGCTGAACGGGCCGATGAATTTCTCGACGGTCATCGGAGACGTCGGCTCGACCCTGCGGCTGGAAGGCGGGCATTCTCTCGCCGCGACGGCCAGCGCCCGCTGGCTGGAATCCGGCCAGGCCGATATGCGCGACGCCTACTGGCGGGCCCCGGACCGGTATCGCCGCAACAGTCCGTTTGAGCAGGCGGACCGCATCACCGCGCCGACGCTTCTGGTGGTGGGAGAGTACGACTTGATGCTCGGGCAGTCGGAGCAGCTCTACGGCGCTCTGCACCGTCTGAACCGCCCTGTGGCGCTGACCCTGCTGATCGGCGAGGACCACGGCGTTCAGAGCCCGGGCAACATCCGGCTCTACTACGACCAGGTCCGGGATTGGTTCGACCGGCATCTCAGGGGATCCGCCAGTCCAGCCGCTCGCGCCAGCGACGCACCCAGGCCTCCGTTAGCGCCAGACTGAGCAGGTGGGAATGCCCGCCGCGCCACAGCAGGGCGTCGCGGGTGAGGCGGTCCTCGAGGCCGGGAGCGATCAACCCCGCCTCCGCCAAGGCTCCGCCGAGCAGATAATCACGCAGGAAGTCGAGATGCCTGGCGACCGCGCCGCCATAGTAGGCGCCCAGTTCGCCCTTCGAGCGACGATCCAGGATCGAAGGTGGAAGGACGTCCGCGAAGGCGGCGCGCGCGGCGGCGCGGTCGCGTCCGCCCCAGGTCAGATCGACCGCCGACAGGGCCAGCCCCGCCTCCACCACCGGCTGGCTAAGCAGCGGATTGATGCAGGGACCGAGACGGTTGCGAACCGCCGGCCCCTGAAAGGTCTGACAGAAGGCCAGGGCGGACATCTGCAAGGCCTTGGCCGGTGGCACGCCGTCCAGATCGTCAAGCCAGGGATGCTCCCAGCCGGCCCGATGGCGGACCTCTTCGCGCCAGTCCTTGACCAACGCCGTCGGCCACAGGGGGCGCCGAAGCCAGCGCGAGAGCCGATGCAGGACCGTCCACCGCGCCCGACCTCGCCGCTCCCAGATCTCGTCCAGTCCGATCAGCAGGCTGGGCATCTGAAAGAAGACCGCGTCGCCGCCCTGCCCCGTCAGCGAGCCCCATCCGCCCGTCGCCTCGATCCGGTCGGCGATGTCGTCGTTGTAGTCTGGATCGATGTCGTTAGCGGCCGGCCGGAAGGTCTCGGCGCAGGCGGCCAGACGGGCGGCGTCGAGCCTTAGGCCGTCGCGCCGCACCTCTGTCAGGCTGAAGCCGTGCAGCCCTGCGACCGCGCGGGCGTAAGCCCTTTCGTCGCCCTCGGGCTGATCGACGTAGTGATTGACCCATTCAGCGACGCTGCGGCGCTGGTCGAGGGTCATGACGCCGGCCACGATGGCGGAGTCCAGGCCGCCGCTGACCTCGGCGATCCAGCGCCTGTCGCCCGCCAAGGCCCGCACGGACCGTTCCACTGTCCCTCGAAGGTCCGGCTCCGGACGCGAGGCCCGGTCGCGATACACCTCTGCGGGTCGCCAAATCTGGTGCGCCCGGTTGACGCCCTCCCCGACGACCCGCAGTTCGCCTCCGGCGACGGCCTGCAATCCGGTCAAGGCCAGCCGGTGCCGGTGCTCGCCGGGGCGCGCCACCAAGGCGGCGACCGCGTCCCAGTCCAGCGCGATCCCGTCTGGCAACCAGGGATCGATGACGGCTGCGGCGCTCGTCGATATCAGGGTCACCCCAGCCTTGCGCCAGACGACGCAATCCAGCGCGCCCGACGGATCGCGGAACACGGCGACATCCCCCTCGACCCGCCGGACCAGAAGGTATCGCCCCCAATGGTCTGAGCAGACGATGCGGGCGCGCGCCGCGTCCAGACGTCGGCATCCCAAGGCGCCTCGCGCTCGCAACGGCAGCGCCTGCCCCTCGCCGTCGTAGACCTCGCCGATCACCACGCCGTGTCCGTCGAGCCCCCGGGCGACCTCGAGCCGCCCGCTGGTCGGGGCGAACACCTGGATGAAGGGATCGTGGGACTTGCGCGACCAGCCGTTCCGGCTCAGGCGCTGCCGAACGGGCGCGACCAAGGCGTCGAGCGCGGCCGGGTCGTCGCCGACGAGAATGATCGCGCAGTCCGCTCCCATCTCAGATCACCATGATCGGCCGGTAGACGGTCAGGGTCTCCGGGGCCTCGCTGACGCACTGTTCGCCGATCTGTAGCCAACAGTGGGCGAGAAAGGGGAACGTGCGAACCCCGAACACCCAGTCCGCGTCGAGATCCGCCGCATTGAGGAAACGCAGCAGCAGTTCCGCTTGGAGAAGACAGGCGCCGGTCCAAGGCGCCAGCGGCAGCAGCTGACGGAACACTTCAACCCGCGCGGCGAGCGCGTCGGGATCCGACCGGCGCCGCCGCCGCCGGGCGTATCGCCGGCTAAGGTCAAGGAGCGTCGGCCGGCGCCGCACCACGTCGAGCCAGATGACGCCGAAGGTTGCGAGGTCCCGCAGGGTCGGCCGGATCGGCGGCGCGGGCGGAAGGCGCGCGGACTGCAGAGCCGGCGGCGGGACCCGGTCGTCCGGCGCCGACGTCGGATGCACCAGTTCCTCGGCGGCCAGACGAAGAAGATCGTCCATCGACCCCAGAGCGCGCCGTCCTTCGATCCGGAGATCGCCGCACTCCGGCAGGCACAGATAGGCGTCTGCGGCGAGATCGAGAAGGACCAGATCTTCACCGACGCGGACCGCGTGAATTCCCTCGGCGAGCCAGCCGCAGTCACCGTCATCGGCGCGGAGCGCATCGGCCATTCCTAGACCCTTCCTTGTTGCGGCTAAATTCGGCTAGTCCGCTCTGCGGCAGGCCCCGGCGGGGCCGTCCGATACGGACGGCCCCCTGGGCTCATTCCGGCGGCATCGTCCAGTGACGGGCCGGGTTCAACTCGGTAAACGGCCCCATCAGGATCGCCCGAGTCAGCCGACGGGCGGCCCCCAGACGCAGGACTCGCGTCGCGGTTTGGATCTTCATGGATCCCTCTCCTATGTCAGGATGGCCTCTTGGTGCGGCGTCCGGGGCAAGGCCGGGCCCGGACGTCCGGGCCGCCGAAGCGGCCCGTCCGATCATTCGCTGGGCGGAATGGTGTACTTCAGCACCGGGTTCAGCTCGTCGAATTCGCCGCGCGAGACCGCGCGGGTCAGGGTGCGGGCAGCCCCGAGGCGCACGAGGCGCGAGGTGCTCTTGGTCATGGTCGTCTCCTGTTTTGAAGGCCGACAAAACGTCGACGACGAACCATCAGCGCCTGAAAGCAAATCGATTCAAACTATATTTCGTGTATACTTCGACTGATCTGGATCGATCCGTCGGATCCGGGATGCGAGCCCCGTGGCGGCGGTCCGCCACCGCGCGTAGTAGGCCTCGACGTCGCTCCCCGGCACAGGACCGGCGGCTTTGGTCGGACCATTCAGGCGTCTGAGCGGCGCCAGGCGACGCCGCACGCGAACGAGACTCTCGACCAAGGGCTGATTGTCGCAGGCGTCGGCCAGGTCGTCGATCCACGCCTCGACCGCCGCGTCCGAGCCGTCCCGAGGCTGGGCGGCCGGCACGCAGAGCGCCGCAAGACGCACATGGGCGGCCTCCAGGTCCAGGAGGCCCAGAACATCCTCCAGAGGGGTGGCGCGCGTGAAATAACCCAGACCGCGGCGATCCTCGACGAGACCTTCGCCGCACAGGCGGGACAGGGCTTCGCGCACCGGGCTGGTGCTCAGCCCGAGCGACGCGGCGATGTCGACCACGGACAGATGCTGGCCGGGCGCGAGGCCATCCTCGAGCGCGGCGCGCAGGCTGGCAAGCGCCTGGCCAAAGGGATCGCGCTGCCTCACGACCGCCTGCGGCCCCGCCCGCAATGCAGATCGACGACCGGCAAGCTTCGGGGTGATCGCGTCATGGGCGCCTCCTATACTGATGTCCGCAAGAAAGTTGCGTGGTATCCGTAGCTTTTATGCTGTTGATCTTTCTAGGCTTTCATTTGACGCATCGCTAAGGCATTTTTCAACCTGTAGGGGTGCACTCGCTTCGTAGTCGTGTAGCGCCGAAGGCGAGGGAGTAACTGGAGACATGGACGCCCGACACACCCAGACGGCGAACGCGGTGCTCTCCTCCAGCCTGCGTCTGATCAGGTCCCACCGGCGGATGCGGGCCGCGGACGTCGCCCAGGGCATGAACATGGCGCTGCGCTCCTATGAGCATTTCGAGTCCGGCGCCGGTCGGATCAATCTCGAGCGCATTCACCGCTTTGCCGAAGTCACCGAGAGCGATCCGCACGGGATCCTCGCCGCCCTGGCCCTCGGGTCACCCGCCTTCGCCTTGCGGTGCGCCGACAACAAATTGGCGACAATCCTCGCCGTGGCGCTGCAGGAGTTCGACGAAGAGGCCGGAGACGCCATCGGCGATCTGGACGCCCGCACCATCATCAACGCCTTCACTAGAACCCTGAAGGACCTCGCCGATCAGTCCGTTCGACGCGACGCCGAAGCCGAGGCCTGGCTTGAACACCGCCGCGGACGGTTGATAGCGCCCGCCCGGGACGATGGGACCGGCGACGGCCCCTAGCACCTTCCTCCACGGTCGTAGACTTGCGGTCCGAGAGTCGCGGACTGGCGCGCGGGACAGGTTGCGCGGTTGGATTCGGGGATGAAAGTCGTCACGCCTCATCCCATCACCGCCTCCTCTTCCTGCGACCGTCTTTCGGCTCGCCAACGGGAATGTTTGGACCTGGCGGCTCTGGGTCTGACCTCCGCCATGATCGGCGATCGTATCGGCCTGTCGCCCCGAACAGTCGACGAGCATCTCATGGCCGCCTGCCGGATTCTCGGCGTCCGGACCCGCGTACAGGCCGTGGCGCAACTGGCGGCCGCGCAGCGGCCGCCGGAACCGCGAACCTTCCTACCGTAGATTCCCGGCGGGAGGGTCGCGGGTCGCGGTCGTCGGGACTCATCGGTTTTGCTTGGGGCTCACGTTGGAGCCCGCCTTGTTGGACCTCGCCCTGATCCTCAGCCTGTCCCAGGCCTGCGCCCCGCAGGTGGCCCCGGAAACCCTGGCGGCCGTCGCCTATGCGGAAAGCCGCTTCAATCCGAACGCCATAGGGGTCAACCGCGGTCCCCGGCCCGCCCGTGCGCCGCGCGACGCGACCGAGGCGGCCCGTGTGGCGCGGAGCCTTCTGGCCCGGGGCGCGAACCTCGATCTCGGCGTGGCCCAGATCAATAGCGACAATCTTGGATGGCTCGGCCTCTCTGTCGAGGCCGCCTTCGATCCGTGCCGCAACCTCGCCGCTGCCGGGACCGTCCTGCGCGCGGGATACCGTCCCGTCGAGGGAGTCGATCGTCAGACGACGCTGAGGGTCGCCCTCTCCCGCTACAACACCGGCCATCCCGAGCGCGGCTTCCGCAACGGTTACGTCGCTAGGGTCGAGGCCGCCGCCGCCACCCTCGGCCTGCAGGTGCTGCGACCCGTCGAACCCCTCGCTGACGCTCCACCACCCCAGCCCTCGCCGCCATCGCCGCCGCCGGATTGGGATGTGTTCTCGCGCGCCCGGACGAGCCTCGTCCTGACCTTCACCGCAACCCCGGACAGGGAGATTTCACGATGACCGCCCCCGCGACCGTTCGCAGGCTCGGCGCCGCCGGCGCCATCGCCCTCGCCTCCAGCCTCATCCTGGTTCAGCCGGCCTTCGCCTCGGCCAATGTCGAGGGTCTGCTGCAGAACGTCGTCGACATGCTCACCGGCAACACCGCCCGGCTGCTGGCCGTCCTGGCGGTCGTGGTGGTGGGCATCCTGTGGATGTTCGGCCTGTTCGATCTGCGACGGGCGGCCATCGTGGTGCTCGGCATCGTGGTCGTCTTCGGCGCGGCCGAAATCGTCAACCTGATCACCGGCGGCGCCTGATGGACGCCCCGCCCCCCTGGCTGACGATCGGATCGATCACGGCGCTCCTGGCCCTCGGCCTGATGCTCGGCCTGAAGCTGATCTCGCCCAAACGTTTCGCCCAGATCGTCGCCGGCCTAACCTCCGGCCTCGCCATCGGCCTCGCCCTGTCGCGTCTGCCAGCGGGAGGCGCGCATGGCTGAGGAACGCCTGACCGAGGATCCGTTGTTCCTGGCCTGCACCCGGCCGGCGATGATCCTGGGCGTGCCCATGGAGGCCATGGGCGTCAACGTCATCCTGTCGGGCGTCGTCTTCCTCGTCGGCGGCAGCCTGCTTTATCTTCTAGTCGCCCCGGGCCTGCATCTGGTGTTTCGGGCGATCTGCCGAGCCGACCACAACGCCTTTCGACTGCTGTTCGTCTACGTCGACACCAAGGGCCGGTCGCGCAACGCGGCGCTCTGGGGCGGCAGCTCGGTGACGCCGCTCTCCCTGGTCCGGCGCTATCGGCCGGTGGAGTTGTCCCGTGGCTGAGGGAAGCGTCAGCGCCGCTCGGCTCCGGCGCGAGGCCGACGCCCGGCCGCACCTGCCCTATGCGCGGCATGTCTCGGACGCCGTGGTCGCGCTCGACAGCGGCGCCCTGATGATGGTGTTCCAGATCGACGGGGCCAGTTTCGAGACCGCCGATGCGCGCGACCTCAATGACTGGCACGTCAAGCTGAACCAGGCTTGGCGCAACCTCGCCGACGACCGCCTGGCGGTCTGGCACCATGTGGTGCGGCGTCCGGTCGAGCTGGATCGGTCGACGGGATTCCGCTCGGACTTCGCCGGCGAACTGGGCGGCCTCTACGACGACCGTGTCGCGGGGCGACAGCTCTGGATCAACGAGCTCTTCGTCACCCTCGTCCTGCACCCCGGTCGCGACGCTGGCGATCGGGCCGCCGCGCTGGCCCGTCGGCTGAAGGCGGCGCGCCGGGCGAACGCCGAGGTGGAGATCGCCCACATCCAGCGGATCGAGGAGGCGGGGCGCGACCTGGTTCAATACCTCGACCGCTACGCGCCGCGCCGGCTGGACCTCTATGAGCGGGGCGGCCTGTGGTTCTCGGAGCCGATGGAGATCATGCGTCTGGTCCTGACGGGCCGGCGCTCCCCGGTTCCGATCGTCTTCGGCCACCTCGGCGCGGCGATCCATACCGTGCGGATCATCTTCGGCCGCGAGACCCTGGAGCTTCGGGACGTCGCCGACGCCCGCTACGCCGGCGTCCTGGCCGTGAAGGAATACCCGGCGGCGACCCGTCCGGGCCTGTGGGACGACCTGTTGAGCGTCCGCTTCGGCTTCGTCGCCAGCCAGTCCTTCGCCTTCCTGTCCAAGGCCGCCGCCCGCACGGTGATGGAGCGCAAGCAGAACCAGATGGTGTCCGCGCGCGATCGTGCGGCTTCCCAGATCAACGGCCTGTCCGAGGCGCTCGACGACCTCGTCAGCAACCGCTTCGTCATGGGCGAGCACCAGGCGTCGATCCTCGTCCACGGCGACACCCCGTCGGCCCTGGCCGATCACCTGTCCAAGGCGCGGGCCATTCTGGCGGACTCCGGTCTG
>MGLN01000110.1:0-428 GCA_001796045.1 Caulobacterales bacterium RIFOXYB1_FULL_67_16 | reverse complement strand
GACCTCGGCCTTGAGGGCGCCTTCTGGGCCCAGTTTCCCGGGAATTTCGCCAAACGCACCCGTCCGGCGGCGATCACCTCGCGCAACTTCGCGGCGCTCGCGCCCTTCCACGCCCACCCGGTCGGCCGGGCGCGCGGCGCCCACTGGGGCGAGGCCGTGGCCCTGCTGCGGACCACGGCGGGGTCGCCCTACTGGTTCAACTTCCACCTCGGCGATCTCGGCCACACCTTCATCTGCGGCCCCTCGGGCTCCGGCAAGACCGTCGTGCAGAACTTCATGCTGGCGCAGCTCGAACGCTTCGACGCCAAGCAGCTGTTCATCGACAAGGATCGCGGCGCCGAGATCTTCGTCCGGGCCTGCAACGGCACCTACCTCGCCCTGCGCGACGGGGAGCCCACCGGTTTCGCGCCGTTCCGGGCGCTGGCCCC
>MGLN01000109.1 GCA_001796045.1 Caulobacterales bacterium RIFOXYB1_FULL_67_16 | reverse complement strand
AGGAAGACGCTGTGGATGGCCCGGCGCACCGGCTCGTTGCCGCGGAAGCTGAACGAGACGTTCGACACGCCGCCTGAGATGCGGGCGTAGGGCAGGGTGGCCTTGATGACCTTGACCGCCTCGATGAAGTCGACGGCGTAGTTGTCGTGCTCCTCGATCCCCGTCGCCACGGCGAAGATATTGGGATCGAAGATGATGTCCTCGGGCGGGAAGCCGACCTCGTTGACCAGGATATTATAGGCGCGGGTGCAGATCTCGATCTTGCGGGCGGCGGTGTCGGCCTGGCCCACCTCGTCGAAGGCCATGACCACGACGGCGGCGCCGTAGCGCAGGCATTTGACGGCGTGTTCGCGGAAGGCTTGTTCGCCCTCCTTCATGCTGATCGAGTTGACGATGGGCTTGCCCTGGACGCACTTCAGGCCCGCCTCGATCACCTCCCATTTGGAGCTGTCGATCATCACCGGCACACGGGCGATGTCGGGCTCGGCCGCGATCAGGTTCAGGAAGGTCCGCATGGCGACGGCGCCGTCCAGCAGGCCCTCGTCCATATTGATGTCGATGATCTGGGCGCCGGCCTCGACCTGTTGCCGGGCGACGTCGAGCGCGGCCGAGTAGTCGCCCTCGACGATCAGCTTGCGGAATTTGGCCGAGCCGGTGACGTTGGTTCGTTCGCCGACATTGATGAAGGTGGGTCTCACGCAAAAACTCCGCTCATCCCGGCGAAAGCCGGGACCCAGTGCTTTTGGGAGGCACGGTGTTTGGGATTGAAGACGATGACATCGCGTTGATGGCAATCGCCCAGAGAACTGGGTCCGGGCTTTCGCCGGGATGAGCGGGTGAAGGTAGCCATCACGCCACCATCTCAAACGGTTCAAGCCCCGAGAGCCGCAAGGCCACCGGGCGTTCCGGGATGGCGCGCGGCTTCAGCGGCGCGACCTCTTCGGCGACGTGCTTGATGTGATCCGGCGTGGTGCCGCAGCAGCCGCCGACGATGTTGACCAGGCCCGACGCCGCCCATTCCTCGATGAAGTGGGCGGTCTCGTGCGGTTCCTCGTCGTACTGGCCCATGGCGTTGGGCAGGCCGGCGTTGGGATAGGCGGCGACCAGGGTGTCGGCGACGCGGCTCAGTTCGGCGATGAAGGGGCGCATCAGGTCGGCGCCCAGGGCGCAGTTGAAGCCGACGGCGAAGGGCTTGGCGTGACGCACACTGTTCCAGAAGGCCTCGGCGGTCTGGCCCGACAGGGTGCGGCCCGAGCGGTCGGTGATGGTGCCCGAAATCCAGATGGGCAGGGCGTCCATGCCCTCGTCCTCCAGGTCCTTGATGGCCTTGATCGCGGCCTTGCAGTTCAGCGTGTCGGTGATGGTTTCGATCAGATACAGATCGACCCCGCCCTCGTTCAGCGCCTGCACCTGATGGCGATAGGCCTCATAGACCTGGTCGAAGGTCACGCTGCGGGCGCCGGGGTCGTTCACGTCGGACGACATGGACAGCATCTTGTTCAGCGGGCCGATGGAGCCGGCGGCGAAGCGCGGCTTGTGCGGCTCCTTTTCCGTCCAGCGGTCGGCGGCGGCGCGGGCCAGTTTGGCGCCTTCAAGATTGATGTCCCACACCGCCTGGGCGTCCAGGGCGTAGTCCTCCTGGGCGATGGTGGTGCCGGAGAAGGTGTTGGTCTCGGAGATGTCGGCGCCCGCGGCGTAATACTGGTCGTGCAGGTCCGAGATGATGTCGGGGCGGGTGATGCAGAGGATGTCGTTGTTCCCCTTCATCTGGTGCGCCTCGTCATAGCCGTTGGCGGCGACGAAGCGGTTGGCGCGGAAGTCGGCTTCGGACAGGCCGCGACGCTGGATCATCACGCCCCAGGATCCGTCGAGGACCAGGATGCGTTCCTTGGCCGCCGCATGCAGGGCGGCGATCCGTTCGGCGCGGGTGAGGGGAGAGGTCATCAGGCTGCGGCCTTGGTTTCACGCACGCCCAGAACGCGGCAGATCGCATAGACCAGATCGGCGCGGTTCAGGGTGTAGAAGTGGAAGTCGGAGAAGCCCTCTTCCTGCAGACGGGCGCAGGTTTCGGCGGCGACAGAAGCGGCGAGGAGCTTTCTAGTCTCGGGATCGTCGTCCAGGCCGTCGAAATGCGCCTTAAGCCAGTCGGGGATGCTGGTTCCGCAGGCGCCGGACATGCGCTGAAGGCCGGCGAAGTTGGAGACGGGCATGACGCCGGGGATCAGGGGAATGGTCACGCCCGCCGCCCGCACCCGGTCACGGAAACGCAGGAAGGCGTCGATATCGAAGAAGAACTGGCTGATGGCCCGGGTGGCGCCGGCGTCCACCTTGGCCTTGAGCACATCGATGTCGTGATCGATGGAGGGGCTCTCGGGATGTTTCTCAGGATAGGCGCCCACGGTGACGTCGAAGCCGCCGATCCGGCTTATGGCGGCCGTCAGTTCGGTGGCGTTGGCGTAGCCGTCAGTGCGGGGTTGATAGACGCCGCCGATGCCGCCGCCGCCGGGCGGATCGCCGCGCAGGGCGACGATGTGATCGACGCCGATGGTCTTGTAGCCGGCGATGACTTCGTCAACCTCGTCCCGGCTGGCCTCGACGCAGGTCAGGTGGGCAGCGGGACGAAGCGAGGTCTCGGCGATGATCCGCTGGACCGTGCGGTGTGTGCGTTCGCGCGTCGAGCCGCCGGCGCCATAGGTGACCGAGACGAAGGCCGGGTTCAGCGGCTCCAGACGACGGATGGCCGTCCAGAGACTGGCCTCGGCCTCGTCAGTCTTCGGCGGGAAGAATTCGAATGAGACGCGCACGGCGTCGCGATTTGAGCCGGCGCGGGCGACGGGTCCCAGGGGCGACAGCAGCAGGGCGCGGGCCTCGGCGAGATTGGTGGAGGTCGCCATCATGCGCTCTTTCTGTCCTGGGCCGGGGCGGCAAGGAGGCGTTCCGCCGTCCA
Source organism: Caulobacterales bacterium RIFOXYB1_FULL_67_16 (assembly GCA_001796045.1). Lineage (GTDB taxonomy): Bacteria > Pseudomonadota > Alphaproteobacteria > Caulobacterales > Caulobacteraceae > Brevundimonas. The sequence continues at coordinate 4,590 of MGLN01000109.1, read as the reverse complement.
GATCGTCACCGTCAGCCCCTCGTTGTCGGGGGGGAGGGCGACGGGGGCGGCGGGCGTCAGGCCGCTGTCGTCCAACCATCCGAGGATTTCCTGATCGGAGAAGCCCAGCCGACGATGCTGATGCGCCTCGCGCATGTGTTCGAAGTCATGGGGGGCGAAGTCGACGATGACCAGGCGGCCGCCTGGGCAGACCAGCCGCGCCGCCTCGGCGACGGCGGCGGCGGGATCGGCCAGATAGTGCAGGACCTGATGGACGATCACCAGATCGGCGCTGCCGGCGGGCAGCCGAGTGGCGAAGATGTCGCCGTGCCGCAGTTCAACCTTGTTCAGCCCGGCCTTGGAGACATTGGCGCGGGCGATGTTGAGCATGTTCTGGCTGAGATCCAGCCCCACCGACATCTTTGCCTTCTTGCCGAACAGGGTCAGCATCCGGCCCGAGCCCGTGCCTAGATCGACGACGCGCTTGAAGGGGCCGGGCCCGACCGCCTTTTCCAAAGCGGCCTCGACGGCGCTCTCGCTGACGTAGAGGGAGCGCAGCCGGTCCCACTGGGGGGCGATCTGCTCGAAATAGGTCTCGGCCGCCTGTTCGCGATCCTTCCGCACCTCGTTCAGGCGGCGATGGTCGGCGTCGCCGGCGTCGTCGGCCAGAATGTCGAGAACCGTGTCGATCAGGCGGCGGGCATGGGGATCGTGCGAAAGGCGATAATAGACGCGGGCGCCGTCGGGAAACCGTTCGATCAGACCCGAGTCGGTCATCAGCTTCAGATGACGCGAGACGCGCGGCTGGCTCTGGTCGAGGATCCGCGACATCTCCATGACCGACAGCTCCTCGCTGGCCAGCAGGGAGAGGATGCGCAGGCGGGTGGGCTCGCCGGCGGCGCGAAGGGCTTCGACAGTCTGATCCGCAGTCAGGTTCATATGATCATATAAAGATATCCTTATATGATTTGGCAAGGAAAAACGACCCTGAAGCGGGCGACGGAAAACGGCGGGGTCGCCGTGGAAGGAGACGCCATACTTTTGGAGAGTCTCCATGCGCAGCTTCCTGATCGCCGCCGCCGTCCTGTCAGCGGCGGCCCCCGCTTTGGCCCAGAGCGATTTTCCCGAGCCGCCGATGGGCGGACAGATGTCGGGACCGCCGCCGATGGGCGGCATGCGTCCGCCGGAGCGTGAGACCCTGGCCGATATGAAGACGCGGATGGGCGCCATATTCGACCGGATCGACGCCAACAAGGACGGCGCGATCGATGCGGCCGAGCTGGCCGGCTCGCCCGGCGGCCGGATGCTCCAGCGGGCCGACGGCGACGGCAACGGGCGGATCACCAAGGCCGAACTGGAGGCCGGGGCCGAGGCCATGTTCAAGTCCATGGACAAGAACGGGGACGGGGTGATCACGGCCGACGAGCGTCCGCAGCGGCCCCCGCGTCCGGAGTGAGGTCCACCGGCGTCTTCAGCGGCTGGCCCGCGAAATGCGCCTGAAGATTCTGCATCAGCAGCATCAGCATGCCCTGCACCCCGGCGGTTGTCGCGCCGGCGGTGTGGGGCGTCAGGACGAGGTTCGGCACATCGGCCCAGCGTGAAGGCTCGGTCGGCTCCTCCATGAAGACGTCCAGGGCGGCCTGACCCAGGGCGCCGGATTTCAGCATGTCGATCAGGGCGTCTTCGTCGACGACCTGGCCGCGCGAGACATTGACCAGGAGGCCGTCGGGGCCAAGCGCCTCAAGCACCTCGCGCGAGATCAGACCTCGATTGGTCTCGTCGGCCTTGCAGGCGACGACCAGGACGTCGCTGGCCTTCGCCAGAGCCGGCAGACTGTCGGCCCGGGGCCATTCGGCCTCCTTGGGGCGAGGCCCCCACCAGGCGACCGGCATACGGAAGGCTTCGGCGCGGCGGGCGACGGCCTTGCCGATGGCGCCCAGGCCCACGACGCCCAGTTTCTGGCTGCCGATCGAGGCGGTGATGGTCCGGGTCTCGGCGGTCCAGCCGCCGGAACGGACCTGGCGGTCGCCCGAGACGATCTGACGACGGGCGGCCAGGATCAGGCCCAGGGCGTGATCGGCCACGTCTTCATGATTGACGCCCGGCGCATGGGTGACGGGCAGGCCGCGTTCACGGCACCAGTCGATGTCGATTCCATCGTAGCCGGAGGTGAAACAGGCGATCAGGTCGAGGGCGGGGAGCTGTTCGATCAGCGCCTTGTCCAGCGGCGCCTCGCCGGCGACGATCAGGGCGCGGATGTCGTGGGCGGCCTCGATCGGAGGGCCTTCCCAGAAGCGGTAGACGTCATAGGCGCTCTCGAGAAAGGCGGAGAGCGGGGCGAGATGCCGCTGCATGATGAGAACGGCGGGGCGTTGGGTCATGCGCGGACCTCGATCAGATGGAGGCCGTCAAGGAGGCCTTGTTCGATCCTGGCCCATCGAGGTTCAAGCCAGTCTATCAGTAGACGCCGGGTCGCGTTACCTAGACGGAGCCAGACGATCTGAGGCCCGCGCCGGCGGTCCGCCGCCCAAATGGCGAAGTCGCGATCCTTGGTGATGATTACGCAAGATTCAGCTCGGGCAAAATCCCAGATATCCTGGTCACGCGCATTGACCGTCAGAAGCGTTGAAACATGGTCGGCCGCGTACCCCTTCGCTCTCAGCCATTCGGTCAGAGTGATAGGCAGTTGGGCGTCCACGATGAATTTCACGCGGCGATCACGCCGGTGTCGCCGATGCTTGCGGCCGCATAGGCAAGGCTGGCCCGAATGTCGTCAGCTTCAAGGTAGGGGAAGTCCGCGAGGATTTCCTCCGGGCTTGCGCCGCCGGCCAGCATGTCCAGGACGTCCTGCACCCGGATGCGCATGCCGCGAATGCACGGACGGCCCCCGCATTGGCCGGGATCGATAGTGATGCGGGACAGAAGATCGTCGCTCATGTCCCGCATCCTATCACAGATCAATCAGCGCCCGAACTTCTGGTGCTGAATACGCTTCGGGATGATGCTGTCCGCTCCCAGGCGGCGCATCTTGTCCTGTTCGTAGGCTTCGAAGTTCCCTTCGAACCATTCCACATGGCCGTCGCCTTCGAAGGCGAGGATGTGGGTGGCCAGGCGGTCCAGGAACCAGCGGTCGTGGGAGATGACCACGGCGCAGCCGGCGAACTCTTCCAGGGCCTCTTCGAGGTTCTGCAGGGTCTCGATGTCCAGGTCGTTGGTCGGTTCGTCGAGCAGGATCAGATTGCCGCCCGAGGCCAGGGTCTTGGCCAGGTGGACGCGGTTGCGCTCACCGCCCGACAGCTGGCCGACCTTCTTCTGCTGGTCGCCGCCCTTGAAGTTGAAGCTGCCGACATAGGCGCGGGTGTTGATCTCGCGCTTGCCGACCATCATCACGTCGGTGCCGCCGGAGATGGCCTGCCAGATGGTCTCGTCCGGTTTCAGGTCGTCGCGCGACTGGTCGACATAGGCCAGCTTGACCGTCTCGCCGACACGGATCGAGCCCCCGTCGGGCTTTTCCTGGCCGGTGATCAGCTTGAACATGGTCGACTTGCCGGCGCCGTTGGGGCCGATGACGCCGACGATGCCGTTGGGCGGCAGTTTGAAGGTCAGGTTGTCGAACAGGGTCTTGTCGCCGTAGGACTTCTGCAGGCCTTCGACCTCCAGCACGACATTGCCGAGGCGCGGTCCGGGCGGGATCTGGATGTGGGCGTGGGTCTGGGCGCCGCGCATCGACTCCTGTTCCTCGACCATCCGCTCGTAGGCGGCCAGACGGGCCTTGGACTTGGCCTGACGGGCCTTGGCGCCCGAACGGACCCATTCCAGTTCGCGCGAGAGGGCGCGCTGGCGGGCTTCGGATTCCGACTGTTCCTGAATGACGCGCTTGGTCTTGGCTTCCAGCCAGGAGGAATAGTTGCCCTCGTGCGGATGGCCCTTGCCGCGGTCCAGCTCCAGCGTCCACTTGGTGACCTGGTCCAGGAAGTAGCGGTCGTGGGTGACCAGGATGACGCAGCCCGGGAAGTTTTCCAGATGGTGCTGCAGCCAGGCGACGGATTCGGCGTCCAAGTGGTTGGTCGGTTCGTCCATCAGCAGCATGTCGGGCTTGGACAGCAGCAGGCGGGCCAGGGCCACGCGGCGCTTCTCACCGCCGGACAGGTTGGTGACTTCCCAATCGTCGGGCGGGCAGCGCAGGGCGCCCATGGCCTGGTCGATCCGGGCGTCGATGTCCCAGACGTCGCCGGCGTCGATCTTCTCCTGGAGGGCGGTCATCTCCTCCATCAGTTCGTCGGTGTAGTTCTCGCCCAGTTCGGCGGCGACTTCATTGAAGCGGTTGACCCACTGCTTCTCCTCGCACCAGGCCTCGACGTTCTGGCGAACGTTCAGGGCGGGGTCGAGTTGGGGCTCCTGCTCCAGATAGCCGCGCTTGATTCCGTCGGCGGCGCGGGCCTCGCCGGTGAACTCGGTGTCCAGGCCGGCCATGATCTTCAGCAGGGTGGACTTACCCGAGCCGTTGACCCCGACGACGCCGATCTTGGCGTCGTTGTAGAAGCTGAGCCAGATGTTCTCGAAGATCTTGCGGCCGCCGGGGAAGGTCTTGGTCAGACCCTGCATCTGGAA
>MGLN01000108.1 GCA_001796045.1 Caulobacterales bacterium RIFOXYB1_FULL_67_16 | reverse complement strand
ATCAGCCGGCGGTCGATCCGGCGCCGACCATCTGGCAAAGGCGGCGAGCGGCGTCGAACGACCCTGATCTGCAAGCCCTGGCCGACCGGCTCAATCGCGAGACGGCGGGCAAGGATTCGTCCGAGATCCTGAAGGCGGCGTTGGATCCGGCCCTGGGCCTGCGCGTCGGCGCCATATCCTCCTTCGGGGCGGAATCGGCGGCCCTGCTGCACATCGTGGCCGAGACGGACCGGGACGTGCCGGTGGTCTTCCTGGAGACCGGCCAGCATTTCCTCCAGACCCTGTCCTATCGCACCCAGCTGACCAAGACCCTGGGGCTGACGGACGTGCGTCTGGTCACGCCGGATGCGAACGAGAAGGCGACCTTGGACGCGCGCGATGACCTGTGGCGGACCGACGCCGACGCCTGCTGCGACCTGCGGAAGGTGCGGCCCCTGGCGCGGGCGACGGTCGGGTTCAACGCCCTGATCACCGGACGCAAACGCTATCAGGCCGCCACCCGCGCCGAGTTGAAGCCGTTCGAGGTGCTGGACGGGGTGCTGCGGATCAATCCGCTGGCGGACTGGGACGCCGGGGACGTCGAGGCCTGGCTGGAGGCGCACGATCTGCCGCGCCATCCTCTGGTCGAGCAGGGCTATCGCTCCATCGGCTGCTGGCCGTGCACGCGCGCGGTTCAGAACGACGAAGAGGCGCGCGCCGGACGTTGGTCGGGGATGGACAAGGTCGAGTGCGGCATCCACCTAGGCAAGCGTCAGGTCGCGGCCTGATCCGTCTCTCGTTCGACCTCGCCTGAAAGCTGAAACGTGTCCGTCACACCGTCTGTCATCGACCTGATCGGCCATACGCCGCTGGTCCGCCTGAACCGCCTGTCCGACGAGACGGGCTGCGAAATCCTGGGCAAGGCCGAGTTCATGAACCCCGGCGGCTCGATCAAGGACCGCGCCGCCCTGTCCATCGTCCAGACCGCGCGGGCGTCGGGCGCGCTGAAGCCCGGCGGGACCATCGTCGAGGGCACGGCCGGGAACACCGGCATCGGTCTGGCCCTGGTCGGCGCCGCCCTGGGCCATCCGGTCGTCATCGTGATGCCCCGCACCCAGTCGGAGGAGAAGAAGTCGGCCATCCGGTCGCTGGGCGCGCGCCTGGTCGAGGTGGACGCCGCCCCCTTCTCCAGCCCGAACCATTTCGTCCATTATTCCGGACGCCTGGCGTCTGAACTGAACGAGAGCGAAGAGGCCGGCGCCATCTGGGCCAACCAGTTCGACAACACCGCCAACCGTGACGCCCATTATCGGACCACGGCGCCGGAAATCTGGGAGCAGACCGGCGGCAAGATCGACGCCTTCGTCTCGGCCGTGGGGTCGGGCGGCACCATTTCGGGCGTCGCCGCCTATCTGCGCGAGAAGAAGCCCGAGGTGACCATCGCCCTGGCCGATCCCGCCGGCGCGGCCCTGTTCAACTGGTTCACCAAGGGCGAGATGACCGGCGAGGGCTCGTCGATCACCGAGGGAATCGGGGTGGCGCGGATCACCGGCAATCTGGAGGGGTTCAAACCGGACTACGCCTATCGGATCGAAGACGCTGAGTTCCTGCCGATCCTGTTCGATCTGGTGAAGCACGAAGGTCTGTCGCTGGGCGGATCGGCCGGGGTCAATATCGCCGGCGCCGTCCGGCTGGCCCGCGAGATCGGGCCGGGCAAGACCATTGTGACCTGCCTGTGCGACCCGGGCTCGCGCTATGCGTCGAAGCTGTTCAATCCGGAATTCCTGACGTCGAAGGGCCTGCCGGTTCCGGGGTGGGCGTAGACGCCAGCACCCTCTCCCGTTGGGAGAGGGCTTGAGCGCACGGCGGCGATAGCCGTCGTTCTGGCGCGAAAGGGTGAGGGTTGCGGCGGTGCGAATTGGCCCACCGCGGGTCCCTCATCCGGCCCTGCGGGCCACCTTCTCCCCACGGGAGAAGGGATTGCGTCAGCGTGTCTTCTCCGCCGCGATCCAGGCGTCCATCCGCTGATCCAGCAGGGCCAGCGGCAGCGGCCCTTCGGTCAGCAAGGCGTCGTGGAAGGTGCGGACGTTGAACTTCGGCCCCAGTTCGCGTTCGGCCCGGGCGCGGATCTCGCGCAGGCGGATCTCGCCGATCTTGTAGGCCGTGGCCTGGCCGGGCCAGCCGATGTAGCGCTGAAGCTCGGTTTCGATATTGTGGGGCGCAAGGGCCGAGTTGTCGCGGAAGCAGGCGCGGGCCTGCTCTTCTGACCAGCCCATCCAGTGCAGGCCGGTGTCGGCCACCAGGCGGCAGGCGCGCCACATCTCGTAGGACAGGCGGCCGAACCGCTCATAGGGCGTGCGGTAGAAGCCCATCTCCTCGCCCAGATATTCGGCGTACAGGCCCCAGCCCTCGGTGAAGGCGGTGACATTGGCCTGGCGGCGGAAATAGGGCTGGTCCTCGGCCTCCTGCTGCAGGGCGATCTGAAGGTGGTGGCCGGGCACGGCCTCGTGCAGGGTCAGGGCCGGCAGTTCGTACAGGGGGCGCTGGTCCAGCTTCGACGTGTTGACCACATAGTGGCCAGGGACGCCGTTCTGCATAGAGCCGGGATTGTAGCGGCCGGTGGTGTAGGTCGCCTCGATCTGGGGCGGGACCGGCTGCACGTCATAGGGCAGGCGGGGCAGGGTGGCGAACAGGGCGGGCAGGCCGCCGTCCGCGCGCTTGGCCATCTCCGACGCCTTCTCCAGCAGGTCCTCGCGCGTCTGGGCGTAGAACTGGGGATCGGTGCGCAGGAAGTTCAGGAAGCCGGCGAAGTCGCCGGTCCAGCCGGCGGCCTTCATCTCGACCTCCATCCGGGCGCGGATGCGGGCGACTTCGGACAGGCCGATCTGGTGGATCTGGTCCGGCGTCAGGTCCGTGGTCGTATGGCCCCGCACCAGATAGGCGTACATGGCCTTGCCGCCGGGGCGGTTTCCAAGGCCGGGCTCGACCGGGGTTTTGGGCAGGTATTCGGTTTCGAGGAAGCTCAGCCAGGCCCGACGCGCCGGGACGAGGGTCGAGGCGACGGCCGCCGCAGCCTGGGCCGTGAGCCGCTCCCGGTCGGCCTGGGATACCGTCGGCGGCAGGGTGGTCAGGGGCTTCAGCAGGGGTTCGGCGTCGGGCGTGATCGCCACGTCGTTGCGCGCATTGGCCAGGGCGCTTTCGGTCACCGAACGGGCTTGAACCATGCCGGTCGCCAGGCCGCGCCGGGCGTTCTCGGTGGTCTGGGCGAAGAGATCGCCGAAGGCCTGGATGCGGCGGATGTAGGCCTCGGCCTCGGCGACAGAGTTCAGCCGGGTGCTGCCGCCGACATAGAGGGCCCAGGTCCCAGGGCCGCCCTCGCTGTCGAAGGCCAGGCGCGAGGTGTCGTAGTCAATGCCTTCCAGGCTGCGGCCCAGACTATAGACCAGGAAGGCGTGATTGATGGCGCCGCCATGGGAAAGACTTGCCGGGTCGATGGCGCGCAGCCGGTCGACGAAGGCCTGCAGAGGCGCGCGCTGCGCCATTTCGAAGGCGCGCGACACGTCCGGGAGGCGCGCCATGGCCGCGACGTCGCCCTCGCTGGCGGCGGTCATGGGGTCGATCGATTTCAGATAGGTCTCATAATCCGCGATGACGCTGTTCAGAGCCCTATCGGCGGCGTGGTTTGAAGCTTCGGCGGGCGGGACAGCCCGCGTTTGCGCCACGGCTGCCTGAGGCGCGACGGCCAGCACGGCGGCGACCGCCAGATAATGAAGCTTCATGACACCCCTCCAGAAACCACCTAGGCAAGCCGAGGCCGGAGGAAGCGTCAAGCCGCGCCGTTCAGTTGCAGGCGACGAAGAAGCGTTCGATGTCGGCCAGAGACTGCGGGTGGGCGGCGTAGGTGCGCCGCGTCTCGCCATCCCAGACCGCGATCCAGCCCAGACGCCGGAAACGCTGGAACACCGGATCCTTCGTCTTGGCGTCGGCCTGGGCGTAGTGGCCGTCGGTGATTCCGGCGTCCTCGGAGACGGCGGGATAGCGGTCGGTGTCGCCGCCGGACTCCAGGTGCAGTTGGCGGGACGGCTTGTCCAGCATGGCGGCCAAATCCAGCGCGCCCGATCCGGTCGCGCAACGCAGCTGAAGCTTCACCTCGTCGCTGTTGGCGACGCCATAGGCCAGGCCCGCCTCCTGCGGCTCCAGATTGAGATGCCAGTCGTAATTCGCCACGGGCGTGGGGGCGCCGGCGTCGGGCGCCGGGCTCGGGGACGACCGGCCGCCCGAAGTGGCGCAGGCGGCCAGGGCCGACAAGGCGAGCGCCGACGGCAGGATTTTAGACAGACTGGTGATCCGGCGCATGATCGGGCTCCCTTATCCCGCGCAACGATCCGCGAAGCGGCGCAGCTTGGCAAGGTGAGGCCGGTCCACCTTGATCGCCAGCGCCTGATCTCCCGTCTTCACCACGATATCTCCGGAGCCCACGAAGGCGGCGAACAGGGGGTGGTCCGTGCGCAGCACGACCTCCACGCGTCCGCCGCGGCCGATCCGCGCCTCGCTGGTGGTCGTGACCGCGCCCGACGTCAGTCGCGCAAATCCGGGCGGGGCGTCGGACCGCTCGGTCGAATCGTAGACGGCGAGCTCCACCACACTCGATCCCGGTGCGCATTGCAGGGTGGCTTTCAGATTCGGGGTGTCAGGCAGTTCATTCGCCAGCACGACCGGCCCGTCGCCTTCGTACAGGGTCCAGGTCCAGGCGGACGGCGGCTGGGTCTGCGGCGCCGACGCCTGTAAGGCCAGCGCCATGACGGCGGCCAGAATGATCATGTATCAGCCCCCGCTGACGAACCGGCGCAGAGGAACGCCTTGTCCCATGTCGTCAAGCGCGAGACGATCCGCAATAGGCAAGAAATCCCGAGATCGTTCGGCGCTCCGCCTCGTCGGCGCGCAAGGTGAAGGCGCCTGCGTCGCCTCGGACCCGCAACAGGCCACGCGAAGCCAGGCCAGCCAGGCTGGCGTCGTGGAGCGGCACACGCGTCTCGTCGGCGTCGCCTCCGCTCATCGGATCGAGCGGCGCTGGCCCATAGGCGGCGGTGATCAGACGCGGCGTATCTGGCTGAACGTCTCCATACACCACGGCTGTGGCGTCGCCAGGCGAGCAGGTGATCATCAGGGCCAACTGATCGGAGTTGGCGACGCCATAGGCCAGCTTGGCCATCGCGCCCTCGTGGCTGAGGTGCCACGCCATCACCGGCGCCGGAACGCCTTCGAGGGCGACGGTTTCGGCCGATTGCGTCCGGGCGGCGACAGCGACCAGGGCGACGGCGGCGGCGGCGGGGATCAGAACCTTGAACATCTCATTACTCGCGTCTGATCGACAAACGCGGGTCGGCGTTAACGGTTCACGGCTCCGCTTCGGACGAGATTCGGCGTGGCGCCGCCGCATCACCGCCGTCAGAACGGGCTGAACCGCTCCACAAGGCTCTGGGCTGCGGGGGTGGCCTGCATCCGGCTGATGTCGCCGCGACCGCCGTAGGAAATGCGCGCCTCCGCGATCTGGGTGTGGGCGATGGCGTTGGCCGAGGAGATGTCTTCCGGCCGCACGATGCCGGCGACGGTCAGTTCGCGAACTTCGCGGTTAGTCCGCACTTCCTGCCGACCCTGGATGACCAGATTTCCGTTGGCCAGCACGTCGGTGACGACCGCCGCAATGGTCAGGGAGACCTTCTCGGAGCGGGAGACGGAGCCGGAACCGGATGAGTTGCTCTCGCCCTCCATGCCGACCATGTTGGCCGGATCGAAGCCGCCGGGCAGGATGCGGCCCAGGCTGCTTTCCAGGCCGAACAGGTTGGACACGCCGGCCGAGGCGTCGTTGGAGCGGGCCCGGGTCGTGGTGTTCTGGGTCTGGGCGCTGTCGTCGATGTCGATGTTGACCGTCAGAATGTCGCCGACCCGGCGCGCGCGCTGATCGCCGAAGAAGGTTCGGGCCCCGACTCGCCACAGGCTGTTGGCGCTGGCGGGCGTGGCCTCGGTCCGCATGGCAGGGGCGGCCATATAGGCCTGCTGGGAAGGGACGAGGGCGGCGGGATAGCCGATGGGGGCCAGCTGCGGGCCGCGGACGGCCTCGACGGCGGTGGAGCAGGCGCCGAGCGAGGCGGCCAAGGCGGCGACGGTCAGGAGATTGCGCATGACGAGCTTTTCCTAGCGAGCGGCGAACTGTTGGGGATTGGCGCGAGCGGTCTCGGCGCCGGGGCCGGCGACGGCCTGCCCGGGCCCGGAGGCGACCGCGTCGATGATGCGGTTGGAGCTGGTGTTCAGAACCGCGACGGGTTCGCCCAGGGCCGCGTTGCGCAGGGCCTTGCCCATGACGCTGAGGTTCACGCCCCCGATCTGATAGGTCACGCGGACCATGTCGTTGCGGGCGATGACCGGGCCTCCGCTCGATGCAAGGGCGGCGCGCGCGGCTACTGCGGGCGCGTTCGGGGTGGCGGCGGACATCGTCGCCGAGCCCTGACGCACCGCGATCCGACGCAAGCCCGTGGGATTGTCCCAGACCAGGCCCGCCTGTCGGGCCTGGGCCTGAAGTTCCCCGGCCTGCAGCACGACCGAGGGCCCGACGCGCTGGGCGACGACGACGCCCGAAGCAGAACCGGCGCCGTCGAAGATCTCGCCCAAGGTGACGCGGCCGTCGTCGTCCACCGGATTGGCCTTCAAGGAGACAGTTCCGGCCTGGGCCGCGCCCGACAGGGCGGCGCCCAAGGCGACGGCGAGAAGCAGGGTGCGGCGGATCGCGATCATGGCTTAGCCCTTCACCTGGGCGGTGACCGACAGCATCTCGTCGGCGGTGGAGATCACCTTGGAGTTCATTTCGTAGGCCCGCTGGGCGATGATCAGCGAACTGATCTCGGACACGGCGTCGACGTTCGACGATTCCGTATAGCCGTGCAGGATCTTGCCGAAGCCGGCGTCGCCCGGAGTGCCGATGTTGGCCGCGCCGGAGGCGGCGGTCTCCAGCAGCAGATTGTCGCCGATGGCCTCCAGGCCCGCTTCGTTGAAGAAGGTGGCCAGTTCGATCTGCCCGACGGTTGTCGGGGCGGTCTGGCCGTCCTGGGTCACCTGAACCAGGCCCGACTTGGAAATGGTGACGTCCACCGCGTCCTGCGGGATGGTGATGGCAGGCTCCAGAGCATAGCCGTCGTCGGTGACGATCTGGCCTTCCTGATTGACCTGCAGATTGCCGGCGCGGGTGTAGGCGATCTCGCCCGAGGGCAGGGTGATCTGGAAATAGCCTTCGCCGTCGATAGCCATGTCGTAGTCGTTGCCGGTCTGCGACGGCGTGCCCTGTTCGGTCACGCGATAGACGGCGCCGGCCTTGACGCCCGCGCCGATCTGGATGCCGGTGGGCACCACAGTGCCCTGGCTGGACGACTGCGCGCCCATGCGTTCGACGTTCTGGTAGAGCAGGTCCTGGAACTCGGCGCGCTGCTTCTTGAAGCCCACCGTGTTCATGTTGGCGATGTTGTTGGAGATGACCTCCACGTTCAGCTGTTGGG
>MGLN01000107.1:4379-15218 GCA_001796045.1 Caulobacterales bacterium RIFOXYB1_FULL_67_16 | reverse complement strand
CTGTCCAATCCCTGATCATCGACTGCGACCCCGGCGTGGATGACGCCGTGGCGCTCTTCCTGGCCTTCGCCGCCTCCGAGCTGGAGCTGCTGGCCGTCTGCACCGTAGGCGGCAACGTCCCCGCTCATCTGACCCAGCGCAACGCCCGGATGATGCGCCAGATCGCCGGCCGTGAAGACGTGCCCGTCTTCGGCGGCGCCGAACGGCCGCTGAAACGGCCCCCAGCCGGGGCGGGCGAGTTCCATGGACCCGAGGGGCTGGGCGACCTGGAGCCCTTCGCGCCCAAGGGCATCATCGGCGACGGCCCGGCGGCCAACGCCATCGTCGACCTGGTGATGAAACGCCCGGCCGGATCGGTCGCCGTCGCCGTCCTGGGACCGATGACCAATCTGGCCCTGGCCATGAAGCGCGAGCGGCGGCTGGCCGAACGCCTCGGGCCGGTGGTGGTCATGGGCGGGGCGCGCAGCGAGGGCGGCAACATCACCGCCTCGGCCGAGTTCAACATCTGGGCCGACCCGGACGCGGCGGCGGTGGTGTTCGGCTCGGGCTGCGAGGTGGTCGCCTTCGGCCTGGACGCGACCCATCAGGTGCGGGCGACCGAGCCGCGGATCCGCGCGATCGAGAAGATCCGCACCGAGCCGGCGCGGACCGTGGCCTCGATGCTGCGCTTCTCGCAGCGGACCGAGCGGCAGGTCGTGGGCTCTGAAGCCCCGCCGCTGCACGACCCCTGTCCCGTCGCCTGGCTGCTGAAGCCCGAGCTGTTCACCCTGAAGCCTTGCCGGATCGAGGTCGAGGCGTCCTCCGAGCTGACGCGGGGCCATACGGCGGTCGAGTTCCGGGTCGATCCGGCGACCGCGCGACATCGCTGGGCGGTTGCGGCGGACGCAGAGGGGGTGTTCGCTCTCTTGACCGAGCGGCTGAAGCCCGCGCCCAGGACCGCCAAATGAGGATCACCGTCGTCGGCTCGATCAACCTGGACCTGGTGGCGACGGCGTCCCGCCTGCCGGGCCCGGGCGAGACGGTGACGGGGGCGACCCTGGCCCGCTATCCCGGCGGCAAGGGCGCCAACCAGGCCTATGCCGCCGAGAAACTGGGCGCCGAGGTCAGCCTGATCGGGCGGGTCGGGAACGACTCCCTGGCCGGCGAGGCCCTGGCTCTGATGTCGGATCTGGGCGTCGATCTGGCGGGGGTCGAGACGGACGTGGCGGCGCCGACCGGCGTGGCCCTGATCGCCGTCGATCCCGGCGGCGAGAACCAGATCGTGGTGGCGGCCGGCGCCAATCATCTGGTCACGCCCGAACAGCTGCCCCAGCGGATCGAGGGCGCCCTGATCGTCCAGCTGGAGCTGCCGGTCGAGACGGTCGAGGCGGCGGTGGGCCGAGCCACGGGCTTTGTCTGCGCCAATCTGGCGCCCGCCCAGCCGGTGTCGGAGGCCCTGCTGCGCCGCGCCGACCTGATCGTCGTTAACGAGACCGAGGCCGCCTTCTACGGCGACGGCCTGCACCGGGGCGGCGGCCGGGTGGTGGTGACCAGGGGCGCCAAGGGCGCGGTGATGTACCAGCGCGGCGTCGAAATGGCCTGGGCGACCCCGCCCGCCGTCGAGGCGATCGACGCCACCGGCGCCGGCGACGCCTTCGTCGCGGCCATCACCGTGGCCCTGCTGGAGGGGATGGACCCGACCGAGGCCTTGAGGTTCGCCTGTGCCGCCGGGGCCTTCGCGGCGACACGTCCGGGCGCCCAGCCGTCCGCGCCGGAACGGGGCGAGGTCGAGGCTCTGGTGGCGGGTTAGGTTCGGCATCGGATCGCGCCCAAGCTGTGCCGTAAGACTGTATCTGTTTCGACACATGTGCGCTCATGTCCCGCTCATGCCTATTGCGGCCGGGAAATAATCGGGCACGGTGACTCTCGGTCTTATTTGGGGAGTGCACGGCATGATTGAGCGGATTGGGGCGGGGCGTCGTCGTTGGTTGGCGACGGCGTCCGTGATCGGGTTGATCGCGGCGGCGGGGACAGCGGCGGCCGAGGTGCCCAATGACAATTTCAGCCCGAACGCGCCGCCGGTGCTGGCCGATCCGGATGCGATCAACGGGATCGGCAATATCATCGTCGATACGGGCGGGGGGTCGGTGGGCGTCTGCACCGGCAGTCTGATCAATCCGCGCACGGTGCTGTTCGCCGCCCACTGCGTCAACGACATCCCTGACTTCGCCTATGGCTCGCTGGGGCTGGGCGTGCCGATCAGCGTCGGGTTCAAGGGCGACGCCTTCGATGGCATCCTGAACTGGATCACCAGCGGCGACTACGCCACCAGCTATATCGACCAGCACTACAATATGAGCCGGGTCTTGTATGATCCGCGCTCGCTTGAGGACGCTCAGGGCGGCGGCTTCTTCGAGGCGGACGTCGCCATCGGCGTGCTGGACTCGCCAGCCAAGGGGGTACCGACCTGGGCCATGCTGTTCTCGCCGCTGACCGGTGACGAGGACCGCCATGTGATCACCGGCGGATACGGCCGCAGCGGGACGGGGTCCCTGGGTTCGGTTCAGGGCATCGACTTCCGTCGGCGCGCCGCCGAAAACATGATCGGCGCCCTGACGTCCTTGGACGACATCGACCTGTTCCTGTTCGGCGACGGCGCCCAGGGCGGTCTGAGCCAGAACCTCTATATGGTCGATTTCGACGATCCGGCCGGAACCGCGACCTTCGACTTCAACATCTTTGGCGACGACGTCGCGCTGACGCAGGAGGGCATGACGGCCGGGGGCGACTCGGGCGGTCCCCTGATCCTGGACCGGGCCTTCAATACGCCGGTGATCGTCGGGGTCCTGTCGCTGGGGTCGCGGTATTTCAACGGCCAGGGAGCGGCCAGCTACGGCACGACCGCCGGCTATCAGCCCCTGTATCTGTTCACCGACTGGATCGTCGCCAACAATCCATACAAGTATGTGACCACGACGGGCGGCAATGGCGACTGGTTCGACCCGACCCACTGGGTCCAGATGATGGACCCGAACTACAAGATCATCGACGCCAACGGCAATCTGGTGACGGGCCTGCCCGCCACCCCGGCCGAAGGGGTCGAGTCGCGCGGCGGCGAATGGGGCAGCATCTGCTTCTTCGGCGACTGCGTCGACGCCAGCGAACTGGCCGAGTACAATCACGACCGCGAGGACGCTTCGTCCGGCGGCGCTCAATCGGTCAACGCCGAGGTGACCGGCGGCCGCACGATCGTGGATATGAGCGGGATCGTTGCGGGCGGGGCGGCCGGCAATTCGCGCGGCGAGACGACGTCCGGTCTGGCCGTTCGGCACGAGGCTTCGGCCGTGGGCACGGCGCCGGGCGCGACCCTGCCGTTCGAGATCATTCCCGGCGGACCGGGTTCGACCAATTTCGTGCCGTTCAACGTCCAGGGCGATGTGTTCGAAGGCGAGAACCCGCTGTTCTATGACGTCAACCTGATGTCGGCGGGCACGACGACGCTGAACGACGTGGCCGTCATCGACCGGTTGACCATCGGGACCAGCGGCGCGGTGCTGGACATCGGCGCCGACGGTCTGCTGTTCGCCGAGAACGACGTCGGCGTCTGGGCCGGTCAGCTGAACGTGGACGGCGCCCTGCTGACGTTTGAAATGCTGCTGGCCGGCGGGGTGTTGAGCGGCTCTGGCGTGATCGATTCCACGGTTCTGACCTCGGTCATGGGCTCCATCGCCCCTGGCGGGCAGGGCGAGATCGGCGAACTGACGCTGTTGAGCGACCTGGTGCTGGCGTCGGGCTCGCGCCTGTTTATCGACATCGACGGCGATCAGTCGGATCGCCTGACGGTTCTGGCCGACAGTTTCGAAGGCACGACGGGCGTCGCGTCCCTGGGGGGACTGTTGGGTCTCAGCTTCGTCAGCGCCCCACGCTTCGGCGACCAATATACGGTGCTGACAGCCGAGGGCGGCATTGACGGCGAGTTCGCCGCAGTGACCGATATTTCGGGCGTCCTTTATCCGGTGCTGGACTACACCGCCGACAGCGTGGAGGTGGAGATCGAGGCGGCCTCCTACATGGACTTCATCAATCTCAATTCGCGCGCCCAGCGGACCTTGGGCGGAATTCTGGATGCGGCAAGGGCCACCGACTATGCGGCCCTGGGCGACATCTACGCCCAGACGGATCTGCTGGAAGACGAGGCGCTGGAGGTCGGGCTTGAGAGCCTGTCGCCCTTCGCCGCCCATTCGGGCGTAACCCTGCTCTCGGCCCAGACAGAGGCGCTGCGTGGCGTGGTGGACGGACGGATCGCGCGCGATCGTTCCGAAGGGCTGTCGGAGGGGCTGACCCTAATCGGATCCGGCGTGCAGATGGCGTCGATTGACCCTGCGGCGACTGCAGCAGCGGCCGGCCTAGCGACGCGGCAGGCCCAGGCCGAGGCGCAGGAGCGCGCCCGGTGGGGCGGCTGGAAACAGGGCGTGTCGGCCTATTTCGGCGTGGGCGCGATTGAAGGCGAAGCGGCGCAACTGCGCGGAACCCTGGCCGACAGCCGAACCGACGACCAGAGCGCCTGGTACGTCGTCGGCGGTCTGGAGCGGACCATCGACGCCCTGACCCTGGGCGCCAGTCTGGCCTATGCTGAGGGCGAGTCCGACTTCGCGGAGGGGCTCAGCACGGCGGACAGCCGTCAGGTTCAGGCCACCCTTTATGGCGCCGTCGATCTGGCCTACGGCGCCTATGTCGGCGCCAAGATCGGCTATGGCGCGGCGGACCTGGACACCGAGCGGAGCTTCTCAATCGGCGGCGAGAGCTTCCGCGCGGATGGGGAGACGGACGGCAAGGTCCTCAGCGGCGGCGCCGAACTGGGCTTCAATCTGGGGATGGGCGGGTTGAAGCTGCAACCCAACATCGGCCTGAACGCCTATTCGGTCGATATCGACGCCTATGACGAGACCGGGGGCGTCGCCGCCCTGGCCATCGGGGACCAGTCGTTCGATTCCCTGCAGCATCATGTCGGCCTGCGCGTCGGCGGGGAGACCCGCAGCGGTCGCTGGACCATCAAGCCGGCGCTGGACGCGCGTTGGGTGCATGATCTTGCGGGTGACGACCGAAATGTGGAGGCGGCCTTTGTCGCCGCCGATGGTTTCGGCGGGGTCTTCGCAGGAGCGAGCAACGACACCGAGTGGGCCGAAATCGGTGGTTCCCTCGCTATCGAAGGCGACCGGTTCGGGGTCGTGCTGAAGGCCGCTTCGATGGTCGACCGTGAGGATCTGGACTACCAGACCTACAGCGCCACGGTGACGATGAAGTTCTGATCCACCGTCGGAACGTGGACGGCGGCCCGACGGGCCGCCGTTTTCGCTTTGGGCGCTTCGTTGACGCCGGCTTCTGTTGGCGGCGCAGCGTGGTTCTGTTCGAAACGACCCTAGGCCGCCGGCGGCGGGCCGGGGGGCGTCGGGAATTCGAGGGGGGCTATGGCGGAGCCCGCTGAGCCGGCCGCGACCGCGTCGTACAGCTGAAGGCCGAGCGGGGACCAGGTGAGGGCCTCGATCGCCGCGATCATGGCGATCTGAACGCCCAGACCCCAGAACCAGGCGGGATGGATCCGGCGGGTCTTCACCCAGTCGACGATCATGCCGATGACCGGAAACGCCAGGGTGACGACCGTCGTCGCCTCCCACGCCCAGGGGATCAGAAAGGGCATGGGCAGAAGCCGACCGACGCCCGGCCCCAAGAGGATGGCCATGGCGGAATAGTGCAGGCGGCTATGCCAGTCCGTCGATCGGCGAAGCCAGATCGCCGCGACGGTCAGGCCGATGAAGGTGACGAGCGACAGGGGGTCGAAGACCAGGAATTGCAGAGGCCGGAAGAAGAAGGGAACATCCCCCCGGCGCACCATGGCGTCGGTGACGAGCCAGCCCAGGACCAGCATCGGCAGGAGCCAGGCGGCCGCCAACCACCCCAGCGGTCGATGCCAACGAACCTGGCCCGTGGCGATCAGCAGGTTCTGAACCAGGAAGATGACGACCCAGCCCATGAAGACCACGGCGTGGGCGTGCAGCAGCAGCGGGGCGTCGAAGCTGGACCGGCCCATCGCCAGCTGAAGCGAAAAGCCCGCCACGATGATCAGGGCCATGGCGATGGCGAGACCCGGAAGCACCCTTCCGGACGTGCGCGCGGGCTCGTCCGTCGTGTTCGCAGCTGTCATGACACCCCCCGATGTTTGCCCAGAACCGTAACGCCGAAGCCCAAGGGCGGCAATCTCGAATATCGACGATATATGTGCTCCGTCGGCGTTAATGTTGGGCGGTGTGACGCTGTAACACCGCAAGCGCTCTTGCCGCTCGGGTCGGGGCGCCCTTAGTTGGCCGCCTGGTTGTGGGGAGTTCAGACGATGATGATGCGGGTGCGCGGCGCCGGGCTTGTGCTGGCGACAGTCTTGATGAGCGGCGCGGCGGGGTCCGTCCTCGCTCAGAGCGCGGCCGCGACGGCGCCGATGGTCTATCAGCAGCCGCCGTCGCCTATCGCCGACATTCTGGACGCCAAGCCGACGCCGTCGTCGATATTGAGCCCGGATCGCAAGACCCTGGTGCTGCTGGACCGGTCGAACCTGCCCAGCATCCAGGCTCTGGCCGAGCCCATGCTTCGGCTGGCGGGCGCGCGGATCAATCCGCGCAACAACGGGCCGGCCGAGAGCCGGGTCTCGTGGCTGACCGGCCTGTCGTTGCAGGCGGTCGATGGCGGGCAGCCGCGCGTCGTCGCCCTGCCGGCAGGAGCCCGTTTCACGGGCGCGCGGTTCTCGCCCGACGCCAAACATTTGGCGCTGGTGCTGGACCGGCCGACGGGGCTGGAGCTGTGGGTCGTGGATGTGGCCACGGCGCGGGCGCGCAAGCTGACCGAGCCAGTGGTCAATATGACGGGCGGGGCCGGCTATGACTGGCTGCCCGACAGTTCCGGTCTGCTGGTCGAGGCGGTTCCGGCCGGGCGCGGTCCGGCGCCAGATGTGACGACGGCGCCGACCGGCCCGAACATCGAGGAGACGGCGGGGCGCGTGGCGCCCGTGCGGACCTATCAGGACCTGTTGTCGAACCCCGGCGACGAAGCCCTGTTCGATCACTATTTCACCTCGCAGCTGACCTTGGTTCCGCTGAACGGTCGTGCGCGGACGATCGGCGCCCCGGCCGTCTATCTGGACAGCGCCGTGTCGCCGGACGGGACATACATCCTGCACGAGGTGGCCAAACGCCCCTATTCCTACGCCGTGCCTGCGGGTCTGTTCCCGACCGAGATCGTGGTGACGGATCTGAACGGTCGCGTGGTGCGCACGGTCGCCGACCTGCCGCTGAGGGACGATGTGCCGACCGCCTTCGACGCCGTGGCGCCGGGGCCGCGCTCGGTCGGCTGGCGGGCCGATGCGCCGGCGACCCTGACCTGGGTCGAGGCCCTGGACGGCGGCGACATCCGCCGCGAGGCCGAGTTCCGTGACCGGGTCTTCATGCAGGCCGCTCCCTTCACGGCCGAGCCCGTCAAGCTGATCGACCTGAAGGAGCGTTACGCCGGGATCGTCTGGGGCAAGGATGATCTAGCCGTGGTCAACAGCCGCTGGTTCAACACCCGGCATGAGACGCGGTTCGTGGTCGATCCGTCGAACCCCGGCGAGGGCCGGCTGCTGCTGGAGCGCAACTATCAGGCGCGCTACGACAATCCGGGCCAGCCGGTGACCCAGCCCAATGCGGCGGGGCGGTCGGTGATCCGCTTCACCCCCGACGGCAAGATCCTGATGCAGGGGGCGGGCGCCACGCCCCAGGGCGAATTCCCCTTCCTGGCCGCCATGGACTCGGCGACGGGGCGCAGCGAGCGCCTGTGGACCTCGGCCCAGACAGATTACGAGGTTGTGGTCGGCTTCCTGGACGCCGAAGGCAAGCGGATGGTGACCCAGCGCGAGACGCGGCTGGATCCGCCGAACCTGCAGATCCGCGACCTGGACACGGGTCAGACTACGGCCCTGACGAACTTCCCCGATCCGGCGCCGCAGCTGGCCGGGGCGACGCGCCAGCTGGTAACCTATGAGCGGGCGGACGGGGTCAAGCTGTCGGGGACCCTGTATCTGCCGGCCGGTTATGACAAGGATCGCGACGGGCCCCTGCCGATGCTGATGTGGGCCTATCCGGCCGAGTTCACCGATGCGGCGGTGGCGGGCCAGACGGTGGACGTGCAGAACCGCTTCGTGCGGCCGGGCGGATCCAGCCACCTGTTCCTGCTGACCCAGGGCTACGCCATCTTCGACAATCCCTCCATGCCCATCATTGGCAAGGACGGGGCCGAGCCGAACGACACCTATGTCGAACAACTGGTCGCCGACGCGAAAGCTGCGGTCGATGCGGTGGTCGGCATGGGGGTGGCGGATCGCGACCGGATCGCCGTCGGGGGCCACAGCTACGGCGCCTTCATGACCGCCAACCTGCTGGTTCACAGCGACCTGTTCAGGACCGGCATCGCGCGGTCGGGCGCCTATAACCGCACCCTGACCCCGTTCGGCTTCCAGTCGGAGCAGCGCAACTATTGGGAGGCGACCGAGGTCTATACCGAGATGTCGCCCTTCACCTATGCGAACAAGCTGAACGAGCCGATCCTGCTGATCCATGGCGAGGCCGACGACAACTCGGGCACCTTCCCGGTCCAGTCCGAACGCTTCTATGCGGCGCTGAAGGGGCTGGGGGCGACGGCGCGTTACGTCACCCTGCCGCTGGAGGCGCACGGTTATCGGGCGCGGGAGTCGGTGGGTCACACTCTGTGGGAAATGACCCGCTGGCTGGACCAGTATGTGAAGAACGCCCCGCCGAAGCCGGCGGGGTGACCTAGGGCCTGACCACCAGTCGCACCACCTCGCCCGCGTGCAGGCGGTCGAAGCCGGCGTTGATCTCGTCCAGAGGGATGACGCCGCTCATCAGTCTGTCCACCGGCAGCCGGCCCTGACGATAGAGGGCGACGTAGCGGGGGATGTCGCGGCTGGGGACGCAGGTCCCGATGTAGCAGCCCTTCAGGGTGCGTTCCTCGCCGACCAGGGAGACGATGTTGACGGCCAGGGCGGCGTCGGGCGGGGGCAGGCCGGCGGTGACGGTGGTTCCGCCGCGCCGGGTCATCTTCCAGGCGCTGTCGAGGGCGCGGACCGAACCGGCCATCTCGAAGGCGAAGTCGGCGCCGCCGTTTGTCAGGGCGCGGACCTGATCGACCGCATCGGGGCCGGCGCCGTTGACGGTGACGACCTGGCCAGATTTGGGGCCGAGGGTGCGGGCCAGGGCCAGCTTGTCGTCCGACAGGTCGACGGCGATGACGGGAGAGGCGCCCGAGGCGAGGGCGCCGAGGACGCTGGACAGGCCGACGCCGCCCAGGCCGATGACGACGACGCTCTGGCCCGCCTTGACGCCCGCGGTGTTCACCACGGCGCCGACGCCGGTCAGGACGGCGCAGCCGAACAGGGCCGCCTCCTCGAATGACAGGGCCGGGTCGATCTTCACCAGCGACCGGCGCGAGACGACGGCCCGCTCGGCGAAGGCGGAGCAGCCCAGGTGGTGGTTGACGGGCTCGCCCTCACGGAAGATGCGGCGGCCGCCGGACAGAAGCTCGCCCCGGCCGTTGGCGGCGGCGCCTGGCTCGCACAGGGCCGGGCGGCCGCCCGCGCACGGGTCGCAATGGCCGCAGGACGGCATGAAGACCATGACGACGTGATCGCCGATCGCGAGATCCGTCACCCCCTCGCCCAGAGCCTCGACCACCCCCGCCGCCTCATGCCCCAGGGCCATGGGCAGGGGGCGGGGACGGTCGCCGTTGATGACGCTGAGGTCCGAATGGCACAGGCCGGCAGCCTTGATCGCGACCTGCACCTCGCCGGGGCCGGGCGGATCCAGCGTCACGGTCTGGACCGACAGCGGCCGGCTGTCGGCGTAGGGATGCGGAGCGCCGCTTCTAGACAAAACAGCTGCACGGGTTCGGATGCTCATGGTCAAGCCTTCGTCATCGATTGTCATTCGATAGGCGCTTGACGCAAGGTCGTCCAAGCCCGAGCGTCGCGGGGCGGGCGACGCGGACTGTCGCCGAGGAGGAAGACTGACGATGCCCAAGCGGGATCTGGGGCCCCTGGCCGACCGCGCGACCTATCGCGCCTTTCACATGGTCTCCACGCGCTGGGCCGACAACGACCAGTACGGCCATATCAACAACGCCAAATTCTACGAGTTCGTGGACTCGGCGGTGAACGCCCATCTGATGATCGCCAATGCGCTGGACGAGTCCATCGGCCTGGTGGTGGACAGCGGCTGCCAATACACCTCGGCGCTGAAGTTCCCGGACGTGATCGAGGTCGGGATCAAGGTGGACCGGATCGGCACCTCCAGCGTCACATACGGCTTTGCGGTCTTCAAACGCAGCGTCGACATCCCTGCCGCCGTCGGCCATTTCGTCCATGTCTATGTCGACGCCGAGACCCGCCGGCCCAAGCCTCTGCCGGCCAAGCTGAGGGCTGTGGTGGAGAATCTGAAGGCGGATTGAGCCCGATCGTCCGGCGGCCTTTTCATCCGACGCGCTTCGTGGGAACGTTCCCAAAAGAGAGCGTGGAGGAACGCCATGAGGACAGGATGGATCGCGGCCTTGGTCGCGATGACGGCGCTATGCGCGTCGCCGGGGGCGCAGGCCCAGACGGGCGGCTTCCTGAGGGCGGAAGGGACGCGGATCGTCGACGAGACCGGCCGGCCGATCATTCTGCGCGGTATGGGATTGGGCGGCTGGGTGCTGCAGGAAGGCTATATGCTGCAGCTGGGCGCCCTGGGTCAGCAGCATGTGATCCGGGCGCGGATCGCCGATCTGATC
>MGLN01000107.1:0-4370 GCA_001796045.1 Caulobacterales bacterium RIFOXYB1_FULL_67_16 | reverse complement strand
AGCCGGTTCAGGGCCAGGACACCTGGAAGGAAGAGGGCTTCGCCGAGATCGACGCCCTGCTGGCCTGGGTGAAGGCCAACGGCCTGTATCTGATCCTGGACCTGCACGCCGCGCCGGGCGGGCAGGGCAGCGACCTGGCCATCTCGGATCGGGATCCCTCAAAGCCGTCGCTGTGGGACAGCGCGGAGAACCGGCGCAAGACCGTCGCCCTGTGGCGCAGGCTGGCCGAACGCTACGCCGATGAGCCGGCCATGGGCGCCTATGACCTGATCAACGAACCCAACTGGGACTTCGAGAAGCCCGGCGGCGGCCACGGCTGCGAAGAGACGACCAACGCCCCGCTGCGGTCGCTGATGATGGAGATCACGGCGGCGATCCGCAAGGTCGATCCGCGGCACATGATCATCATCGAGGGCAACTGCTGGGGTAACAACTATCGCGGCGTCACGCCCCTGTGGGACGACAATACCGCGATCAGCTTCCACAAATACTGGAACGCGACGGACCGGGCCTCGATCGCCGACATCCTGCGGCTGAGGGACGAGACCAACGCGCCGGTGTGGCTGGGCGAATCCGGCGAGAATTCGAATACTTGGTTCGCCGAGACCATCGCCCTTGTCGAAGGCGAGGGCATTGGCTGGGCCTTCTGGCCGCTGAAGAAAATCGGCTTCAACCAGCCGCTGGAGATCGCGCCGAATCCCGGCTGGTCCCGTCTGGTCGCCTATCTGACGGGCAAGGGGCCGCGCCCGTCGGCGCAGGAGGCGGAAGAGACGCTGATGCGGCTGGCGACCCACGACATTCGGTTCGAGAACAACGTCGAGCACCGGGACGTGATCGACGCCATGCTGCGCCAGCCGCATTCGGACGCGGCGGTTCCGTTTACGGAGCATCGCGTCGGACCAATGAGCGCGACAATCCGGGCGGCCGACTATGACCTGGGCGGATCGGGCGTGGCGTGGAAGGACGTCTATGAGTCCGACACCGACGGACCGGGCGAGCGCGTGCCTTGGTGGAACACGGGCCGGACCTGGCGCAACGACGGCGTCGATGTCGCCGTGGTCGAGGGCGAGCCGGTGGTGGCCGAGTTCGAGACTGGCGAATGGCTGCGCTATACGGTGACAGCGGAGGCGGCGGGGAACCGCGCCCTGACGGTGGTCGGGGCGGGCGGCCGGGTGTCGGTGTCGCTGAACGGGGGGGCTGCCACGGCGCTCGATCTACCGATGGGCGAGTGGGGCGAGGCTGCGACGGCTGCGCTGCCCTTCCAGGAGGGAACCAATATTCTTGTGCTGACGGCGAAGGATTGCGGTGGATGTCAAGTGAAGGAAATGCGCGTGGAGCCCTAACATCGGTCAGGTCTGGCCCGGTCGCCGTCTTGCTAGACCGCACGCTGCAATCTCAGGATCGACGCCAGCGTGGTTCTTAGTACGAAGATTCAACTCGAGCGTCGATCCGACCTGTCGGATCGACGTCCGGCCGCGGGAGAGGCGCAGATGTTTCAAAGCCTGTCGAAATCACTGTCGCGCCTGAGCGCCTCGGTCCGAAGAGAGTCAGAACAGTGGCGCATTCGGTGCGACGCCTGCGGCCGGGAAAAGTCTCTAGCCGAGGCCGGCGGTTTTCGCTGGGGCGGGTTCGGCAAGACGCGCACTGTGGGCTTCTGCACGGGGTGTGGAAAACTTGAGGGCATGACGATCCATCACCCGACCCGCGGCCCGCTCTGAGGCTAGGGCCAATCCTTTTCAGTCCTCCAGCCGTCCGGTCAGGAACAGCACGCCCACGGCGGTCAGGGCGCCCAGGGTGAAGGCGGTGATGATCGAGCCGGCGGCGACGGCGGCCGGGACGGTGACCGGGCGGGCTTCGTACCATTCGACGATGTCGGCCTCGTGCAGGTCGTCGTCGGCGCGGCCCTCGGCTTCATAGATGTCGGTCGTGTTCATCGGGGGGCTCCTGATCGGCTTCAGGGATCAATACCGCCAAAAGGTTGCGGTTCCACTGCGCTTCTTCGCTCTAGCGTCTGCGGCGTGACAGCCTGACGCGCATCGGCTAGGAGGCGCGGCTCAGGTTTCAGACTGTCGAAGACGATCCCCATGGCCGGCCACTCGAAATTCAAGAACATCATGCACCGCAAGGGGCGCGCGGACGCGCAGCGCTCCAAGCTGTTCTCCAAACTGTCGCGGGACATCACCGTGGCGGCCAAGTCGGGCCTGCCGGACCCGGCCGCCAATCCGCGCCTGCGCCTGGCCATCAACAACGCCAAGGCCGAAAGCCTGCCCAAGGACGTGATCCAGCGGGCGATCAACAAGGCCTCGGGCGGCGACGTCGATACGATGGAAGAGGTCCGCTACGAGGGCCGGGGTCCCGGCGGCGTGGGCATCATCGTCGAGGCCCTGACCGACAACCGCAACCGCGCGGCCTCCAACATCGGCACGGCCTTCAAGAAGAACGGCGGCGCTTTGGGTGAGATGAACTCGGTCGCCTTCATGTGGGACAAGGTCGGCAAGATCGTCTATCCGGCCGAAGCCGGCACCGAGGACGCCGTGATGGAGGCCGCCATCGAGGCCGGCGCCCAGGACGTCGAGAGCGATCTGGTCAAGCCGGACATCTACGAGGACGCGCCTGGCCACACCATCTGGACCGCCTTCGAGGATCTGAATGAGGTGGCCGAGGCCATGTCCAAGGTGCTGGGCGATCCCAAGTCGACCGCCATCGTCTGGAAGCCCCAGTCGGAAGTGCCGATCACCGGCGAGGCCGTCGGAACCCTGTTCAAGCTGCTGGACGCCCTGGACGCCGAGGACGACGTCTCGGCGGTCTACTCGAACGAGAGCGTCTCGGACGAGGATGCGGCGAAGTACGCCGGCTGAGCGACCAAGGTTAGGCTCGACACTTTCGTAACGCCAGATTAACGTCTCGCCCAAGGACGGTGAGCGGTTCGATTCGCCTTTCGGGGTCGAAGTTGAAGACGCCCGCCGCAAAGCGAGACATCGAGGCTGCGCGACCATGAAACTGACCCGAATCGACAAGGTGCTGGCGCGTAGCGGCAAGGGCGATCAGGCCAAGGACGCCGCTGTCGTTTCTGATCGGACCTCGGAACAGGACGTCGCCAGCCTGATCGGCGAACGGTTCGAGACCATTCAGGACAGCCTGGATCAGCTGTCCGAAATGGCGCAACGCTTTGGAACGTTCGAGAGCCTGCTGACCCAGCTGCGCGAGCCCCTGGACGCCGAGTTCAAGTCGCGGCGCGACAATCACATCGAACTGGTCAATCTCCGCAACGCCAACGCCTCGGCGATGAAGCAGATCGGGTCGCTGAACGCCGAGGTGCGCAAGCTGTCCGACGCCCTTGCCGAATCCGAGACCAAGGCCGACGACTTGGCCGCCCGCGGCGGAGAGGCGACGGCCAATTTGCAGGAGGCCCGCGCCGAACTGGGGCGGTTGCGCAACGAACTGGCCCAGGCCGCCACGCGGCTGGAAGGGCTGGAAATGGCCGAACGGGCCGCGACCCAGCGGATCCGCGAGCTGGAGCAGGATCAGGAATCCCTGCGCAACCAGCTGAAGCAGACCGAGGCCGGACGCGCCGAATCCGACAAGAGCCGTATTCAGGCCCAGCGCGATCTGGCCCTGGCTCTGGAAGAAAACACCGCCCTGCGCCGCCGGGTCGACGAGGTCGGCGCCGAGGTGGCCGGTCTGGCCCGGGCAGCGGCGGCCGGCGAAGGCCAACTGGCCACCGAACGCGCCCGCGCCGCCTCCGAACAGGCCGAGGCCGCCCGCGCGATCCGCTCGCTGGAGACCCAGGTCGAGGCTGCGCGCGCCGAGATCGCCGCCCTGACTGCGCGTCTGGACACGGCCACCGCCCGCGCCAACGGTCTGGAAGTGCTGAACAGCGAACAGGCCTCGCGCCTGAACGAGCTGCAGACGGGCTCCCATGCCGCCGAACGCAAGGCCGACACCCTGCAGGTGTCGCTGGACCGGGCCCTGGAGCGGGTTCGCGCCTTGGAGATCGAGACCGAGGAATCGCGTCAGCGTCAGGCGTCCATGGAGGTGGCCCGCGTCGCCGCCGTCGATCGCGCCGAGGCTCTGACCAAGGCGGCCATGGCCCACGACAAGGCCCTCGCCCGCGCCGAGGAGCGGACCGCCAAGCTGCAGGCCAAACTGACCGCCGCCCAGGACGAGCACGAAGCGCGCATCCAGACCCTGACCCAGCAGATCAACGCCCTGCGCGAGGATCTGGAAAGCGCCCGCGCCGAGAGCGCCATGTCCGCCGCCGCCCTGGATGCGGCGCGTCGCGGACGCGGCGGTCGGGCGACTATCGCCGAGGCGGCGGCCCAGCTTCAGGCCATCGTCGGCTGATCGCGGCCGGACCCGCGCGGCCCGCC
>MGLN01000106.1:13234-13996 GCA_001796045.1 Caulobacterales bacterium RIFOXYB1_FULL_67_16 | reverse complement strand
GTCCACGCTTTCACCAGCGAAGCCGACGGCGCCGGCGAACCGGTCCTGGGAGGCGACGGTCAGCTTGCGGACCCGGCGGCCGAAAATGAAGATCGGCCCCAGCAGGAACGGCACGATCAACAGGACCAGGCCGGTCAGTTTCGGACTGACGAAGAACAGCAGCACCACCCCGCCGATCAGGGTCAGGAAGTTCCGCAGCGCATAGGAGACCGAGGTGGTCATCAGGGTCTCGACCAGGGCGATGTCCGTGGTCAGGCGCGACAGCACCTCGCCGGTCCGCATATGGGCGTAGAAGGAAGGGTCCAGCGTCAGGATGCGGCCGAACAGCCCCTTTCGGACGTCGGCGATGACCCGCTCGCCCGTCCGGGTGACGTAGAAATAGCGGGCGGCGGTCGCGAGCCCCAGGAACAGGGCGTTGGCCCCCAGCAGCAGGAACCAAAGGTTCAGGCGCGCGCCGCCGTCTTCAAATCCGTGGTCGATGGCCCCTCGGGCCAGGGCCGTCAGCCCCAGGGAGGCGGTGGTGGACAAGAGCAGCCAGAAGACCGCCATGAGGGCGTGGCCCTTGTGCCGAAGCGCATAGGGAATCAGCCGGGCCAGGGGCCGGATGTCCCGGCGTTTCGCGCGCTTCTCGCCCGCTTCAGACATCTGTTCGGCCAGGACAGCGCCGGCGCTGGGCCGCCCGTCCAGGCTGGCCGCGCCGGCGGCGCGCCCCGCAGGAAGACTGGCGGAGCGGGCGGAGGCGGCGGATTGATCAGTCATTGC
>MGLN01000106.1:6391-13188 GCA_001796045.1 Caulobacterales bacterium RIFOXYB1_FULL_67_16 | reverse complement strand
CATTCCCGCTGGGTTTTCCGGCGGGTTTCTCATTTCATGCGCAGCGACGGTCGGCATCGTCATCGCGCCCAGAGACCGGACGACGACCCATGAAGGCGGATACCCATCCCGACTACCACTTCATCACCGTGGTGATGACCGACGGCAGCACCTACCAGACCCGTTCGACCTACGGGAAGGAAGGCGACAAGCTGGCCCTCGACATCGACCCGACGACGCACCCGGCCTGGACCGGCGGCAACGCCCAGCTGATGGACCGCGGCGGCCGCGTTTCGCGCTTCAACAACAAGTTCGCCGGCTTCATCAAGAAGTAAGCGCGTCCTGGCTGCGACACATCGCGGCAATCCGGTAACGAAAGGCGTCGGTCGCATGACCGGCGCTTTTTGTTTGCCCGGAACATCGGTAACCTAGGCCGCGTTCGGATACGATAGTACCGGCGTCGGTCCACGGGGATCGACCCATCGAGAAGCGGACGGATTATGAATAGACGGGAAATGGGTCTGGGCGTCGCGACGGCGGCCGTGGCCCTCGCCTCCGGAGCGCGGGCGCAGCAGGTCAGCGTGCAGCGCCCGTCGCAGCCGACCGCCTTCTACAACAGTTTCAACGATCAGATCTCGCGCCTGCCGGAAACCCAGCAGGGGGATGTCCGCGCCTTCTACGAAATGAACGGCTGGCGGCCGGTGTGGAACGCCGAACGGATGCGCGCCCTGAACGCCGTGGCCGGTCGCGCCGAGCGCCACGGCCTGTCGGCTGGCGACTATTTCGACTTCGTCGGTCTGGCGGCGGATCCGGCCTCGGCCGACCTACGCACCACGGCGGCGGCCATGGCCTATGGTCGGGTGCTGGCCGAGGGCAAGGTCCGGCCCGAGACGGTCGAGGATCTGTGGGAGATGCAGAAGAACCGCGCGGACCTGCCGCGCGGCCTGAGCGACGCCCTGTCGCGCAATGTCCTGCTGGACTGGTTCGAGGGCCTGGCGCCGACCGACATCGGTTATCAGAACCTGTCGGCCGGCTATGTCCGCTATCGCCGGCTGGCGGCGCAAGGCGGCTGGCCGGTCTTCCCCGCCGGCCCGACCATAGAGCCGAACATGAGCGACCGGCGTCTGCCGGCCCTGATCGACCGGTTGACCGCCGAAGGGGATCTGACGACGGCCGACGGCGCGCGGCTGAAGGCCCAGGGCCTGACCTACGGGGCTGAACTGCAGCGGGCGGTCCAGGGCTTCCAGACCCGGCACGGCCTGGGCGCCGACGGCCGCATCGGCACGGGCACCCAGCGGTCTCTGTCGGCCTCGGCCGAGGATCGCGCCCGTCAGATCGCGCTCAATCTGGAACGCCGCCGCTGGCTGAAGCGGGAGCTGTCGCCGGAAAGGATCGAGGTCAACACCGCCGCCGCCATCATGGTCTACTGGAAGGACGGCCGGCCCGTGCACTCCAACCGCGTCGTGGTCGGCTCGCCGGAGAACCAGACGCCCAGCCTGGAGAAGCCCTTCGCCTCGGTCGTCGCCAACCCGCCCTGGTATGTGCCGGCCGGGATCGCGCGGCGGGAAATTCTGCCGAAGGGCCCGGCCTATCTGGCCGCCAACGACATGTTCGTGCGCGACGGGACGGTTATCCAGCGCGCCGGGCCGAAGTCGGCCCTGGGCTATGTGAAGTTCGAACTGCGCGACAGCTACGCCATCTTCCTGCACGACACGCCGTCCAAGGCCGCCTTCAACCTGTCTATGCGCCAGCGCAGCCACGGCTGCGTGCGCGTGCAGAACGCGGTCGAGTTCGCCCGGCTGCTGCTGTCGCCGGATCCGGTCAAGCTGGCCGAGTTCGACACGGCTCAGGACAGCCGCGAGACGACCCGCGTGACCACCGGCCGCGAAATCTCGGTGCGCCTGCTGTACTGGACGGCCTTCGTCGACGGCCAGGGCCGGGTGGCCTTCCGCGAGGATGTCTATGGTCGGGACGACAAGCTGGCCCAGGCCCTGGGCATCGCCGTCAGCCTGCCCAAGCCGGTGGACGACGGGCGGCGCGACGCCAACGACGTCGGGCCGTAAGCCGGTTCGACGTCAGCCCTTGAAGGCGGCTTCCAGCATGCCGAGCTGGCTGAGCACCGGGTTCTGAGGCTGTTCTTCCTGGGCGTCGAGGTACATGCGGCGGTCCAAGTACAGGGTGCGGTCGAACAGCTTCTCGGACCGGACCAGATATTCGACCAGGGCGATGGGCAGTTCGGCGTGGCTGGGTTCGCTCTCGATCTTGCGATCGTTGAGGCGGTAGCGGGGCTCGCAGGCGGCTTCCGGCGTCATGTCGTCCTCACGCACGGCCCGCTGGACCAGCAGCCAGGAGGCGATCTGCATCAGGCGGGTGGTCAACTTCATGCTCTCGGCGGCGTAGGCCAGGGCGGCGCTGCGCGACAGCATCTTGGAGTCCCGGCGGCCCTCGCCATCCAGATAGGCGGCCGTCTCTTCGACCAGCTCCATGCCCTCGCGGAAGGTGCGGTCGAACAGCTCGGACCGGGAGAAGTCGCGCACGATGCGGGCCCGGTCCGCCGTAGAGCCCGTGCTCGGGGTGTCACTCAGGGTCATGGTGGACATCATCATGGAGATTGGACGCTCGTTACGACTTTGGGCCAGGACTCGGCCCTTGTCGCCCCGACTGCAACCGTCATGCCATGGATTTGAGCGGCATGCGATTCAGGACCGGAAACTGAACAGGGCGTCGGCGGCGCTCTTCTTGGCCGTCTTGGCCTCGATGGCGGCGCGGGCGCGCTGGATTTCGTCGTTCAGCGCCTGAATCCGCTCCTGCAGATCCTCTATCGAATAGACGTCCAGATCCTCCCGCCCGAGAGCGGCCAGGGCGTCCCCGCGACGGGGGCGGGGTTCGAGCTCCTCGAACATCTCATCGCCTTTCTGCGTCAGATCATGGCCGCACGCGGCCCGAACCCTTATCTGAACGCCCGGATACGGACGATTGCAAGCGGAGGCGAGATGCGGGTCATCGAGATCGAAGGCGGAGCCGGGCCGGCGGAGGCGCTGCGGATCGCCGAACTACCGGACCCCGTGGCCGAGGCCGGGCAGGTGACGATCCGCGTTCATGCGGCCGGGATCAACCGGCCGGACCTGCTGCAGCGGAACGGCGGCTATCCCCCGCCGCCCGGGGCGTCGGACGTCCTGGGGCTGGAAGTCGCGGGCGAGATCGAGACGGTCAGTGAAGGCGTGACGCGCTGGGCCGTCGGCGACCGGGTGTGCGCCCTGCTGGGCGGAGGCGGCTACGCCGAGCGGGCCGTGGTCGACGCGCGGCATGTGCTGCCGATCCCCGCCGGTCTGGACTTCGTGCAGGCGGCGGTTCTGCCCGAGACCGTCTTCACCGTCTTCGCCAATGTGTTCGAGGCGGGCGGGCTGAAGGCCGGCGAGACCCTGCTGATCCACGGGGCGACAAGCGGCATCGGGGTGACGGCGATCCAGATGGCCAAGGCGGCGGGCGCCAGGGTGATCGCCACCTCGCGCGGGCCGGAGAAGACGGCGGCGGCCAGGGCCTTGGGCGCCGACGTGAGCCTGGACGCCCGATCCGACGACTTGGCGGCCGCCATCGCCGACGCGGGCGGCGCAGACGTGCTGCTGGACATGGTGGGCCGCGACTATGCCGAGCTGAACCTGAAGGCGCTGAAGCCGGGCGGGCGCTGGGTGGTCATCGCCTCGCTGTCGGGATCCAAGGTCGAGGTGGACCTGATGCGGATCATGCTGAAGCGTCTGGTGCTGACGGGCTCGACCCTGCGCAGCCGCGCGGCGGACGAGAAGGCCCGGCTGACCGCCGCCGTGGAGGCGACGGTCTGGCCCTGGGTCGCGTCCGGAGCGGTCAGGCCGCCGGTCCAGGCGACCTTCCCGCTGGCGCAGGCCGCCGAGGCGCATCGCGCGCTGGAGGCGGGCGATCACATCGGCAAGTTCGTGCTGACGGCCTAGTAGCGACCCCCGCCCCGCACCGGGCGCAGCGACGAGATATTGTCGTTGAAGCCCAGGCCGTTCAGGTTGCGCACGTCGCCGTCGATGATCCGGCAGCGGCCGCCGAACTGGGCGTCGGTGCAGACCTCCCAGCGACCGCGCACGCGGATCGAGCTGATCCGGTCGTTGAAGGGGGTGTTGCCGAGGTTGCGATCCTCGCTGGTGAACTCCCGCGAGGCGCCGCGATAGTTGGAATCCTCGTAGACGACGATGGAGGATCGGCCGCCGTTCCAGCCGCCGCCGCCGCCGCCCCAGCCGCCGCCATTGCCCCAGCCGCCGCCTCCCGGACGGCTGTCTTCGTAATCGCCGCGGAACCGGCCGCACACCAGCAGACCGTTGTCGTTGACGATCTCCTCATTGCTGCAGCGCGCCAGCTCGATCGAGGTGCCGCGGATCTGACCGCGCGTGTCGCGGCAATCGGCGTAAAGGCGGCCCCGGTTCGTATAGGCGTCGGTGCAGGAGCGGCTGTAGCTGCCGCGCGGCGCCACCCGTTGCGCGGTGATGTCCTGGCCCGAAGCCAGGGCTGCGGCCATGGCGGCCCCAAGCAGAATGGACATGATGTTTCTCCTCTCCCATAGGCGAAAGCCTCTACTACCGCGAAGGTTGCGGCAGCGCACATGAACCTTGGCTGTACAGGATTGTTCAGCGGCGTTTTCTTTTCGAACGAATAGGCCTATATCGAAACCATAAGCGCCCGGTCGAAAGGCCGGGCGCCGTCGTATCCAACGCCAGCCGAACCCCCATTCGGCGGCCCCACCCTACCGGGACGAACGCCCCATGAGCGACATTCTGATGCCCAAGGCCACTGCGGTCTGGCTGGTCGACAACACCTCCCTGAGCTTCGAGCAGATCGCCGACTTCTGCGGCCTGCACCCGCTTGAGGTTCGCGGCATCGCCGACGGCGACGTGGCTCGCGACATCCGCGGCGTCGATCCCGTCACCGGCGGGCAACTGACCCGCGAAGAGCTGGACAAGGCCCAGGCGGACCAGAACTACCGGATGAAGGCCGTCGTCAGCCGGCACGCCGAACTGCTGAAGTCGGCCAAGCCGGCGCCCAAGTACACGCCCGTGTCGCGCCGCCAGGATCGCCCGGACGCCATCGCCTGGTTTGTGCGCAACCACCCGGAAGTGACCGACGCCCAGATCGCCAAGCTGCTGGGGACCACCAAGTCCACCATCGAGAGCGTGCGCAACCGCACCCACTGGAACAGCGCCAACATCAAGCCTGTGGACCCGGTGACCCTGGGCCTGGTCGGCCAGCTGGCTCTGGACGAGATCGTCAAGAAGGCGGCCGAGAAGAAGGCCAAGGACGACCTGAAGAACGGCGGCGGCACCCTGCAGCCCGTGGAAGAGGTCGAGGAAGAGCCCGAATTTGTCCCGGAAGCCCGCGAGCGTCCCGGCGCGGAGCCGACGGCGGAGTCGGTGTTCGGAACCAAGGACTGATTAGCGCGTCGCCCTCGGGTCAAGCCGGAGGATGACGACCTATTAAAAACGGCCCCGGAGAGCGATCTCCGGGGCCGTCGTCGTTTCAAGAGGTGTTGGGACCTAGTGGGCCCGCGCCTCCAGACTGGTGATCTGTTCCTTCAGACGAAGCTTCTTCTGCTTCAATTCCTTGACCTGCAACGTGTCCACGGACGGACGGGTGAGTTCTCGCTGGATCGTCTGATCCAGAATGCGATGCCGATTACCCAGTTCGCGAATACGAGCCTCGATGGTCATGGCTTGCGCCTCCGTAGGTTAGGGACCAGTAGAGTGAGCGCCCGGTTTGGCGAGCTGTGGAATCACATTCCGGTGACGGCCCGCCCGACCGAACCTACGGAGGCTGACCCCCAAAATGGTCGATGATGTGAACGGAGCCATACGCAAGCTTCCCTATCGGCTCGTCGTCGGAATTTCAGGGGCTTCCGGAGCAATTTATGGGGCGCGCGTGCTGGACGCCCTGAAGGATCTGGGTGTCGAGAGCCATCTGGTGGTCACGAAGGCCGCCCTGCTCACATTGTCGCAGGAGACCGATCTGTCGCCTGCGGATCTGAGCGCCAAGGCCTCGGTGGTCCACAAACCGGCCGATGTCGGCGCGACCATCGCCTCGGGCTCTTTCAAGACCCTGGGCATGATCGTGGCCCCCTGCTCCGTCAAGACGATGAGCGAGATCGCCACCGGCGTGACCTCGTCGCTTCTGACCCGCGCCGCCGACGTGACGCTGAAGGAACGCCGGCCCCTGGTGCTGATGGTGCGCGAGACGCCCTTCCATCTGGGTCACCTGCGGACCATGACGGCTCTGGCCGAGATGGGGGCGACCATCGCCCCGCCCCTGCCCGCCTTCTACACCCGCCCCGGCTCGATCCAAGAGATGGTGGACCAGTCGGTCGGACGCTGCCTGGACGCGTTCGGCCTGGACTGGAGCCCCGTCCGGCGCTGGGAGGGCCTGAAGTGAAATCTCTGTGGGATTGGGCCGTGGCCGCCTATGCCGCGCCCGGCGTCGCAGAGGCCTGTCTGGCTCTGCAGGACAGCCACGACCAGAATGTGCCGCTGTTGCTGTGGGCGGCCTGGACCGCCGATGTCGGCCTGGCGCCCGACGCCGAAACCCTGGAGGCCGCCTGCGACATCGCCCGGGCCTGGGACGGGGTGGTGGTGGCGCCGCTGCGCGCCATACGCCGCACCCTGAAGGCTCCCGTTCCGGACATCGACGACGGCCCGCGCCTGGCGATAAGGGATCGCATCAAGGGCGTGGAGCTGGAGGCCGAGCGTGATCTGCTCCAGGCGCTCGAGGCGCTGGTCGCCGGCGACGACGGGGCGACGCGGGCGACGGGGCGC
>MGLN01000106.1:0-6381 GCA_001796045.1 Caulobacterales bacterium RIFOXYB1_FULL_67_16 | reverse complement strand
CCCGCCCTGACCCGCCTTGCGGACGCTCTTCCGGCGTGAAGGCCGGATGGTTATAAGCGCGCCGGGGACCGGACCATGAATGACGACACACCGCCCGTAAGCGAAGAAGAAGCGGCCCTTCACGCCCGCCTCAATGAATTGCGCCAGGAGCACGCCGACCTGTCGGCCTCCATCGAAGCCCTGTCGGAGGTCGCCATTCCCGACCAGTTGCTGATCGCTCGCCTGAAGCGCAAGAAGTTGGCGCTGAAGGACGAGATCGTGAAGATCGAAGACCAGATCCTCCCCGACATCATCGCCTGAGACGACTGCGACCATCCGTCGCCGGATAGAGGTCCAAAAGTCGCCCCAGGCCGTCGGCATAAGCCCGTCTCCTCACGGGACGCCCGCTGCGGCTTCGGTCGCCGGCCCCGCCATTCCAGAGCGTGAAGACGCCGGAGACGCCGCCGCATGCGACGCCTGTTGACCGATGCGCCCCTGGCGCGTTGCAAGAGCCTTTTGATCCACTCCGGCCAGACGGCGGCCTTGGCGGCAGTCGCCGTGCTGGCCGCCGCGGCCGCGCCGGCCGTGACCCGCGAGGCGCCGCCGACCCCGACGGCCGCCCCCGTGGCCCCGCCGGTCAAGGCCGAAGCCGAGGCGCCGGGTCCGGTGATGCGCCAGATCGCTTTCTCGGCGCCCGTTCGCGGCTATGCGATCAACTCCCCCTTCGGCCTGCGCAAGCTGGCGATCGAGGCCCGCGCCCGCGCCCACAAGGGCGTGGACATCGCCGCGCCCAAGGGCACGAGCGTGTTCACGGCCGCCGAAGGTCGGGTGGTGCGGACCGGGTACGAGGCAGGCGGCTATGGCGCCTTCATCGAGGTTCGACACCCCAACGGGTTCAGCACCCTCTACGGCCATCTGAGCCGGATCGACGTGGCCAGCGGCGACGCGTTGGCGGCCGGCCAAAGGATCGGACTGGTCGGGTCCACCGGCTATTCCACCGGCCCCCATCTGCATTTCGAAGTCCGCCGCGGCGGCGGACAGGTCAATCCGACCAAGGTGGTGGGTCGAGAGTTCGCCGTGGCCGTCAAACCTCACGGTTGAAGTCGCGGGCTTGTTGCGGCTGGGGTCGACCTGGGCCTAACCTCCGTCGTTCAGGAGGGGCCCGTATGAACAGATTTGTCGCCGCCGTCGTCGCCGCCGTATTGGCCGGCGCGCCCATGGCCGCCTTGGCCGAAAACTACGCCCGCTACAGCGATGCGGCGGCCCAGTCCGAACTGTCGCGCATCGCGGATGTCGAGATGGCCGTCATGGTGCCGATGCGGGACGGCGTGGGCCTGGCGACCAACATCTATCGGCCCAAGGGCGCCAAGGGCCCCCTGCCTACCGTCTTCATCAAAACCCCCTATAACGAGCTGGCCTACAATGCGCGCTCGACCCGCACCGCCCTGACCTGGGTCAGCCGGGGCTACGCCCTGGTGATGCAGAACGAGCGGGGCCGCTACTTCTCGCAGGGCGAGTACGAGATCCTGGGCTACCCCCAGACCG
This sequence comes from Caulobacterales bacterium RIFOXYB1_FULL_67_16, assembly GCA_001796045.1. Classification (GTDB taxonomy): domain Bacteria; phylum Pseudomonadota; class Alphaproteobacteria; order Caulobacterales; family Caulobacteraceae; genus Brevundimonas. The sequence goes on along the minus strand of MGLN01000106.1, from coordinate 4,857 downwards.
ACGGCTATGACGCCCTGACCTGGATCGCGGCCCAGCCCTGGTCGAACGGCAAGGTCGGCACCCTGGGCTGTTCCTCCTCGGCCGAATGGCAGCTGGCCCTGGCGGCCCAGAACCACCCGGCCCACGCCGCCATGGTCCCCCAGGCCTCCGGCGCCGGCATCGGCAAGGTCGGCCGCTTCCAGGAACAGGGCAACTGGTACACCGGCGGCGTGCCCCGCAACCTGTTCTTCGTCTGGCTGTACGGCGTGGACAATCCGGAGCGGGCGCAGATCCCCGGCGACATCGATCAGGAGACCCGCGCCCGACTGGTCCGCTACAACGACCTGGACGCCAAGAAGCCGGACGTAAACTGGCCCAGCCAGATCCGCCATCTGCCCGTCAACGAGATGCTGAAGGATCTGGGCGAACCGCCGGCGACCTTCGACGAACTGATCGCGCGCTCGCCGGACGATCCGGCCTGGCGCCAAGGGGGCCTGTATCACGACGACATGGGCTGGGGCGTGCCGTCACTGTGGTTCAACAGCTGGTACGACGTCTCCATCGGGCCGAACATGGAGCTGTTCAACCACGCCCGTTCGACCACCCAGGATCGCGAGGCGGCCGAGAACCAGTATGTGGTGGTCGGGCCGAACAACCACTGCGCCTTCGGCGGCCTGGGGCCGAACTTCCGCTCGGGCGACCGGAGCCTGGGCGACGCCAGCTTCGACAGCGACGGCCTGGTCGCCGCCTGGTTCGACCGCTGGCTGAAGGGCGAGACCCGCGCCTTCCCCGCCACGACGCCCCATGTCCAGTATTTCAACATGGGCGAAAACAGGTGGCGCACCGCCGCCCAGTGGCCGCCGCAGGGGGTCGAGACGGTGCGGATGTATCTGCGCTCGGGCGGCGCTGCCAACAGCCTGAACGGCGACGGCCGGCTCAGCCTGGAAGCGCCGCCGGCGGGCGAGGCGGCGGACCGCTATCGCTATGATCCGATGAACCCGGTCCAGACCATCGGCGGCGGGGATTGCTGCAACGGCGGCCTGGTCACGGCCGGCGCCTTCGATCAGCGGCAGATCGAGGCGCGCAACGACGTGCTGGTCTATACGTCCGAGCCCCTGACGGCGCCGATGCAGGTGACGGGCTTCATCGACGCGGTGCTGAAGGTGTCGTCGTCTGCGGCGGATACGGACTTCGCGGTCAAGCTGGTGGACGTGGCGCCGGACGGGACCGCCTATATCCTGGGCGACACCATCATGCGGGCCCGCTATCGCGACGGCTATGCGCGGCCGACGCCCCTGGTCCCCGGCCAGGTGGCGACGGTGCAGCCCACGCCGATGACGATCAGCAACACCTTCCAGGCGGGGCACCGAATCCGGGTGGAGGTGACCAGCTCCAACTTCCCGAAATTCGTGCGCAACCTGAACACCGGCGGCCCGAACGAGTCCGAAACCCAGGGCGTGATCGCCGACAACGCCGTCCACCATGCGGGCGAGGACGCGTCCTACATCGACCTGCCGGTCCTGAAATAGGGCGACCGGGCGGAAGCGGCTGGCCTGGACCGCTTCCGTCTTGCTAGGCTGGTTGCAACTGTGGGGGGAGACAAGATGACGGCGGCCTTGACGCTGGAAGGCGTGAGCAAGCGGTACGGCGGTTTCGACGCCGTGCGCGATCTGAGCTTCGAAGTGCCCAAGGGCTCGATCTGCGGCTTCCTGGGGCCGAACGGGGCGGGCAAGACCTCGACTCTTCGTATGATCCTGGGGCTGCAGCCCGCGACCTCGGGCCGGATCGACATCCTCGGCGCCCCGAATGGGCGGCTGGTGCGGGACCGCCTCGGATTCCTGCCGGAGGAGCGCGGCCTCTACAAGAAGATGACCCCGGTCGAGGCCATCGCCTTCTTCGGCGCCCTGAAGGGGGTGCCCATGGGCGAAGGCAAGCGCCGCGCGAAGCAGCTGCTGGAGCAGCAGGGCCTGGGTGCGGCTCAGAAGAAGAAGATGAAGGAGCTGTCCAAGGGGATGGCTCAGAAGGTTCAGCTGATCGCCGCCGTGGTGCACCGGCCCGAGTTCGTGATCCTGGACGAGCCCTTCTCGGGCCTGGACCCGATGAACCAGCAGGGTCTGGAGGAGATGATCCGGGGCCTGGCGGCCGAGGGCGCCACGGTCCTGTTTTCGACCCATGTGATGCAACACGCCGAACGGCTGTGCGACAAGGTGGTGCTGCTGGCGCGGGGGCGGAAGGCCTTCGAGGGTTCGGTGGATGAGGCCAAGGCGACCTCGCCGCGCTTCCTCGATCTGGATGGGGCCATTACGCCCGAGGCGGCGACGGCCCTGCCCGGCGTGGCGGGGGTCGAGACCCTGTCCGATCAGGACGGGGTGCGGCGGCTGAAGATCGCCCTGGCGGCCGGCGCCGGGGGTCAGGAGACGCTGAAGGCGGCCTTCCTGAACGGGCTGGACGTGCGCGGCTTCGCCCTGAAGGAGCCGACGCTGCACGACGCCTTCATCAATCTGACGGGCGACAATCCCGACCAAGCCCTGAACCGTTCGGAGGCGGGCCAATGAAACGCACCCTGCTGATCGCCCGTCGCGAATATGTGGCCTACGCCAAGACCGTGGGCTTCTGGCTGTCCCTGCTGGCCTTTCCGATGTTCGCCGTCCTGGGCGGGGGCATTCCCCTGCTGATCCGCTCAGCCGAGCCCGTGAAGACCGTCGCCCTGGTCGAGGAGAGTCCTGCCGCCACGGGCCTGGCGGCCGAGGTCCGCACCGCCTTGGAGGAGGAAAAGGCCCGCCTGGCCGAGAAGGTTCAGGAAGCGGCGCAGAAGGGTCAGGGCGCCGCCGGACGCGCCGCCGCCTCCATCGCCGGGCCGAAGATGCGGCTGGTCGAGGCGCCGGCCAGCATCACGGTCGCCCCGGCGGGGCCGGCCCGCGAGGCCGCCCTGCGCGAAACCCTGGACAAGGCCGCGCCCAAGGATCGGCGGCTGGACGCCGTGGTCTTCCTGAACCGCGTCGAAGGCAAGCCCCAGGCCCAGGTCTGGACCGCGCGGACCACCGACAACGATGTGGAAGGCTTCGTCCGCGACGCCCTGCGACGCGGCTATCGCGACCAGGCCCTGACGGCCGCCGGCGTCGCCCCGGCCTTGGTCGAGGAGATCGAGGCCTTCAAGCCCGAGGTTAAGGCCTTCTCGCCCGACGCGGCCAGCGGGGGCGAGGTGTCGATGCGGGACCGGATTCCCTCCTTCATCGGCCTGGGCGCCGGTTTCCTCTTGTGGTCGCTGGTCATCACCGGCGCCTCGATCCTGCTGAACAGCGTGATGGAGGAGAAGTCGAACAAGATCCTGGAAGTGCTGCTGTCCTCGGCCTCGGCGTCCGAAATCCTGACCGGCAAGGTGCTGGGCGTGGCCCTGCTGACCCTGACGGTGCTGGCGGTGTGGGCGGGGATCGGGTCCTCGGTTCTGGTGTCCGCCTCGCCCGAGACGGCGGCGACCATCGGCCAGGTGCTGCTGGACGGCGGTCTGGTTTTCTACTTCATCGCCTATATGGTCGGCGGCTATCTGATGTATGCGGTGCTGTTCGCCGCCATCGGCGCCTTCTGCGAAACGCCCCGCGACGCCCAGACCCTGATGGGGCCGATCATGATGATCCTGGTCGTGCCGATCCTGGTGATGCAGATGGCTCTGACCAGCCCCGACGCCCCTGTGGTCAAGGTGCTGTCCTGGATCCCCTTCTTCACCCCCTTCCTGATGAGCGCCCGCGCCCCAAGCGATCCGCCGCTGATCGAGATCGTCCTGACCCTGGTCGGCATGTTCGCGACGGCGGTTCTGATGGTGTGGATCGCAGGCCGCGCCTTCCGGGCCGGCGCACTGTCCGACGTGAAACTGAGCTGGAAGACCTTCGGGCGGGCGGTGACCGGGCGCTGAGGCCGTCTGCTGCGGCGCCGGTCAGGGCTTTTGGAGCAGCCGGTCGCGGGCCGCATTGACCCGGGCGGCCAGACCATCGGTGCCGCCCTGGTCCGGATGGACGCGGGCCATGGCCTTCTTCCAGGCGGTCCGGATCTCCGCCTCGGTGGCGTGCGGGCCGACGCCCAGGACAGCGCGGGCGTCGGCGGCGCTGATCGGTTCGGATCTGACCGGGATGCGACTGCGGGAAGACCAGGCGAGATAGAGCCCGGCGGCGGCGAGCACGGCCGCCCACAGCCAGGCGCCCCGAAAGGCCGCCAGGGCGCCGCCGGCCAGCAGGGCCGAGGCCATGAGGGTGGCGGTCACGCGCCAGTGGGCGCGGCCCCGCCGTTCCGTCTGACGGCCAAGCCGCACCAGGGCCCAAAGAATGACGGCCGCAAGGGCCAGTCCGATCAGGGCCACGCGATCATCCGGCTTTTCAGGCGGCCACGTCCAGAGGGGCCAGGGCCTGATCTATGCCCATGGCCTTCATCAGATTTCGCATCTCCTGGCGCGCCGCGACATGGGCGAGGGAGACGGCGACCGGACGAACCTCGTTGGACAGGTCGGCGACCGTTAGGCCGAAAGGGAACAGCTCGCGATAGATGACGCGGTCGCGCAAGCCCGGCCCGACCCGGAAGCCGACCCGCTTGGCCAGCTTGTTCATCCGCTCTTCCAGGCGTTTGCGGTTACGCGCCTCGGCGACAGCCAGACGATTGGTCACCACCAGCCAGTCGATGGAGGCGTGCCGGCCCTGGGTGATGGCGCGGACCTTGCGCGCTTCCCAGACGCTTTCGGAGTAGATCGACGGCTTCAGCAGTTCCAGCGAGACCGGATCGACCTCGCCCAGCAGGTCGAAGTCGACGAAACTGTCGTTCATCGGAGTGACGATCTGGTCTGCGCGCGCGTGGGCCGCGCTGGACACGGCGGTATCGCCGCCGGGAGTGTCG
>MGLN01000105.1:7804-8011 GCA_001796045.1 Caulobacterales bacterium RIFOXYB1_FULL_67_16 | reverse complement strand
GGCCTCGGCGTTGGCCCGGGCCTCGACGGCGGCCAGGGTTCCGGCCAGGCGTTCGACTTCGGCGTCGGCGGCCCCGCGAGCCTCCTCGGCGGCGACCAGGGCCTTGTCCAGTTCGGGGCCGCGTTCGGGGGCGGCGGCGATCTCGGCCTGAAGGCGGGTCAGTTCGTGGTCCAGCCGGTCCAGCTCGCGCTTGGCGTCGGCGGCCAT
>MGLN01000105.1:4554-7661 GCA_001796045.1 Caulobacterales bacterium RIFOXYB1_FULL_67_16 | reverse complement strand
TGGCGCGGTGCAGCAGGGCGGAGGCGACCGCGTCCTCCTCCCGCGCCGGCTTCAGGGCCTCCTGGGCGGCGAGGGCGGTGGTCTGGGCGGCGGCGGCTGCGGTCGTCGTCTCGGCCACGGCGCGGTCGGCGGCGCGCAGCTCTTCCGCCGAGGTCTCGGCCGCCAGTCGAGCGTCGTTCCAGCGGGCGTAGAGCAGGGCGGCCTGAAGGGCGCGGATCTCGGCGGAGATCTTCTTGTACTTCTCCGCCTGACGGGCCTCCCGCTTCAGCCGGTTCAGCGCCGTCTCCAGCTCGCGGCCGATATCGTCCAGCCGCTCCAGGTTGGCCTCGGCCGCCTTCAGGCGAAGCTCCGCCTCGTGGCGACGGGTGTGCAGGCCGGCGACGCCGCCCGCTTCCTCAAGGATGCGGCGACGGTTCTGGGGCTTGGCGGCTATCAGCTCGCTGATCTGGCCCTGGCGGACCAGGGCGGGGGAGTTGGCGCCGGTCGAGGCGTCGGCGAACAGCAGCTGGACGTCGCGGGCGCGCACCTCCTTGCCGTTGATCCGGTAGGTCGAGCCCTGGCCCCGGTCGATCCGGCGCGACACCTCCAGCACGGGGCTGTCGGTGAAGGGCTGGGGCGCGCGGCGGGCCGCGTTATCGATGGTCAGCTGGACTTCGGCGTGGCTGCGGGGAGGACGGCCCGCCGCCCCGGCGAAGATGACGTCATCCATGCCCTGACCGCGCATGGCCTTGGCCGAGTTCGCGCCCATGACCCAGCGCAGGCTCTCAAGGACATTGGACTTGCCGCAGCCGTTAGGGCCGACGATGCCGGTCAGGCCGGACTCGATATGCACCTCCGCCGGGTCGACGAACGACTTGAAGCCGACGAGCCGGAGGCGCTGGAACTGCATCGGTCCTGGCGTTTACCGGCGCAGCAGCGGGTCGACGGCGGCCGACAGGGCTTCCAGCGAGTAACCGGCGACAGGCTTGCCGTTGACGAACAGGGTGGGCGTGCCCTCGACGCCGGCCGCCTGGGCGCCGACGATCTGGGCCTGAAGCGCGGCGCCGGTGGCGGGGTCGTTCAGGCAGGTTTCGATCTGTTCGCGCGTCTTGCCGCTGGCGGCGAGGCCGGCGTCGAACCAGGGCTTGGCGCCGGTGGTGCGCAGATTGGCCTGGTCGCGCATGAAGACCTCGGCCACGTCGAAATAGCGGCCGGGCGCGGCGCAGATGGCCACGGCGGCGGCGGCGGCGGCGACATTGGCGGGCTGGGTCGGCAGGTTGCGATGCACCAGCCGGACCTTGCCCGTGTCGATGTAGCGGGCCTTGAAGGCCGGCAGGACCTCGTTGTGGAAGACGGCGCAGTGCGAGCAGGTGAAGCTGGCGTATTCGATCACCGTCACCGGCGCGTCGGCCCGACCCAGGACGTGGTCCTGGGCCGTGACCGGCGGCGGCTCTGCGGCCGAGGCCGGGCCCGCCAGGGCTGCGGTCAGAGCAAAGGCGAGGGCGGCGCGCCGGATCATGACCTATTTCGCCAGTTCGGCGTCGATAGCGGTCGACAGATCGGCCAGGCTGGCGCCTTCGCCGCCGGGGGTGATGACCTGTGTGCCGTTGACGTAGAAGGCCGGAGTCCCGGTCACGCCCTCGGTGCGAGCGAACTGGACCCGCTTCTCCATGGCGGCCACGGCCTCCTTGTCGGTGACGCAGTCGTTGAACTGCTGCTCGGACATGCCGGCGGCCTGGGCCGTGCGCAGCAGCCAGTCGCGCGGCGAGGAGGTCAGCATGTCCTGCTGGGTGGCCATAAGCTGGTGGACGACGTCGAAATACTTGTCCGGGCCGGCGCAGCGGGCGACCAGGAAGCCGGCGGTGGCGGCGTCGACGGGCGGGGTCGGCAGTTCACGGAAGACGTAGCGGACCTTGTTCGTGTCGACGTACTTGGCCTTGAACGCCGGCCAGGTGTTCTTCTGCCACAGGGCGCAGTGGGGGCAGGTGACCGAGGCGTATTCGACCACGGTGACCTTGGCGCCTTCGGGCGCGCCCAGGCCCATGTCGCCCTCGGCCGCGCCCTTGGAGCCGCCGCCGCAGGCGGCCAGGGCCATGGTCGCCATGGCGGCGCCGGTGATGGCCGCACGGCGGCTCATGCGGGCGAAGCGGGATTCGGTCGGGGCCATGGGGTTTCCTTGGTCGGATCGTTGGCGAATGGCGGCGTGATTCCGGGCGAACCGCGCAACCTTGATCATTCGAGAACAGGTGCGGCGAAGATTTGTCAATCGCGGTCGTTCGAGCGCGACATCGCCGCTCGGCCGAGTTTGGCCAGGGCGGCCTTCAGGTCGTCGGGCGCGGCGGCGATGGAGGCGGCGAGTTCGGCCTCTGCGGCGGCGGGCAGAGGCGGCGGGACGGCGGCGCGTTTGGGGCGGGCGGTCGGTTCGGTTAAGGGCTTGACCGGGCCCTGGGCGATGCGCAGGCGGTCCACCGAGCCGGCGCCGAGAAACAGGTTCACCCGGGCCAGGATGTCTTCGGACTGGTGCTGGACCAGCAGGGCGGCGGCGCCGGCGACGCGCAACTCCAGCACGCCGGGCTGGCCGGCCTTGCCCTTGGTCAGCTTCTGCGGGCGGGTGACGCGGGCCAGGCGGTCGCCGACGATCTCGCGCCAGCGGGGCTCAAGCGCGCTCGCGCCCCGGCCGAACTGTTCGTCCAGCTTCCGGATCAGGGGCGTCAGGGCCTGACCCGCACGTGGGGCCGGACGCGGCGCCGGGCGGGTGCGGCGGCGCGACAGGATCTCGCGGACCTCGGCGTCTGTGGGCAGCGGGCGGCGCATGGGCCTATATAGCCCCATCCCATGCCTGACGTCTCTCTGATCCGTTCCGAATTGCTCGCCTGGTACGACGCCCATGCGCGCAGCCTGGCGTGGCGCGCGCCGCCGGGGGCGAAGGCGCGGACGGATCCCTATCGCGTCTGGCTGTCGGAGGTGATGCTGCAGCAGACCACGACCCCGCACGCGACCCCCTATTTTCTGGACTTCACCGCCCGCTGGCCGACGGTGTCCGATCTGGCGGCGGCCGAGGACGCCGAGGTCATGGCCGCCTGGGCGGGGCTGGGCTACTACGCCCGGGCGCGCAATCTGCTGGCCTG
>MGLN01000105.1:2057-4447 GCA_001796045.1 Caulobacterales bacterium RIFOXYB1_FULL_67_16 | reverse complement strand
TCGCCTTTGATCGCCCGGCCAATGTGGTGGACGGCAATGTCGAGCGGGTCATGGCGCGGCTGTTCGCGGTCGAGACCCCGGTCCCGGCCGCGCGGCCCGAGCTGAGGCGGCTGGCGGGTCTGTTCGTCACCGATGAGCGGCCGGGCGACTGGGCTCAGGCCCTGATGGATCTGGGGGCGACGGTGTGCCGGCCGAAGTCGCCGCTTTGCGGCCAGTGCCCGGCGGCGGACCAGTGCCTCGGGCGGGCGAGCGGGGCGCCGGAGCGGTTTCCGGTCAAACTGAAGAAGGCCGAACGTCCGCATCGTCGGGGTTTCGCCTTCGTCATGATCGATCCCGACGGGCGGGTGGCGCTGGAGCGGCGGCCGGACAAGGGGCTGCTGGGCGGCATGCTGGGCCTGCCCACCAGCGACTGGAGCGCCGCGCCCGATCCGGCGCCGCCGGTCCCCGCCGACTGGCGCGAGGCCGGGGCGGTCGAGCATGTCTTCACCCATTTCAGCCTGACCCTGACGGTGCGGGTCGCCCAGGTCAGGCCGGCCGGCGACTATCAGTGGCTGGCGTTCGACGCCGCGCGCGCGGCCCTGCCGACCGTCTTCGCCAAGGCCCTGGACCGGGCGGGAGAACCCGCCCTGATCTGAACCCGCCGCCCTACTGCATCCCGGCGCGGATTTCGGCGCGCAGGGCGTCGATCGACTTCAGGCCCTGGTCGGTCTTGAAGCGCCAGTAGGTCCAGCCGTTGCAGGCCGGGGCGTTCTCCAGCAGGGCGCCCAGCTTGTGGATCGAGCCGGTCAGGGCGCCGGACACCAGCGAGCCGTCGGCGCGGACGCGGGCCTCGCGCTCGCCCTTGGGGCAGTACAGACGGTCGCCGGGGTTCAGCAGCCCGGCCTCGACCAGGGCGCCGAAGGGCACCTTGGGCTCGGCGCGCTTGGAGCCCATGACGGCCAGGTCTTCCGGCTTGGCCGGGATGACGGCGGCGATGCGGGTCTCGGCCACCTCGGCATAGGTCTCGTCCCGCTCGATGCCGATGTAGTGGCGACCGAGGCGTTTGGCGGCGGCGCCGGTGGTGCCGGTGCCGAAGAAGGGGTCCAGGACCACGTCGCCGGGGCGGGTGGCCGACAGCAGCACGCGGTGCAGCAGGGCCTCGGGCTTCTGGGTCGGATGGGCCTTCTTGCCGTCGGCGTCCTTGATGCGTTCGTCCCCGGTGCACAGGGCGAAGGTCCAGTCGGACCGCATCTGGGTGTCTTCGTTGAAGGCCTTCAGGGCGTCGTAGTTGAAGGTGTAGCGCTTCTGGTCGCGCGACCGGGCGGCCCAGATCAGGGTCTCGTGGGCGTTGGTGAACCGGGTGCCCTTGAAGTTCGGCATCGGGTTGGACTTGCGCCAGATGATGTCGTTCAGCACCCAGAAGCCCAGGTCCTGGATCGCCGCGCCCAGGCGGAAGACGTTGTGATAGGAGCCGATCACCCAGATCGAACCCTCGGGTTTCAGCACCCGGCGGCATTCGGTCAGCCAGGCGCGGGTGAAGGCGTCGTATTCGGCGAAACTGCCGAACTTGTCCCAGTCGTCGTCGACGGCGTCGACCTTGGAATTGTCGGGCCGCAGCAGGTCGCCCCCCAGCTGCAGATTATAGGGCGGGTCTGCGAAGACCATGTCGACCGAGGCGTCCGGCAGGCTTTTCAGCACCGCGATACAGTCGCCACGGTGAATGACGTCCTTGGCGAGGAGGGGGGCGGTGAGCTCGGACATGAAACGCGGCCTCGAAACAGTGAGGCGGTCATGGTGAATCCTTACGGTTAAGGCAGTGTTGATTCCGGCCTTTGCGGCTGTCCTCACACCTGCACGCCCTGCGGCATCCCCTCCGGCAAGCCCAACGCCCTGCGCCATTCCTGCGGGTGCAGACGCGCCATCTCTGCATCCAGCCGGTGAAGCGGCCTCAGCGCCCCGTCCTCGTCCCAGAACGCCTCGGCCCAGACATACCCCATCTCCATCGCCCGTTCCCGGTCCCGCGCCGCCGCCTCGGGGCCCAGATGGTCGGCGCGCCAGCGATACAGCCACGGAATATGCCAGTGCGGCGCCCGCGTCAGCCGTTCGTCCTTCATCGCCTCGACCAGACATTCCGCCAGCGCCCGCGCATCCGCCAGGCGCGCCTCGAAGGCGTCGCGCCGCCCCTGCACATAGGCGCCCCAGCCCTCGGCCGGCTCCACCGGCCCCGCCTTCGGCTCCGGCCGCGCCCAGCCCTCCGCCTCGCGCCGCTTCCACAGGGCGTGAACCCCGACGTCATACCGCCGCGCCACCGACCGCGCGGTCTCCCCATCCTCCCACGCCTTGCGCACCTCGGCCCAGACGGCGTCGGATCGGATCTTGCGGTGAATGCCCTGGCTCATGCCCCCACGGCC
>MGLN01000105.1:0-2008 GCA_001796045.1 Caulobacterales bacterium RIFOXYB1_FULL_67_16 | reverse complement strand
CCTGCGGGAGAAGGGATTGGAACGGCGATGAAGGCTCAGGACCTGACCTGCCCCTCCTTTCGTCATCCTCCGGCGCGAAGCGACCGGGGGACCCAGCGGCGCCGAAGGCGAAATCCATCCGCCGCACACTGTCTGAACACCGAGTCCGCGACAGGTTCGCGCTCCCGCGCGCCGCTGGGTCCCCCGGTCTGCGCCGCGAAGGCGCGGCTTGCCGGAGGATGACGAAAGGTCAGGGAATAGCTTGGCCGCTGAAATGGAGACCCACCGCGCCCAACTGAACCGTTTTCCCGATCAGGAGGCTGTCAGTTCAGTTCTTTCCATACTGCATCGCTGTCTCTCTGGATCGCCCATCGATAAGCCATATGAACTTCCCAATCCCATTGCCCAAGTCGGACCTCTCGAAGACGTCGATCCGCGAAGTCGTAATACATGCGCTCCACAAAGCCGTTGCTGTCAGTTCGGCTGGCGACCAAAAAATTAATGCGGAATAGAAATTCAGCTAGCTCCGCTGAAGAAGCTGGCACGTTCGCGTAGGAAAATCGGAGACTGAGATTTCCCTTTATAGCATTTATTTTGGCTATTAATTGGTCGTGTGTGTAGTAATGTTTCTTGATAGATGTTGCTTTTTTATTATCTTTCCGATCTGATGGTCGCATTTCATTTAGTAACTTTTGTACGTCTGGAAGTTCATTGGAGAACTCAACCACCGTATCGTTAAATCGATTCTGACAATATATCGGTATTACGTCGTGAAGGGCGCGCGTATCTATAATTGTTCCAGATGATTCCGCTTCTTTTGCCGCTAAACGGCATAATCCGATCAGGTCTCGAGGCCGCTGTCTAACAAATGATAATAGCACTTGGCGCATGGGGGCGTTTTCCCAGGCGCCGGCGTACCGAAATCGCTCTTCAAAATACGGCGTAAAGAATCGTTGGAAAACAGCTTCTTGAGGTAACCTATCGACTTCCTCATCGTCGTATTCTCGACCTTCGTATATAGCGATACGTTTGGCGATGACTCTAAAAATCTCATCCACTGTCCAACGTACGCGAACAACTCCGCTTTGTACTTTGTCGATTATGTCAGATGTTACGGAAAGAGAGTTAAATAAATCAGATCTTATCGAGATTTTGAATCGTACATCTCCGTCGCTGTCCGCAGAAATCTGAAAACAGGATTGTATGAGGCGATTTACTTGGCTGGCCGCAGCCTTGCTTCCGTCCCAATCGACATCCGTATCGTCGATATATACATTGACCGCAGGAATTTTATCTAAAAGCCAAGGGGAAGCTTTCGCAGCAGCATTCTTTAGAGCTTCATTTTGGCTGGTAGCGATCGACGTGCCTAGCGCTGTCAGTCGGCCTAAGAATGATCCCACTCCTTCGGGTACTTTCAACGCCGACGCGGCTTCTTTTGCGATGCCCTCTGCCACCTGCGAGAGCAATGCATCTTCGATTACAGTCCGGAATTTGCCAATCGTGGCGGATCCGGATCCTCCTGCTTCCGCAGCCGCCAAAATCCTTGAGCCCCGAATAAATATACTTGGAAAGCGGTTCCGCTGATCATCCAAAGCGGACACTCGCATAAGCGCTGTCTTCCCAATTCCTTTCTGGCCTACAACAAGGCAAATTGGATTCGGTGCTCGCACGTTGTGGTACGAATCGTTTGAGATAAAGAAGGTGTAGAGGCGTGCGGCATCTTCGGTGTCGGCGGCATCTGAACCGAAGATTTCGCCGATATTGTCGGGCGTAAATGGCGACATAAGACCCCCTTAGCTATTTCATCATATCCTAGGCAATCTGAAGGTCCATGACCTTCATCCAATTGATCGCGCGCTGCCCGCTATGGCTTGTCCGCAGGCCCTACACCCTCCCCTTCCTAAACGCCTCCGCCTTCTCCGCCGCCGCCTCCCTGCGCCACTTCTTCGGCGCCGACCGGTCCACCTCTTCGCCCGCCCCCGTCAGGGCCTCGTTGGCGAATTCCAGGTCCAGCAGCTTCATGCGCTTG
>MGLN01000104.1:10615-11046 GCA_001796045.1 Caulobacterales bacterium RIFOXYB1_FULL_67_16 | reverse complement strand
CGCGCCGCTGGCTATTTCGTCGGCGGACAGGTCGACCGCGTCATCTGGAATGACCTGGACGGCGTCCATGGCGACCAGCACCGCTTTACCGTGTTGGCACCGCCGCGACCGGAAAACGGCGGCGATGTTTCGTTAGAAGCCCGCTTGCCGCAACCATTACGGCGTGGCGCCAGCCTAGCCGAATTGGCGGTCGCCGTAGCTGAGCTGGCCGAGGCGGCTGTGACAGATGCTGCTATTGCCGATCCAACTGCCCGAGGTGTCGGCGCGTGAGCACGGTCGTCGTCTTCGATATCGGCAATAGCCATATCCACGCCTGTTTCTACGCTGTGGACGCCGAGCCAGAAATTGCCGCGGGACAGGACAGCGTCGAGCGCGCCCGACACTCTGCCCGTCAGGCGCGGCTGCTTGATCAACGCAGCCTACCCAACGCC
>MGLN01000104.1:5811-10523 GCA_001796045.1 Caulobacterales bacterium RIFOXYB1_FULL_67_16 | reverse complement strand
GGCCCACGCCTTCGGCGGCGAGGTCGTAAAATCGGACAAGGGCTGGGGTGTCGGCCTGCACCGTTACGACGTCCTCAGCGACGAGCCCTGGATGCACCCCCGCGCCCGCACCATCGCCATTCCGGTCTCGCACCAGGATCAGGTCGTGGCCATTTCGCCCGACGCGCGCGTCATCGCCTCCAGCGGCTTCACCCCCTACGCCGGCCTGGCCTGGGGGGAGGACGCCATCTCCTTCCAGTGCCACCCGGAGTTCCAGCCCGACTACGCCGCCGCCCTGGTGGAGAGCCGGCGCGGTTCGCGCATCCCCGAACCCCTGGCCGACGCCGCCCTCGAAAGCCTGAAACGCCCCAACGACCGCGCCGTCCTCACCGCCTGGATCCGCGCCTTCCTGCTGATCACCCCGCCGCCGGTGGAGGACCAGGGCAGCGGGATCTAAACTCCCAGCGCCGCGATCAGCCCCAGGCTCAGCCCCACCAAGGCCGCGAGCGACAAGACCACCGCCGCGACCACCCGCCCGCCGGCCCGCGCCACGGCCCGGATGTCGGTCTGCAGCCCCAGCGCCGCCATGGCCGCCACGGTCAGCAGGCCCGACGCCGCCGCCATCGGCTCAAGCGCCGCCTGCGGGATTAGCTCCAGGTTCCGCAGCGCGATCATCGCCAGGAAACCGACGATGAACCACGGCAGCAGCCGGTGCAGACCCGGCCCCGACTTGCCCGCCGCCCGGTCCCTGAACATCAGCGACAGCACCAGGATCACCGGCCCCAGCATCAGCACCCGCGCCAGCTTGACGACCGTCCCCGTTTGGGTCGCGACCGCGCCGAACGGGGCGGCGGCCGCCAGCACCTGGGGCACGGCGTAGACGGTAAGCCCCGCCAGGGCTCCGTATTGCAGGCCGCTCATGGACATCAGCCCGCCCAGCAGCGGCAGGGCCAGAACCACCGCCACGCCCAGCACGGCGGTAAAGGCGATGGAGGCGGCCACCTCTTCCCCGTCGGCGTCGATCACCGGGGCCACGGCGGCGATGGCCGAGTTGCCGCAGATGGCGTTGCCGCACGCCACCAGCAGGGCCATGCGCGGGGTCAGTCCCAGCAGACGCCCGATCCCGAACCCGACCAGAATGGCGGCCGATACCAGGGCGAAGACCCCGGTCACGAACCCCAGGCCCAGCGAGGACAGGGTCGCCGCGCTGACCGAGGCGCCCAGCAGGACCACGGCGACCTCCAGCAGGATCTTGGCGCTGAAATCGATCCCGACTCTGAACCGCTCATCCGGCGTCCAGGTCGTCCGCACGCCGGCCCCCAGCACAATGGCCAAGACCAGCGGCTCCAGCCAGACCTTGCCGACCGCCTCGCGTTCCAGGCCGCCCAGGCCCACCGCCGCCAGAGCGACCACCAGGCTCATCATCAGGCCGGGCCAGACCGAACGGCCGAACGCGCCGAGCCGCGCACCCAGGCCGACGGGGCGGGGCAGGGGCGGGGTCGCGACAGCGGCAGAGGCGGCGGACTTCATGGCCCAGCTTGATGCGCGCCCGCTCGACCTCGGTCCAACGGATTGTTATGGTCGTTTCAATCCGATTTGGAGATTGATTGTGACCCTGGAGCGCCTGCGCATCTTCGTCGCCGTGGCCGAGCGTCAGCATGTGACGGCGGCCGCGCGGGCGTTGAACCTGACCCAGTCGGCCGTCTCCAACGCCATCGCGGCGCTCGAGGCCGAGCACGACGTTCACCTGTTCGACCGGGTGGGGCGGGGCGTGGTGCTGAACCAGACCGGCCAGGCCTTCCTACCCGAGGCCAGGGCCGTTCTGGCGCGCGCGGCGGCGGCCGAGGCGGCGCTGGCGGACCTCAGCGCCCTGCGGCGCGGCCGCCTGACCGTCTTCGCCAGCCAGACCATCGCCTCCTACTGGCTGCCCCGTCGCCTGGTCGCCTTCCACGCCGCCCATCCGGGCATCGAACTGGACGTCCAGATCGGCAATACGCGCCAGGCCGCCGCCGCCGTTCTGGGAGGCGAGGCCGAGATCGGCCTGGTCGAGGGCGCGGTCGACGAATCCGCGCTGGAACAGACCCGTATCGGTTCAGACCGCCTGGCGGTCGTGGTTGCGCCGGACCATCCCTGGGCGGGCCTGCGTCGTCTGCCAGCGACTGATCTGACCACATCCCCCTGGGTGCTGCGCGAAGCCGGCTCCGGCACCCGTTCGACCCTGGAGGAGGCGGTGCGCCAGGCCGGGATCGATCCCGCAGACCTGCCCGTCGCCATGACCCTGCCGTCGAACGAAGCGGTTCTCGCCGCCGCCGAGGCCGGGGCCGGCGCCACCGCCCTGTCCGAAAGCGTCGCCTATGCCTCCGTCGCCGCCGGCCGCCTGGTCACCGCCGCCTTTCCCCTGCCCGAACGCCCCTTCCGCCTGCTGCGTCATTCGGAACGTTACCGCAGCCGCGCAGGCGACGCGTTTGTGGCGGCGATGGGCTGAGCGGACATGGCTTACGCCCCTAATTTCGCACCCACGCATCCTGAATTATAAGGGTTTTCAAAGAAATTTCGACGATCAACCTATCACCCTTCCGGGCGCGGTTAGACTGGGCGCCAGGTCTTTGACAATCGAATGGAAGCACGCCGCCAAACTGCACTCTTTTGCATATTGCACCGACTTCGACGGTGCAGTGCAATTTGGGGGCGCGGTTTCAAGGGCACCCGGGTCGCCTGAAATACACTCAAATAGACTCAAAAAAATTGGAGTCGAAACCGTCTAATCTGCCCGCTCCCCCGCAGCCCGCGCCTCACGCCCCACACTCCCGTCATCCTCGGGCTTGACCCGAGGACCGGATGCGGATCGGGCTGTGCGCCCGCCGCTGACGCAATGCGGCGGACAGCCCGGTCCTCGGGTCAAGCCCGAGGATGACGGGTGTATGGGCACCGTCTACAGCCCGAACCGGGGAAACACGAACCGCTCCAGCAGCAGCGAGGCCGCGAAGTAGAAGCCGATCACCACGAACAGGGTCAGCGGGATCTGGGGCTGCTTCGCCAGGATCAGATAGACCCCGTACAGCACCGCAAACAGGGCCGAGGTGGCCAGGGGCCGCAGCAGGATCTTCGCAAGGGGGGATTTCACGGCCATTTCACCACCGGGGGCATGGAGCTGAGGATCGAATCGACGTTGCCGCCGGTCTTGAGGCCGAACATGGTGCCACGGTCGTACAGCAGGTTGAACTCCACATAGCGCCCGCGCCGCACCAGCTGCTCCTCACGCTGATCCGGCGTCCAGGCCTCGCCCATCCGCCCGGCGACGATCTTCGGATAGACGTCCAGGAAGGCCAGGCCCACGTCGCGGGTGAAGGCGAAGTCCCGGTCATGGTCGCCGCTGTCGTGGTGGTCATAGAAGATGCCGCCCGTCCCGCGCGGCTCCTGCCGATGCGGCAGGAAGAAATACTCGTCGCACCAGGCCTTGTACTTGGCGTGCCAGTCGGGATCGTGCGCGTCGCAGGCCGCCTTCATCGCGGCGTGGAAGGCCAGTGTGTCCGGGTGGTCCTGGCGCCGATCCGCGTCCAGCACAGGCGTCAGATCGCCCCCGCCGCCGAACCAGCTCTGGGTCGTGGCGATGAAGCGGGTGTTCATATGCACGGCCGGAATCCTGGGACTCACCGGATGGCAGATCAGGCTGATCCCGGTGGCGAAGAACCGGGGATCCTCCGCCGCGCCGGGCACCGTCTTAGCGTAGTCGGCCGGAAAGGATCCGTGCACGGTCGAGACATGGACCCCGACCTTCTCGAACAGCCGGCCGTGCATCATCCCCATCACGCCACCGCCGCCGTCCTTGCGGTCCCAGGCGGTCCGCACGAACCGCCCCGGCTTCCCCGGAAACAGGTCATCGGGCGCCGCATCCTCCAGCGCCTCGAAGGCCGCATGGATGCGGTCGCGCAGATGCTCGAACCAGGCGCGGGTCTCGACCTTCTTCAGGTCGAGCGGATCGGAAAAGGCGGCGTCGCTCATCCGCCTCTCCTAGCCGTTCGTCGCCCGACCGGGAAACCTCTTCCTTCTCCCCTTGCGGGAGAAGGTGGGCCCGAAGGGCTCGGATGAGGGGTTGTCTACCCCTCTCCGTCTGTCAGTGTGCGTCGCAACATCAGGGAGTCGCATCATGATCCGTCGTCTGCTGGCCGGCGTCGCCGTCGCCGCCTTCGCCACCGCCGCAAACGCCCAATCGAGCGGCGAGGCCCGCGTGCTGGAGATCCTGAAGACCACTCCCCTGATCGACGGCCACAACGACCTCCCCTGGGCCCTGCGCCAGCAGTATGGAAACGACGTATACGCCGTTGATCTGACGACCGATCTGGAGGCGACGACCCAACTCCACACCGACATCGCCCGCCTGCGCGCCGGCGGGGTCGGCGGTCAGTTCTGGTCGGTCTACGTCCCCGCCAGCCTGACCCCGCTCGAGGCGGTCGAGGAGACCTTCGAGCAGATCGACACGGCCAAGCGGATCATCGCCGCCCACCCTGACGTCTTCGGTCTAGCGACCACGGCGGACCAGGTCGACGCCGTCTTCGCCTCGGGTCGGATCGCCAGCCTGATCGGCATGGAGGGCGGCTACTCCATCGACGACTCTCTGGCCCTGTTGCGCGAGTTCCACCGCGCCGGCGCCCGTTACATGACCCTGACCCACTCCAAGACTACCACCTGGGCCGACAGCGCGACCGACGCCCCCAAATGGGGCGGGCTCAGCC
>MGLN01000104.1:530-5757 GCA_001796045.1 Caulobacterales bacterium RIFOXYB1_FULL_67_16 | reverse complement strand
TCAGCCACGTGTCGGAGGACACCATGCTGGACGCCATGCGGGTGTCCGACGCCCCGGTCATCTTCACCCACTCCTCGGCGCGGGCGATCACGGCCCATCCCCGCAACGTCCCCGACCGGGTGCTGCGGATGATGCCCGAGGACGGCGGGATCGTGATGATCAATCTGGCGCCCGGCTTCGTCTCCGAACGGGTCCGCGCCTGGAACGCCGACCGCGCGGGCGAGGAGGCGCGGCTGAAGACCCTGAACCCCGGCGATCCGACCGCCGTCGAGGCCGGCCTGGCCGCCTGGACCGCCGCCCATCCGACGCCGGAGGCGACCCTTGCCGACGTCGTCGCCCACATCCAGCATGTGCGTCAGGTCGCCGGCATCGACCACGTCGGCCTGGGCGCCGACTTCGACGGCATCGGCAGCCTGCCCGAGGGCATGACCGGGGTGGACGCCTATCCGCGCATCCTCGCCGCCCTGATGGACGCCGGCTGGACCGAGGCCGACATCCGCAAGATCGCCGGCGAGAACCTGCTGCGCGTCATGCGCGCCGTGGAAGCGACCGCCGCCGCCAAGGCCAGCGAGCGGCCGTCCCTGGCCAAGCCGAGCGCAGGCTAGGTCGTCAGCCCCAGGCTTCGACGGCGCCCCGGCGTCGGATCGGCGCCGCGCTGGCCAGCTGGGTTCGCGGCTCGGCCTCGGCGCGGCCGAACAGCCAGCCCTGGCCGTATTCGACGCCCAGGCTCTTGAGCTCGGCCACCACCTCTTCGGTCTCGATCATCTCGGCGATAGTGTCCAGCTTCAGCGATCGGCTCAGCTCCACGACGCTGCGAACCATGTTGCGGACCACCTCGTCCGTCTCGATCTCGCGGATCAGAGCCCCGTCGATCTTGACCGCGTCCACCGACAGCTTGCGCAGATAGTCGTAGGAGGCCGCGCCTGATCCGAAGTCGTCGATACAGATCTTGATTCCCGCGTCGCGCAGGCCGCTCAGCCGCCGGTTGGCGGCGTTGATGTCGGCCAGGGCCGAGGTCTCGGTGATCTCTACGATCAGCCGTTTGCGATCTTCCGGGGCGCCTGCCGTCATCTGCAACAGCTGTTCCACATAGGTGTCGTCGCCCAGGGAGGCCCCGGACACATTGACGGCCATCTTGAGCAAGCCCGCCCCGGGCGCCCGCATCCGCTTCAGCACCTTCTCCGCAACGGCCAGATCGAAGGACTCGATCATGGCCAGTTCTTCGGCCATCCGGATGGCGTTGGCGGGACCCGCTCCGGCGTTGAAACGAGCCAGGGCTTCGAAATGGTGGACCGCCCGCGAAGACAGCTGAACGATCGGTTGGTAGTGGACCTGGAACTCGCGCGACTTGACCACGGCCCGGAAGGCCTCCGCGTCGCGGAAGGTCCGCTTCAGCGCCTCGGAGAAGGCGATCTGGGGGTTGGAGAGGCCGTCGTCCTTCAAACAGCTCTCGATCGCATACCGCATGGCGCGCAGGACGCACAGCGTGTCCCCGCCATCGGGCAGCTTGGAGGAGAAGGCCTCCGCGTTCAGGGTGACCCCCTCCGCTCGCCCGGCCTCGACCACCTCGGCGGCAAGGTCGCGGGTGTCGGCGGAAGAGCGGAACAGGGCGTATCGCTCGGGGGTCAGTTGGGCGGCCGAAGACCCGTCGGCGGCTGCGGATTGAAGCGTCGCCTCGATCCGCCGCTGCACCTTTTCAGCCACTTCCTCCGCCATGTCCTCCAGGCCGCAAATGTCCAGGAAGGCGAGGGACAGGCTGGTCGAGCTTCCCACGACGCGGGCGGCTTCGGCCATGAAGGTCTCGGCGTCCACCAGCGGCGGCGTCTCCAGCGAAGCTGTCGTTATGGCCGGGCCGTCGTAGGTGATGGAACAGGAGATGGCCGGCGCCAGCTGGGGCAGGATGAAGGCCCGCAAAGACGCGCGGCGCACGCGATCGGGACCAGCTTGGACTAGAATTGCGACGCCCGGGAGCCGTTCGCCGGCCTTGGTCTTGAGCAGGCTCTCCATGACGCCCCGCCCTTCATGGAGGAAATCCAGAAGCGGCTTGCCCGTCCACAGGGCGGCGACGTCGGTGCCTGGAACTGGACCTGCCCCCAGCGCGAATGAGACGCGCCCTTCGGCGTCAATTTCGACCAAGGCGTCTGACGACGCAAAAGCGAGACCGAGGAGACGAGCTGTCATGGACATGGCCGAACTATGCCCGGCGCCGCTTAAAAAATCGGCAACGCAGGTTCGACTTCTCAGGCCTTGCTGTTGAAGGCGACGGCTCGTCCGTCGCCCTGGGCCGCCCGGCCGTCGGCGGCATAGGCGGCCGCTGGCGTTCGCGCCGCAGCCACTTCATGCGCGATAGCCCGGACCAGCCCCTCCGAGATATTCCGGGCCGCCTCGACAGCGCCGGCGTGCCGGGCCAAGACGGCTTCGAAGGCGCGGGTGGCGTCGATCAGAGCCTTGCGTTCCGAGGGCGGCGCGCCTGCCAACAGAGCCGGGTTGGCCTTCACATGACCGGAATCGCGCCGATACAGATTGGCCATGTCCTGGGTTTCGGCCAGGCTCGCCGCGACGTCCTGCGGCCGCCCGCGTTCAAACGCCTTGGTTTCCGCCGCCAGTCGGTCCGTCAGCCGCCGGGTCAGTTCCAGCAGTTGACGCACCCGGGCGGTCGCCAGATCCGCATCGCTCATCGGCGTCCCTCCTGCATCTTCAGCATCTCGTTCATCACCGGACCCGCCAGGCCAATGCCGCCCGCTGAGACGGTTTTCTTGGCCATTTCGTCCAGCAGAAAGCTGCGCCAGGTCGCCTCGGCCTGACCGCCGCCGAAAAGCCCGTCGGTGGAAAGCCCCTCGAACATCGGCTTCAGCATCTGGGACAGGAAGGAGGCTTCGAAGGCCTCGGCGGTTTCCTTGACCTTGTCCTTGGCGGCGCCGGCTGCGGAGGCGGCGAGACCTTGGACGGGACGGATCAGATCGGTCGAGACGGCGAGGTCGGCCATGGTCACATCACCTCGATTTCGGCCTGCAAGGCGCCGGACGCCTTGATGGCCTGCAGGATGCTGATCATGTCCCGGGGACTGACGCCGAGCGTGTTCAAGCCGTTGACCAGGGTCGACAGGCTGTTCCCGCCCCCGATCAGCCGCATCTGGGTGCCCAGGTCTTCCTCGACGCTGACCTGGGAACTGGGCACCACCGCCGTCTGCCCCTGGCTGAAGGGGGCGGGCTGGCTGACGAAGGGCTGCTCGTCCACTGAGATGGTCAGGTTGCCCTGAGCGATGGCGACGCGCGAGACCCGGACCGCGTCCCCCATCACGATCACCCCGTTCACCTCGTCGATGATGACCTTGGCCGGAGAGTCCACGGTGACGGGCAGGTTTTCGACGCGGCTGATGAAGCCCGCCATGCCCATCTGCCCCGGGGCACGCAGCGAGACGACTGTGCCGTTCTCAGCCAGGGCCGTGCCGGGATAGGCGGCGTTGACGGCGGCGGCGATCCGCTGGGCCGTGGTAAAGTCCGGGTTGCGCAGGTTAAGGCGCACCTCGTTCATGTTCGCCATCTCGAAGCCGGTCTCGCGTTCGACCGAGGCGCCGGAGGCGATACGACCCGCAGTCGGCACGCCGCGCGTCACCGAAGAGCCGGAACCGCCGGAGGCCGAAACGGCGCCCGTCTGAACGGACCCTTGCGCCACCGCATAGACCTGACCGTCGGCGCCCTGAAGACTGGTCACGACCAAGGAACCACCGAGCAGGCTCTTGGCGTCGCACATGGACGAGACGTTGACGTCGATCCTCGATCCCGGCGTCGCAAAGGCCGGCAGTTCCGCGGTCACCATGACGGCGGCCATGTTCTTGGTGTTGGCGTTGCCGCCGCGGATGTTGACGCCCAGGCGTTCGGTCATGCCTTCCAGGGATTGGCGCGTGAAGGGGCAGTTCCGCAGGCTGTCGCCGGTCCCGTTCAGGCCCATCACCATCCCGTATCCCACCAGTTGGTTGCCGCGCACGCCTTCCACTGCGGCGATGTCCTTGATGCGCGACTGCGCGCCCGCCGGGGAGGCGACGGCGCCCAGGGCGGCAAGCGCGGCGAGGGGGGCGGCGAGTCGGGCAAGCAGATTCTGCATGGGTCGGACGTCCTGAGGCGTTTCGTCCGTCGCGCTGCCAGATTTGTGCCGAAGCATAGAGCATTGAAAGTCTGTCTCTATTTCGTCGTCCGCCGGATGGCTGGCGGCATTTTTTGCCGAGGCGTTAACCAAACGGTCACTCCGTTCGAAAAGGATCGACCTATGAGCTGGAGCATCCGCCGATGAAGGTTACAGGGACCACAGGCCCCGGTGCGCCGACGAGCGGCAAGGCCGCTCGCTCCTCCGCCGGATTTTCGCTGGGGCAGACAGCGGGGACCGCTTCCGCAGCCGCGCCCTCCGCCAGCGCCGCGCCGTCGAGCGTCGCAGACGTCTCCGCCCTGATGGCCCTTCAAGGCGTCGAAGGGCCGCTGGAGAAACGCCGTCGCGCGGTGAAACGGGGCGCGGGCCTTCTGGATCGTCTGGACGAGATGAAGATGGCCCTGTTGTCCGGCGAGGCGGATGGGGGCGTGCTGGACCGACTCGCTCGAGCCTTGCGGGAGGAGCGGCCCGACGATGGGGACGCCGGCTTGAACGCGCTCCTCGATCAGATCGATCTACGCGCCGAAGTCGAACTGGCTAAGGCCGAGCTCCGACGCGGCGGCTGACGTAAAAACGTCGGTTATTCAAGATTCAGCGCGAAATCTGCGCGCCAAATGTCACGCAGGCTCGCGCCGTCGCCACATTCTGATCACGGAATCGCGAACGCCGTTGCCGGGACTCTCAGGTCTGACTATACGGCGCTTACGCCACAGGGGGGCGTGCTTAGAGAGCGTGAGTGCGATGAACGCTTTGGCGTCCGTTGTGTCCGACGAGACCGGTCTTTATCGGCCGTCCGACGATGAGCCGTTCATGAACGAACGGCAGCTTGCCTACTTCAAGAAGAAGCTGCTGGACTGGAAGGACGAGATCCTTCGCGAGTCCAAGGGGACAGTGATCAACCTCAAGGCCGAAACCGAGAATCATCCCGATCTGGTCGATCGGGCCTCTTCGGAATCGGATCGCGCGCTGGAGTTGCGGACGCGGGACCGTCAGCGCAAGCTGATCTCCAAGATCGACGACGCTCTGCGCCGGATCGAGGACGGGTCCTACGGCTACTGCGAGGACACCGGCGAGCCGATCGGTT
>MGLN01000104.1:0-498 GCA_001796045.1 Caulobacterales bacterium RIFOXYB1_FULL_67_16 | reverse complement strand
CTGTCGGTCGAGGCGCAGGAGCGCCACGAACGCCGCGAGCGGGTTCACCGGGACGACTGAAGTTCGAGGGACCCAAGCCTTGACTTCGCGGGGTTGCGGCGCGACCTAGCCGCCTCGCTTTTGAGGTCTAGGTCTTCATGTCCGTCAAGGTTCGTTTCGCCCCGTCGCCGACGGGTAAGCTGCACGTCGGCAATGTCCGCACCGCCCTGGTGAACTGGCTGTTCGCAAAAGGGCAGGGCGGATCCTTCGTGCTGCGGATCGACGACACCGACCTGGCGCGCTCCACGCCCGAGTTCGAACAGGGGATCGAGGACGATCTGACCTGGCTGGGGCTGACCTGGGACGAACGCTACAACCAGTCCAAGCGCTTCGACCGCTATGAGGAGGCCGCCGCCAGGCTGAAGGCGTCGGGTCGGCTCTATCCCGCCTATGAGACTGCGGACGAACTGGACCGTCGCCGCAAGGTGCAGCTGTCGCGCGGCCTGCCGCCGATCTACG
>MGLN01000103.1:4985-5852 GCA_001796045.1 Caulobacterales bacterium RIFOXYB1_FULL_67_16 | reverse complement strand
CGGGCGACAGGTTCACCAGGTCCTCGGTCACGATGACGGCGCAGCTCGCCGTGGTGCAGTAGTCGATCTCAGACTCGACGTGGGTATAGTTCAGCAGTGCGCCGATATTGGACAGCGGCCCCGGCAGGAAGCTGAAGGTCTGCTGGTAGCTGATTTCAAACCCCTTCAGCGGTCCACCCTTCGTATTGGTGGGGGTGCTGAACACATAGGGCGAACCGGGCGGCCGGGTGGAGACCGCCGGGAAGGCCACAGGATTGAGCGCCGTCAGTTCGCCGTAGGTCAGGGTCTGCTGGGTCGTCTGCACGAAGGTGGAGATGTCCTTGTAGAAATAGGCGAAGGACAGCAGGGCTTCGGGCGCGAAATAATATTCGACCGACAGATCATAGGTCTTGGCGCGATAGGGCTCCAGTTCGACGTTTCCAAGCGAGGCGGTGTTGCTCGACGCGTTGACCGCGCTCAGCGCAAACACCGGAACAAGGCTGGTGACCGGCGGACGCGACATCACCTTGGCGGCGCCGAAGCGGACGATCAGGTCCTCCATCGGCTCAACCGCGACGTTCAGCGACGGCAGGGTGTCGTCGTACTCGTTCTCGCCCGTCACCGGCGTCGCCACCCCGCCGACGTTCGAATAGCCCAGGGCTTCGACCTCGGTCTTGACCTGACGCACGCCGACATTGCCGCGGACCGGCAGGCCCATGATCTCCAGATTCCAGTCCGCCTGAACAAAGCCGCCCGTGTCGGTCTCCGTCACCTCGCGCCAGTTGCCGTAGGTAGAAGGGTTGCCGTTCAACCCGACCAGACGGAAGTCGCCGCCGGCCACCCCGGTGTCGCAGTTGCAACGATAATCCCAGACGGTCTGCAGCGCCT
>MGLN01000103.1:3515-4977 GCA_001796045.1 Caulobacterales bacterium RIFOXYB1_FULL_67_16 | reverse complement strand
CCCGGTCCGCAGATCCGTCACATCCGCCATGGTCACCCCAGCCGGAAGCGCCGGCGCGCCATTCGCCACACGCGCAAAGGCCCGGCTGCTTGATTCATATTCCTTGCGGCTGACGCCCGCCTTCAGCGTCAGGCGCTCGCTCAGCTCGAACGCGAAATTGGCTTCGCCGGTGGTGTAGACATTGTCCTGAAAGTTGGCGCTGGAGCGCAGCTCGGACCGGGGCTGGGCGCCGGTCGGGCCGACGATGGACCATTGCGTCGGATCGGTGACGTCAAAGCCCCAGTTGATGGCCGGAAGATTGCGATTTTCCCGGAAATCATAGGAGTAGCCGTCGACATTCTGTCGGTCGATGATGGCGCTGACCTGCACCGGATTGCCGAAGCTCGATTCCGCGCGCCCAATCAGGCCGTTGAACCTCAGTCGGTCCGAGAACTCGTGTTCGACCGCAAAGGTCATCTGTTTGAACTCAGTCTCCAGGACGTCGAACCGCTGCTCGCTGCGGATGTCCATGTCGTCGAGCCGGGCATAGGTCATCTCGCCGGTGTCGGGATCGATTGCAAAATCGACGATATCCACCTGGGGCTTGCCGCCTTGATCCGCCCCTCGACTGAGGGACCAGGCTTGCAGGAAGTTCTCGCTGCGGGTCGAATCCAACTTAGAGTAGAGCATATCCAGGGTGAACAGGGTCGGCCCGTTGCCGGGCCGCGCCTGAAGCGAAAGGGTCGCGCCGAGCCGCTCTTGACCATGTTCAAGGCTGCCGTAGCGCGGAATACGCGGATGATAGGTGTTCGCCGGGCTGGGCAGGACGCTGCCGTTCTGGAAACCCCCGTCGGCGCTGGCCGGGCCCCAACGGACGGAGCTGAAGCCTTCTTCGAGGCTCTCACGTTCGCTGTAGGCGATGGAAAACAGGGCGCCCAGCTGATCGTCGGCCCAGGTGTTGGAGATCAGGCCCGCGAAGCGGGGGCTCCAGTCTTCCGACAGGTCATTGTAGCCGTACTGGCCAGACAGCGCGCCTTGGAAGCCCATCTTGTCGAAGGGTCGGCTGGTCCGAAGGTCCACCGTGGCCCCCAATGAGCCCTCCTCCACCTCGGCCGAGGAGGTCTTGCGCACCGTGATATTGTTGAAGAGCTCCGAGGCGAAGACGTTGAAATCGAAGCCCCGCCCTCGGTTGACGCCGCCGGAAGAATCGGTCGCCCCGGTGGAAGCCTGGGCTTCGATGCCGTTGATCCGCGTCCGGGTGAACTCCGAACTTAGACCCCGGACGGTCAAGGTGCGGCCTTCGCCGGCGTCGCGGTCAATGGACACGCCGGGAATACGCTGGATCGACTCGGCGAGGTTGGTGTCAGGGAAATCAGCGATGTCTTCGGCCGAGATGGCGTCCACCACGCCAGCCTCGCGTCGCTTGATATTCAGGGCGTTCTGAAGGCTGGCCCGAAAACCGGTGACCACGATCTCATCAACC
>MGLN01000103.1:2652-3500 GCA_001796045.1 Caulobacterales bacterium RIFOXYB1_FULL_67_16 | reverse complement strand
AGGGCGCGTTGGGCGAATTTCTGGCGTGGGGTCATTTGGTTTTCTCCTCCCGTTCATGGCCCTCGGAGATCAACCGCCTCCGTTCAGCCGCCCGCTGCTGGCGGACGACACCGGTGTCAGCTTTGGTTTGCCAAAGTACTGCTACCGGTGTCATAGTTGTTGTACGCACAGTCGCCTTTCTATTGCAAGACGGACGTCTGACGGGTTTTCGAGGCCCGCGCATCATAGGCAAGGCGGCCTTGCCGACCATTACCGACCGGGCGACAGAACACCGGCGACAGGGAAGGACATCAGGTTGAAGCAGCCCCTCTCCAGCAGTTCCGCAGGACAGACGCCCATGACGCGGCGAACGGCCTTAGCGGCGGGTTTGTCCGCCGCCGTTATAGCGCAAACGGCGACGGCAGGGCCGCGCGCCTCGGCGCCGCGCGTGACGACGACGGCTGGGCCCGTCCTCGGTCTGCGGGAAAGGGAGCTCAGCGTCTTCAAGGGGATTCGCTACGGAGCCCCAACACGGCGATTTCGGCCGCCCGAACCGCCCGTGCCTTGGCGGACGCCGGTCCTCGCCGTCCAGTTCGGCGCCGCCGCTCCCCAACGCGGGGATGAACCCAACCAAAGCGAAGACTGCCTCTTCTTGAACGTCTGGACCCCCGGCGCCGACGCCGCTCGGCGGCCGGTGATGGTCTATATCCACGGCGGCGCCTACGCCACCGGCTCGGGCTCGCATCCCCTCTATGACGGCTCGCGACTGGCCGCAGAGGAGGACGTGGTCGTGGTCACGCTCAATCATCGCCTCAACGCCTTCGGCTACGCCTATCTGGGGCGGCTCGTTCCGGGCTTTGAAGACTCTG
>MGLN01000103.1:2124-2626 GCA_001796045.1 Caulobacterales bacterium RIFOXYB1_FULL_67_16 | reverse complement strand
TCGGCCAGTACGGCGGCGGCGCGAAGATCGCCACCCTGATGGCCATGCCGGCGGCGGAAGGCCTGTTCCACTGCGCCGCCACCATGAGCGGTCAGCAGGTCACGGCGTCCGGACCGATCAACGCCACCACTCGCGCTGTGACGTGGTTGAAGGCCCTGGGGCTGACACCCGATCGCGCGGCCGAAGCGGCGACCCTGCCGGTGGAGCGCCTGCTCGAAGCCCAGGCGGTGCAGGACCCGATTCTCGGATTCGGCGGGCTGTATTTCGGCCCGCTCCTGGATTTCCGCGCCCTGCCCCGACATCCCTTCTATCCGGACGCCGCGTCCTCGGGTCTCAAGACGCCCATGATCATCGGCAATACGCGCGAGGAGACGCTGGGCTTCATGGGCGACGATCCCAAAAACCAAGACCTGACCTGGGACACGCTGCCGGGCCGATTGACGCCGTCCGTCATGCGGATCGACGTCGCGCCCGAGGTCGTCGTCGACGCCTATCGTCGCAT
>MGLN01000103.1:993-2080 GCA_001796045.1 Caulobacterales bacterium RIFOXYB1_FULL_67_16 | reverse complement strand
GTGGCTCGGTGATCGAGGCCGAGGAACGCGCCAAGGCCGGCGCGCCCGCCTGGGTCTATCAGCTCGACTTTCCCGGCGTCATGGCCTCTGGCCGCAAGGGCGCCTTCCACACGGCGGACATCCCCCTGGTCTTCGGAACTGTCGCCTCGCCCGAATCCCGCGTGAACGGTCCTGGCGCCGAGACCGTCTCAGCGGCCATGCGAAAGGCATTCGCCGCCTTGGCGCGGGACGGTGATCCGAACCACCCGGGCCTGCCGCGCTGGGACCGTTACGAACTGCCACAGCGCCAGACTCTGCTGTTTGATGTCGAGCCACGCATGGCGAACGATCCCAGGGGCGACGAGCGCGCCTTCTTCGCCGCCATTCCCTATATCCAGCCCGGAACCTGACCCGCCTAGAGCGGCACGTTCAGCCGACCGGCCCAGGCCCGGACCAAGTCAGGCCAGACCTGGGCGGGCCGGCCCTGGATCAGACGTACGCCGAAGCCGTGGCCGCCTTCTTGAAAGAGGTGTGCCTCCGTCGGCACGGCCGCAGCCTTCAGCGTCCTCAACAGTTGAAGGCTGTTCTCGACCGGGACCGCCAGGTCGTCCATGGCGTGAAGCATGAAAACCGGCGCGGCGTCCCGCCAATCCATCGCCTCCAGAGAATAGGCCCTGATCTGGTCCGCTGCAGGAGCCTGGCCCAGCAGATGGGTTCGCGAACCCTGGTGGGCGTGGGGGTCAGCCATGGTGGCCACCGGGTACATCAAGACCGTCAGGTCGGGCCTTAGCGAAACGGCGTCTTCGGCGTCGATGGCGGGATAGGTCTCATCGCGCCTGGCGCTGAGCAATCCTGCGAGATGCCCGCCCGCAGAGGCCCCGAGGACGCCAATCCGCGCCGGGTCCACTCCATAGACGTCCGCGCGGGAGCGGATCAGCCGCATCGCCCGTTGCGCATCCTGTAGCGGGGCGTCCGGCCCGGCGGCCCAACCATCCGCCGGAAGTCGGTAGCGAAGCACGAAACAGGTCGTACCGGTCGCCGCGAAGACGCGGGCGACGTCGTAGCCCTCTTTGTCGAGAACCGCCCAACGGTAGCCGCCGCCCGGAAT
>MGLN01000103.1:0-900 GCA_001796045.1 Caulobacterales bacterium RIFOXYB1_FULL_67_16 | reverse complement strand
GGGGTCGGGCGGCGCGGCCGCCTGCCGCTCTCCAGCAGAGAAAGCCTCGGCCGCCGCCGGTCGTCCGAAGGCCAGGCCGCCTGCGGCCAAGACCAGGCCGAGCAGATGTCTTCGAAGCAGCTTCATCTCTTCATCCAAAAAGAAGCGGCCGGACGAGTGATCGTCCGGCCGCGCTTTGATCAGACCTTGGCCGGAGCGTACTTCGGCGAAAGCAGATGCACCACCAACAGGGCGATCAGATAGGCTGAAGCCGCCACGATGAAGATCGGCGTATAGGTGCCGATCTGCTCCAGCACATAGCCGGCGTACTTCGCCATCGCCATGCCGCCGATGGCCCCCAACATGCCCCCGATCCCGACGACCGAACCGACCGCCGAGCGCGGGAAGACGTCGCCCGGCAGGGCGTAGAGATTGGCCGAAAAGCCCTGGTGGGCCGCAGTGGCCAAACCGATGATGCCGACCGCCACCCAGAGGTTGGACGCCATGGCGGCGAAAGCGACCGGGACGGCGCACAGGGCGCAGATCAGCATGGTGATCTTGCGGGCCCTATTGACGCTCATGCCGCGGTGCATGAAGCGAGACGACAGCCAGCCGCCGCCGACCGATCCCACGTCCGACAACAGGTAGATGGCGACCAGCGGGGGGCCGAAGGATTTCAGATCAAGTCCGTAGGTTTTGCCGAGGAAGTCCGGCAGCCAGAACAGGAACATCCACCAGATGGGGTCGATCAGGAACTTGCCCAGGGCGTAGGCCCAAGTTTCCTTGACGCCCAACAGCTTGGTCCATTTGACCTTTTCAACGACATCGGCAGGATCCTGCTCGATATAGGCCAGCTCGGCAGCCGACAGCCGCTTCTGTTCGCGCGGCCGGCGATAGACCAGGAGCCAGATCGGCAGCCAG
>MGLN01000102.1:7390-7618 GCA_001796045.1 Caulobacterales bacterium RIFOXYB1_FULL_67_16 | reverse complement strand
CGTCGACGGCTGGCACGGCGATTCCAGCCGCATGTATGCGGTGGGCGAGATCAATGCGCGGGCCAAGAAGCTGATCGACGTCACCTATCAGTCGCTGGAGCTGGGCCTGGAGCAGGTCAAGCCGGGCAATACGTTTGGCGACATCGGCTTCGCCATCCAGAAGTTCGTCGAGGCCCAGCGGATGAGCGTGGTGCGCGACTTCTGCGGCCACGGCATCGGCCGGGTCTT
>MGLN01000102.1:0-7088 GCA_001796045.1 Caulobacterales bacterium RIFOXYB1_FULL_67_16 | reverse complement strand
TGGCCGAAGATCAGACACCCGAACCCAAGACAAAGGCGCGTCACAGCGGGCATCGTGATCGGCTGCGCGAAAGAGCGGCCAAGGGGGGGCTGAACGCCCTGCCCGACTACGAATTGCTGGAACTGCTGCTGTTCCGGTCGATCCCGTACAAGGACACCAAACCCTTGGCCAAGGACCTGGTGGCCCGGTTCGGCGGACTGGAAGGCATCGGCGCAGCCAGCCACGAGGCGGTCGAACATCAGGTGGCGCGGACGCTGGGCTATGCGCCTGGCAAGGCGACGCGAGCCGTGGCGCTGGACCTCCAACTGATCTTCGACGTGACACGCCGGATCGCGCGAGAGCCCACCGCCAAACGCCCCGTCATCTCATCGTGGACGGCGCTGCTAGCCTATGTGCGCGTCGCCATCCAGCACGAGCCCCTTGAACAGGTGCGCATCCTCTTCCTGGACAAGAAGAACCAGCTGATCCTGGACGAGGTGCAGAACAAGGGCACGGTCGATCACGCCCCCCTCTATCCTCGCGAAGTGGTGCGCCGCGCCCTCGAACTGTCAGCCAGCGCCCTGATCCTCGTTCACAACCACCCGTCCGGCGACCCAACCCCCAGTCGCGCCGACATCGAGATGACGAAACAGGTTGTGCAGGCCGGCCGCGCCCTTAACGTCGAGGTTCACGACCATCTGGTCGTCGGCCGCGACGGGGTGGCCAGCTTCAAGCAACTGGGCCTGATGTGAAGACTGAGACTCTGAAGACCGAGCGGCTGGTCCTGACGCCGATCGCAGTCAGTGATCTGGAACCTCTGATCGCGCTTTGGGCCGACGAAGATTTCACCCGCCACATTACCGGCCGGGCGATGACTAGCGAGGAGGTCTGGTTTCGACTGCTGCGCGACCTGGGCCAATGGAGCGTCGCCGGTTACGGCAGCTGGACCGTGCGTCTGTCGACTGACGGCGCCTATCTGGGCAATGTCTCAATCCTGGATCACAGACGCCTGATCGATCCCCCTTTGACCGACCCCGAGTTGGGCTGGGGACTCTCACCCGCCTTCCAGGGCAAGGGCTACGCCGCCGAGGCCCTCTCGGCCGTTCTGGCCTGGGCCGACGCGCGCCTGCCTGCACCGCGGACCGTCTGCATGATCTCGCCGGAGAACCTCGCCTCCATCCGGCTGGCGGAACGGGTCGGCTACCGCCCCTATGCGACCACCACTTACAAGGACGGTCCGGTCCAGCTGTTTGAGCGCCCTAAGCCGGCGTAGCCCGACATTAAGGTTTATCCAGCATTCTGGTCCGGAACGATCCGAGAGTCCGCCTATGCCCATGTCCGTCGAAACGCTGCGCCAGCATCTGGTCGAAGCCTTTCCCGACGCCGAGATCGCCATCGAGGATCTGGCCGGAGACGGCGACCACTATCGCGCCCGCATCGTCTCGGGCGCCTTCGCCGGCCTGCCGCGCGTGCGCCAGCACCAGTTGGTCTATGCGGCGCTCAAGGGCCAGATGGGCGGAGAACTGCACGCCCTCGCGCTGGAAACCGCAGCGCCGCCCAGGGAGGACTGACCCGTGCGTTATCGCCCATTCGGCGCATCGGGCGCCGCCATCTCCAACCTGACGCTGAGCTTCGGCCTGGACAGTCTGGCGCGCGGTCGCGAGGCTGCGCTGAACCTCCTGTATTCGGCGCTCGAAGCCGGGGTGAATTCCTACCGGCTGGAGACTGCAGACCCGGTAGTCGCCGAGGTGCTGGGCGAGGCCCTGGCTCATGTGGACCGCAAGCTGGTCTGCGTCGGCCTGACCCTAGGGATTGATGCGGGACGGAACGGCGGCCGCGACTTCTCGGCCGAGGGCATGACGGCGGCCATCGACCGGACCCTGCAATTCTCCAAGCTCGGCTGGATCGACGTCGCCGTCCTCCAGGAGCCCGGCGAACATGAACTGCCGCAGTCGTCGCTGAACGCGCTGAAGGCCCTGCGCGCCACCGGCCGCATCAGGTTGCTGGGGGTGGCGGGCGGCGACGAAGTCATGGACACCTATGTCTCGACCGGCGCCTTCGACGTCCTGCTGACGCCGTTCGACATCAACGCCGACTGGAAGCTGCGCAACCGCGTGCGGGCCGCACGCGAGCAGGACATGGCGGTCTTCGCCTACGACTATTTCACCGACCGGCGATCCAAGCCCCGGAGCCCCGAGCCGGTCGCGAAGAAGGGCCTGTTCGGTCTGGGCGGAGGGCCGAAACATCCGCCGCGCTCGCAAAAGAACGACGCCTTCGGCTTTCTCTATCGCACCCCCAACTGGCCGGCTGAGGCGATCTGCCTCAGCTATGTGCTGACCGACCCGACCATCTCCAGCGTCATCATCCGGGCAAATGACACGGAGCGGCTGGAAATGCTGGCCGCCACTCCGGAACGCGATCTGCCGCCGGGCCTGGCGGCGCAGATCGAGATGGGGCGGGTTACGGCCTCGGCCGCCGCCTGATCGGAGCAGATGGGCGTGACGACGCCTTGACCCGGCCGTCGGCTCTCCCTAGCTGACGACCTTCACGAAAGGCCTCTCCCGTGACCGACACCGCTTCCGCCGATCCCGTCCACGCCTTCATCGGCGACACCGTCGCCCAGCACGACGTGGTGCTGTTCATGAAGGGCACGCCGGACCAGCCGCGCTGCGGCTTCTCCTCGCTGGCGGTTCAGATTCTGGACCATGTCGGCGCGGCCTTCGTGGGCGTGGACGTGCTTCAGGACGAAGCCCTACGCGAAGGCATCAAGACCTTCACCGACTGGCCGACCATTCCTCAGCTCTATGTGAAGGGCGAGTTCGTCGGCGGTTCGGACATCATCCGCGAGATGTTCCAGGCCGGCGAGCTCCAGGCCCTGATGGCCGAAAAGGGCGTGCCGCTCGGCGAAGCCTGATGGCGCGCCCGGTTCTGACCCCGCGTGAAGACCGCGAGGTCTTCATCGTGCCGCTCGAGGTTCGCCCCGAGCACATCGACGCCAACGGCCACGTCAACAACGTCGTCTATGTCGGCTGGCTGCAGGACGTCGGCACGGCGCACTGGACCGCCCGCTTCGACGAGGACACGCGCGCGAAATGCTCCTGGGTCGCGCTTCGGCACGAGATCGACTATCTGCGCGCCATCGAGCCCGGCGCCACGGGCGTCGTGGCCCGAACCTGGGTCGGCGATCCCCAGGGACCACGCTTCAACCGCTATGTCCGCATCGAGGACGCCCAGGGCCGAGTCTGCGCCCAGGGCGTCTCCGAATGGTGTCTGGTCGACGCCGCGACCCTGAGGCCCCAGCGCATTCCCCCCGCCATGGCGGCGGTGTTCGGAACTACTTCAGCGGATTGAGTATCCGCGCCGGCGCGCCGGGCTCAAGGCCCAGGTCGGCATAGGTCCAGCGAAGCTCCACGCCTTCGGCGACCAGGGCCCGGCACATGTCCGGCTTGGTGCGCTTCAGGGTGATCTCAGCCGGCGTCTTGTCGGCCACCGAAACCTCGAAATCGGACGCCTGGGTGCAGCCGTTGGAATCCACCCGCACCACCAAGGCGCCGTCGGCAAATCGGGCTTGGCGAATGGCCTCGGCGGGCGCCTCTTCCGGACGGTCCAGCTTTACCGAGACGTCGTCGCCGGAATCGTTGGCGTAGATGACGCAGGCAGACAGCAGCGGCGCCGCCAGGGCGGCGGCAGCGAAGATCTTGAGGGCGCGCATCATTGATCGGCGGCGGGCGTGGTGATGACCCGAGTCGTGGGCTTTTCAGTCGCGACGATGATGCAGCCGGACAGCAGCGGAGCGGCGATGGCGATGGCGAGAGCGAGACGAAGCATTGGTGTGACCCCTTATGAAGCTTGACGCTTTTGTGGCGCGCGAAGGGTCCGCAGGCACGTGAATTTTCGGCAAGCCAGGTGAACAATCGGAAAGGTCGGACTTGATCGCGACCGCAACAGACATAGCTACCGACCTCCCCGCACATCGTACAGGTCGTCATGAGCCGCCTCTTTTCACCCCTGCAACTCGGCCCTCTGAAGCTGCGCAACCGCATCGCCGTAGCGCCCATGTGCCAGTATTCGGCCGTCGACGGCGTGGCTCAGCCTTGGCACGCGCAGCATTTCGGCCGCATGGCCCTCTCCGGCGCCGGTCTGGTCATCATCGAGGCGACGGGCGTGGAGGCCGCCGGCCGCATCACCCCCGACGACCTCGGCCTGTGGAACGACGCCCAGGAGGCGGTTCTCGCCGAGAGCCTGCGGAACCTCAGGACCTATTCCGACACGCCGATGGGGATTCAGCTGGCCCACGCCGGCCGCAAGGCCTCGACATCGGCGCCGTGGAAGGGCGGCCGGGCCCTGACGACGGAAGAAGGCGGCTGGCGAACCTTCGCCCCCTCCGCCCTGCCCTTCCGCGACGACTGGCACACCCCGACGGAAATGACCGAGGCGGACATGGATCGCGTCGTCGCCGCCTTCGAAGACGCCGCCCGCCGCGCCGACCGCGCCGGCTTCGATCTGGTCGAGTTGCACGCCGCCCATGGCTATCTGCTCAGCGAATTCCTGTCGCCGATGTCCAACCGGCGCACCGACGCCTACGGGGGTTCCGCGGGGGCGCGGGCGCGCTTCCCTCTGCGGGTGGCGCGTGCGCTGCGGGAGGCCTGGCCCCGGACCAAGGCCCTGGGCGCCCGGTTCAACGGCTCAGACTGGGTCGAGGACGGCGTGGCGCTGGACGAGGTGATCGCGTTCGGCCGTGCGCTTCACGAGATGGGCTATGACTATCTGCACCTGACCTCGGGCGGCAATGTCGCGCGCGCCGAGATCCCCGGCGCGGAACCGGGCTATCAGGTCCCCTTCGCCGAGGCGGTGAAGAGAGCGGTGCCGGAGGCTGCCGTCATGGCGGTGGGCATGATCACCGATCCCCGGCAGGCCGAGAGAATCCTGGAGGCTGAACAGGCGGACATCGTCGCGGTCGCCCGCGCCGTGCTGGACGACCCCAACTGGGGCCACCACGCCGCCGTGACGCTGGGCGAGGAGGAGAACCTGCCGCGGCCCTACGAAAGGGCCGGCAAGGCCTATTGGCCGGGCTACGGCCGGTGAGGGAGTAACGCCTCAGGTCTGGGGCAACTGGTAGGGGTTGTTGACGCTGACGGGCGAGCCGGGCGCCAGCCCCAGTTCCTCGAACGACCATTTCAGTTCGACGCCCTGGGCGGCGGGTTGATGGCACCTGTCCTCGTCGATCCGCCGCAGGGTGATGACGGCGTCGCCTCCCCGGATGCTGACGATCGGGATCAGATCGTCCTTGCGGGTGCAACCGTTCGAACTGACCCAGAAGACGGCGGCGTCCTTGGTGAAGGCCGCCGCGTGGATGGGCTCCAGCGCGCCGGGCATGCCGGCGGTGGAGACGCCGGGCGCTCCGGCTCCGCCCGCACAGCCCGAGGCGAGCACGGCGACGCCGACCAGGGCCGTCGTCGATTTGAAGATGGCGCGCGACATGAGCGGCCTTCCCTGTTTCGGAATCCTGAACGATCCCAGGATGCGCCTGTTCGCCTGCGAAGGGAACAGGCCGAATAGCAAAGGGCCCCGAACGAATTCGAGACCCTTGCGGACGTCATGCCGCCGATGAGGCCGCCTCGAGGCGAGGCGACCGCATCGGGATCGGCTTAGGAGGCGTAGTATTCGACGACCAGGTTCGGTTCCATCTTCACCGCGTACGGCACGTCCGACAGTTCCGGCACGCGGACGTAGCGGACCGAGAACGAACGGTCAGACAGCTCGAGATAGTCCGGCACGTCGCGTTCCGACGACTGCTGGGCTTCCAGAACCAGCGCCATATTGCGCGACTTTTCCTTCACCGAGACGACGTCGTCCGGCTTGACGCGATAGGAGCCGATGTCGACCTTCTTGCCATTGACCAGGACGTGGCCGTGGCTGACGAACTGGCGGGCGGCCCAGACGGTGGGCACGAACTTGGCGCGGTAGACGACGGCGTCCAGGCGCGATTCCAGAAGGCCGATCAGGTTTTCCGAGGTGTTGCCCTTGCGGCGCGCAGCCTCGTCGTAGGTCTTGGCGAACTGCTTCTCGGTGATGTTGCCGTAGTAGCCCTTCAGCTTCTGCTTGGCCTTCAGCTGCAGACCGAAGTCCGAAACCTTGGACTTGCGGCGTTGGCCGTGCTGGCCGGGACCGTAGGAGCGCTTGTTGACCGGAGACTTGGCGCGACCCCACAGGTTTTCACCCATGGCGCGGTCGATCTTGTATTTGGCGCTGTGGCGCTTGGACATTCTATTCTCTTTTCGACGATGCGGCCCGGCATCCCCTGGATTGGGAATGCGATCTCAACGGCGGTCCACGCATCTTCCGTCATCAGTCCTCGCGCCCGGAGAACCGGAAGCGTGGAAGGCGGCGCTTATCGACGCCCAACCCTTCAGAGTCAAGCCGCACCTGGGAATTCCCCGCCGGCCCGACGGCAAAACGCCCGCCGGTGATCCGGCGGGCGCGTGCGCCTTGAAGCCGGCCGACGTCAGATGGCGGCGGCGTACAGTTCGTTGACCTTGTTCCAGTTCACGACTGTCCAGAACGACTTCAGATAGTCGGCGCGGCGGTTCTGATATTTCAGATAGTAGGCGTGTTCCCAGACGTCGGCGCCCAGGATGACCTCGCCGCGTTCCTCCACGACATCCATCAGCGGATTGTCCTGGTTCGGCGTGGAGGTGATCTTCAGCTTGCCGCTCTGGACGATCAGCCAGGCCCAGCCCGAGCCGAACTGGGCGGCGCCGGCGGCGTTGAAGTCTTCCTTGAACTTGTCCAAACCGCCCAGGTCGCGATCAATGGCGGCGGCCAGCTCGGCCGAGGGCTGGCCAGCCTGGTCGGCGGGGGCCAGCAGTTCCCAGAACAGGCTGTGGTTCCAGTGACCGCCGCCGTTGTTGCGCACGGCCTTGGGCGCGGTCGAGATGCTGGTGAAGATCTCTT
The DNA here is from genome assembly GCA_001796045.1 of Caulobacterales bacterium RIFOXYB1_FULL_67_16. GTDB lineage: Bacteria > Pseudomonadota > Alphaproteobacteria > Caulobacterales > Caulobacteraceae > Brevundimonas. Next base: position 155 of record MGLN01000102.1, on the reverse strand, counting down.
CCAGCGACTTGCCCTGCAGTTCCGGATCCGCATCGACCGCCTTGTTCAGGTTGTCGACATAGGTCTGGTGGTGCTTGTCGTGGTGGAAGGTCATCGTCTCCTTGTCGATGGCCGGCTCCAGGGCGTCATAGGCGTAGGGCAGCGGGGGCAGGGTG
>MGLN01000101.1:16447-16622 GCA_001796045.1 Caulobacterales bacterium RIFOXYB1_FULL_67_16 | reverse complement strand
TGGCCGCGCCCTCCAGGGCTTCGTATTCGGCGATCTGCTCCAGGCTGAGGTCCGTGAACAGGCGCATGAAGCGGCCGACGTCGGCGTCCTCGGCGTTGCGCCAGAACTGCCAGTAGTCATAGGGGCTCAGCTGTTCGGCGTTCAGCCAGACGGCGCCCTGGGCGGTCTTGCCCAT
>MGLN01000101.1:13612-16404 GCA_001796045.1 Caulobacterales bacterium RIFOXYB1_FULL_67_16 | reverse complement strand
AAGGCGGCCTTCTGGTCCACCCGGCGCACCAGATCCACGCCCGAGGTGATATTGCCCCACTGGTCCGACCCGCCCATCTGCAGCGTGACCTTCAGGCTGCGGTTCAGCTCCAGGAAGTCCACCGACTGCATCAGCATGTAGTTGAACTCGAGGAAGGTCATCGGCTGCTCGCGCTCGAGCCGCAGCTTGACCGAGTCGAAGCTCAGCATCCGGTTGACGGTGAAGTGGGTCCCGAAGTCGCGCAGGAACTGGATGTAGCCGTAGGTCGACAGCCAGTCGTCGTTATTGACCATGACCGCATCGGTCGGGCCGTCGCCGAAGGTCAGGAATTTGGCGAAGACCGTCTTGATGGAGTCGATGTTCGACTGGATCGTCTCTTGGGTCAGCTGGGGGCGCGACGCATCCTTGCCGGTCGGGTCGCCGACCTTGGTGGTGCCGCCGCCCATCAGGACGATGGGCTTGCCGCCCGCCTGCTGGAGCCGGCGCAGCATCATGACCGAGATCAGGTTTCCGACATGAAGGCTCTTGGCCGTGGCGTCGAAGCCGACATAGCCGACAAGCCCGCCCGAGGCGGCCGCCTCGTCCAGCTCGGTCGGATGGGTGATCTGATGGATGTAGCCGCGCGCCTGGAGGGTGCGGAGGAAGTCGGATTTGAAAGCTTGGTCGGTCATGGCGGAGGCTCCGTTAGCAGGGATGCCGGCGGTCGTCTTCCATTTCCGAAGAGCGCGTCGCCAGCGAAGGCGGCGCGTGTTCGCGGGCCGCTCGCTTACAGCGGGCGGTAATACAGGCCGGCGATGGCGCGGGCGGCGAACATGGGTTCTGGATAAGGCGCAGCGTTGACCGGCGTCAAGCCTGCGCTACGAAGACGGGATGCGTCTGCCCCTGATCCCGCACCCGACCTGTTCCCCCGCCGGGCTGACGCTGGAGGTCGAGGCGCGACGGGCGGGGCGGGTGTTGAGCCTGGAGTATCTGCTGGCCGGGCCGGTCGAGAGGGTGCGGTGGCCCGAGGCGACGGCGCGGGTGCGGACGGACGAGCTGTGGCGGACGACCTGTTTCGAGGCCTTCGTGCGGACGGAGGGCGGCTATGTCGAATATAATCTGTCGCCGTCGGGGGCCTGGGCGGCCTATCGGTTCGACGGCTATCGCGAGGGGATGCGGGGGCTGGAGATCGCGGCGCCCTTCATCGTCACGCGAATGGCCCAGGGGCGGTTCGTTCTGACGGTCGATGTGGAGCTGCCCGAGGATGCGACGGACGCGGTCGGGCTGACGGCGGTGGTCGAGGGTCTGGACGGGGCGATCGCCTATTGGGCCCTGGCCCATCCATCGGATAAGCCGGACTTTCATCATCCCGACTCGTTCGCGCTGGAACTGCCATGAACTTCGGTCTCGACCGCCTGCTGTCCGACGACGCCCTGAGGGGGCAGCTGAAGGGGCGACGCGTGGCTCTGCTGGCGCATCCGGCCTCGGTGACCAAGGATCTGGGCCATGCGGTGGACGCCCTGGCCGCCTGTCCCGAGATCGAACTGACCGCCGCCTTCGGGCCGCAGCACGGGATGAAGGGTGATCTTCAGGACAATATGATGGAGAGCCCGGATTATCGCGATCCGGTGCACGGCTTCCCCGTCTTCAGCCTGTACGGCGAGGTGCGGCGGCCCAAGGACGAATGGATGGAGACGTTCGACGTCGTCCTGATCGACCTGCAGGACCTGGGCTGCCGCATCTACACCTATGTGACCACGCTTCTGTACGTGCTGGAGGCGGCGGCGAAACACGGCAAGTCGGTGTGGGTGCTGGATCGGCCCAATCCGGCGGGGCGGCCGGTCGAGGGGCAGACGCTGAAGCCCGGCTGGGAGAGTTTCGTCGGGGCCGGGCCGATGCCGATGCGGCACGGCATGACGATGGGCGAACTGGGCCTGTGGTTCATCGACCGGTTCAGGCTGGATGTGGATTATCGCGTCGTGGAGATGCAGGGCTGGGCGCCCGAGGCGGGGCCGGGCTTCGGCTGGCCGCTGGGCGAACGGGCCTGGGTCAACCCCAGCCCGAATGCGCCGAACCTGAGCATGGCCAGGGCCTATGCCGGGACGGTGATGCTGGAGGGGGCGACCCTGTCGGAAGGCCGCGGCACGACCCGGCCGCTGGAGCTGTTCGGGGCGCCGGACATCGATGCGCGGGCGGTGATCGCCGAGATGCAGGCTCTGGCGCCGGAGTGGCTGGGCGGCTGCACCTTACGCGACATGTGGTTCGAGCCGACCTTCCACAAGCACGTCGGGAAGCTGTGCAGCGGGGTGCAGATCCATGTCGATCACCCCGACTACGACCACGCCGCCTTCAGGCCGTGGCGGGTGCAGGCCCTGGGGTTCAAGGCGATCCGGCGGCTGTATCCCGACTACGACCTGTGGCGGGATTTCCCGTACGAATATGCCTTCGGGAAACTGCCCATCGATGTGATCAACGGCGGGCCGGGTCTGCGGGAATGGGTGGACGACGCGGCGGCGGGGCCGGGGGATCTGGATGCGGCGACGCGGCCGGATGAGGCGGCGTGGGAAGAGGCGAGGCGGGGGTTCCTGCTGTATTGATGTCGCTTCTCGTCATCCTCGCCCTCGTGGCGAGGATCCAGACTCTCGGTGTCGGCCGTGTGCGCGCCCCGTTCAAACACCGGGAGTCTGGATCCTCGGGACAAGCCCGAGGATGACGGGGTCGGGTGGGCGAGGATGAAGGTCCGACCCGGCGAAGAGGCGTGGCGGGGTTCCGGCTGTACTGAGGCGGGCGGGCCGGGTGATCGGCCAAAGTCT
>MGLN01000101.1:5866-13598 GCA_001796045.1 Caulobacterales bacterium RIFOXYB1_FULL_67_16 | reverse complement strand
AGAGGCGTGGCGGGGTTCCGGCTGTACTGAGGCGGGCGGGCCGGGTGATCGGCCAAAGTCTGTCGGCTTGGCGCGAAAACAGGGTGACAACCGTGCCAAAGGCGCCAAACGCGCCGGGCGGCCCCTGCCGTGGCGTTGATGGAGGGCGGACGTCGCAGTCGGATTGCGGCGGGCGCCCGATGTCAAAGACCGGACGACGAGGCTAACACGGTTTCGAAGCGTGGTTGGTCGATGGCCGTTTGGGCGCGTCAGGGTGTTGAAAGGATTGGCTTCGGTTCGGGAAATTGGGAGCGGTGCGCTTTGTTCATTGGCCTTATTTCCCTGAGATGGGCGCTGTCTAGAGTGGCAGCGGCATAGCCGCCAAGCTGAATGATTCCTGAAGCTGGCCGTTCAGCATCCGATCACATGCGATTTGAGATAACCGCGCTCGTTGAGTGACCGCGCGGCAGGCTCTTGAGCCGCGGCTGCGGAAGTTAACTGCGTAGCCTCCGCCTGCCCCTCCAAACACATCATTAGCGAGAAAAGCGATGACCTTCCGTCTGCGTGCCTATTCGGCTGCGTACATGGTGCTGAGTGCAACGGCTTGGGCGTTCCCGTCGATGGCGGGCGACAAGCAGGCTGTCTATTCCCTTTCGCCGGCTTCGGAAGCCTACCTCGGCGATGTTCATCCCAATCTCGCGATGATCGTCAGGCGAGCCATCGAAAGAACCGACGCTGATTTCACCATCACGGAGAAGCAAGTCCGAGACCTGAAGTATCAGGCGAAGCTGGTGGCGCGCGGTACCTCGAAAACCCTGCAGAGCAATCATCGTCCGCAGAATGACGGTCTCTCCCATGCCGTCGATCTCGTGCCCTATGTGGACGGTCGGGCCAACTGGGGGCACAACGTGACCTGGAAGATTGTCACCAGCAGTGGCGAGACGATCGAGCCCTACTACCAGATCGCCGCAGCGGTTCGCGCGGCCGCAGTCGAGGCCGGAATCCGCGTCCGCTGGGGGGCGGTCTGGGATCGCACGCTGAATGATTTGCCCGCCACCCCCGAGGGCCTGAAGCAGGAGGCCCTCGCTTATCGAAAACGCAAGCCGAAGGCGCTCTATGATGGCCCGCATTACGAGCTCGTCCGGTAGAAGAGGCTCGCACGCTTCGGTCCCGATCACGACAAAGCCCCGGCTGCGGAGGTCGGGGCTGATCGGGTGCTTCCTGTGCTCTCGCGCCTGCTGCGATTGACCTATCTCGTCAATACCCGCCGCTGCTTCGGTTGTTGATCATCTGTGTGTCTCGCTCCCATTGGGCGCGCTCATTGGCTTCGCGACGAGCATCCTCATCCCGTTGGGCTTTCGGCCGCGGAATAGCCACCGGTACGGTGAAGGCGATCCTACTGACGGTGGAATGAGCGGATTGGATTTGGCCTTGAATGTCCGTCTTGATGAAGGGGATCACCTTCACGCCAGCGGCGCCACCGGTCGTCCCCCTGTCTTCGACCGTTGTTGCGAGGTCGAAGGACACGTTTGTCACGACGTTTTCCGATTCGTCCTTTGGCGCGTGAGCGCCGCCATACGCTGCCCGACCTATGAAGCCGCCACATGTGGCGTCGTCTTGAGCCGCGATCACCGCTTTCACGATGCTCAGCAGGGTCTCTTTTACATACGCGTCTAGAGCGATGCCATCTGCCATTGTGCACTCCAATCCTCAAGCGAGGGCGCGCACGTCCAGCGCGAAAATCAAGTCCTGCTGGATGCTGGAGGGACCGAATCCGCTCTTCGCCACGTCAAACGTCCCCCCTCTAGCACACCAGAGTGGGCTGCCCGGTATCTGCGGCCTGTGCCCGCTGCCCCAGCACCGGGGGGATCCTCGGGACAAGCCCGAGGATGACGGAGAGGGGGAGGGTGAGGGGATGGCCCTACTGAAGAGACGAAGTGAGGGTTCCTGCTGTATTGATTTCGCTTTTCGTCATCCTCGGGCTTGACCCGAGGATCGGGCGTTGAGGCGCGTGTACGTCTGTTCTGGCGCAATGCGGCGGATGACCCGGTCCTCGGGTCGAGCCCGAGGACGACGGGGTGTGGTGGGGTCTTTCTATAACCAAAATCTATCACGCATCTGCAAATAACTGATTGGGCTTATCTGCTGCGGTGCGGTAGGAAGCGGGCCTCCCCAACCTTTTGCGTATTGGAAGCCCTGCATGGCCCTCATCAACACGAACATCAAACCCTTCACGGCCGAGGCCTATAAGGACGGCAAGTTCCTGACCGTCACCGAGGCCGATGTGGCGGGCAAGTGGGCGATCTTCTTCTTCTATCCGGCCGATTTCACCTTCGTCTGCCCGACCGAGCTGGAAGACCTGGCCGACAACTACGCCGAGTTCCAGAAGCTGGGCGTCGAGATCTATTCGGTGTCGACCGACACCCATTTCTCGCACAAGGCCTGGCACGACTCCTCGCCGGCCATCGGCAAGATCACCTACACCATGCTGGGCGATCCCTCGGGTCAGGTGACCAACAACTTCGACGCCATGCGTCCGGGCGTGGGCCTGGCCGACCGCGCGACCTTCCTGGTCGATCCGGACGGCGTGATCCAGTTCACCGAAACCACCTCGGAAGGCATCGGCCGCAACGCCGCCGAACTGCTGCGCAAGGTCAAGGCCGCGCAATATGTGCGCGCGCATCCGGGTGAAGTCTGCCCGGCCAAGTGGGAAGAGGGCGAAGCCACCCTGGCGCCGTCGCTCGACCTCGTCGGCAAGATCTAAGACTGAACGCCTATCGGGTCCGGCCTTCGGGTCGGACCCAACTGGCCGCCTCCCTGTTTCGTGGGGGCCGGACCCTATCGCGCAAGCCTCGCCGGGATCGGCTCGAAGGCGGCGCGTCACCCTGGAATTCGAGGACTGCCCCATGCTGGACGCCAATCTGAAATCTCAGCTCGAGAGCTACCTCAAGAACATCGTCCATCCGGTCGAACTGATCGCGTCGCTGGGCGCCGGGCCCAAGTCGGTCGAGCTGAAGACCCTGCTGGAGGAGATCGTCTCGGTCTCGCACGGCAAGGTCGAGATGGGCCGCGACTATGACGACGAACGCCAGCCCAGCTTCCTGATCCGCAGGAAGGGCACCGACATCGGCGTGCGTTTCGCGGGCATTCCGCTCGGCCACGAGTTCACTTCGCTGGTGCTGGCCCTGCTGCACGTCGGCGGCCATCCGTCCAAGGCGGCGCAGGAACTGATCCAGCAGGTCAAGGATCTGGACGGCGACTATGTGTTCGAGACCTATTTCTCGCTGTCGTGCCAGAACTGCCCCGACGTGGTGCAGGCCCTGAACCTGATGAGCGTGCTGAACCCGCGCATCAAACACGTCGCCATCGAGGGCGGCCTGTTCAAGGACGAGGTGGACGAGCGCAAGATCATGGCCGTGCCGACGGTCTTCCTGAACGGCGAACTGTTCGGCCAGGGCCGGATGGAGCTGGAGCAGATCGTCGCCAAGCTGGATTCAGGCGCCGAGGCGCGGGCCGCCGAGCGGCTGAAGTCCAAGGATCCGTTCGACGTGCTGGTGGTCGGCGGCGGCCCGGCCGGGGCGGCGGCCGCCATCTACACGGCGCGCAAGGGCATCCGCACCGGCATCGTGGCCGAACGGTTCGGCGGCCAGGTGCTGGACACCATGGCGATCGAGAACTTCATTTCGGTGCCGCACACCGAGGGGCCGAAGCTGGCCGCCCATCTGGAACAGCATGTCCGCGAATATGAGGTGGACCTGATGAACCTGCAGAAGGCGGCCAAGCTGATCCCGGCCAAGGTTCCGGGCGGTCTGCACGAGGTGGTGCTGGAGAACGGCGCCAGCCTGAAGTCGCGCACCGTCATCCTGTCGACCGGCGCCCGCTGGCGGCAGATGAACGTGCCGGGCGAGGACCAGTACAAGAACAAGGGCGTGGCCTATTGCCCGCACTGCGACGGGCCGCTGTTCAAGGGCAAGCGGGTGGCGGTGATCGGCGGCGGCAACTCGGGCGTCGAGGCGGCCATCGACCTGGCGGGCATCGTGGCCCATGTGACCTTGATCGAATACGACAGCGAGCTGCGGGCCGATGCGGTGTTGCAGCGCAAGCTGGCGACCCTGCCGAACGTGCGGATCGTCACCTCGGCCCTGACGACCCAGGTTCACGGCGACGGCGAGAAGGTGACGGGCCTGTCCTACAAGGACCGCAACTCCGACGCCCATCACGACGTCGATCTGGAAGGCGTCTTCGTCCAGATCGGCCTGGTGCCCAATACCGAATGGCTGCACGGGGCGGTGGGCCTGACGCCGCGCGGCGAGATCGAGGTGGATCACCGCGGCGAGACGTCCCAGCCTGGCATCTTCGCCGCCGGGGACGTGACGACCGTGCCCTACAAGCAGATCGTGGTGGCGATGGGCGAGGGCTCCAAGGCGGGGCTGGCGGCCTTCGACTATATGATCCGCACCGTGCCGGCGCAGGAAGATGTCGTGGCGGCCTGAGGGCCGCTACCGATCCATGAAGGCGGCGACGGCGGCGTAGCTGTCGGCGATATGGTGGGCGCCGCGGGCGACCAGGCGGTCGGCGTGGCCGTCGCGGACGTGGCCCCCGGCGGTCAGGCCCACCACCGTCATACCGGCCGCGACCCCGGCTGTGACGCCCGCCTCGCTGTCCTCGATCACCAGGACGCGGGCCGGGTCTACGCCCATGGCGTCGGCGGCGTGCAGGAAGATGTCGGGGTGGGGCTTGCCGCGCTCGACCGCCAGGCCGGTGAAGACGGCGCCGTCGAAATGATCGGTCAGGCCGAACAGGTCCAGGCCGACGCCGATCCAGTCAGGGCCGCTGGACGAGGCGATGCAGCGGGCCTCGGGCCGGGCGGCGACGAAGTCGATCAGGCCAGGCACGGGCTTCAGATGGAGCGGGGCGCGGGCGCGGCAGGCAGCGAACCAGGTGGTGTGGAAGTCCTCGGGGCAGGGACGGCCGAGCGCCGCCTCGACCACCGGCCGGTTGTCGCGCCAGCGCTTGCCCGTATAGGCGGCGAGGACATCGTCCAGGCTGGTGGGCAGGCCGATGGCGGTCAGCTGTTCGGCCATGACGGTGCTGTTCAGCACCTCGCTGTCGGCGACCACGCCGTCGTAGTCGAAGATGATGAGGTCGTAGGGCATGCGGCGGCTCAGGAGGACGGGCCGGCCTTCTCGGCGCGCTTTGCGGCGTCCCAGAGGCGGTCCATCTCCTCCAGCGTCGATTGGTCGGGGGTGCGGTCGTCCCGGGCCAGTTCCGCCTCGATGAAGCCGAAGCGGCGCACGAACTTGGCGTTGGCGGCGCGGAGCGCATCCTCGGGCTCGACGTCCAGCTTGCGGGCCAGGTTGGCGACGACGAACAGCAGGTCGCCCATCTCCTCGCGGGCTTTGGCCTGGTCGCCGGCGGCGATCTCGACGCGCAGCTCCTCGACCTCTTCGGCCAGCTTGTCGAACACCTCGTCGGTCGAGGGCCAGTCGAAGCCGACGCGGCCGGCGCGTTTGGTCAGTTTGGCGGCGCGAGTCAGGGCGGGCAGGCCGACCGGAACGTCGTCGAGCACGCCGGGCTTCTTGCGGTCCTTGCGCTCGGCGGCCTTGATGACCTCCCAGGCGACGGTCTGTTCCTTCGAGGTGCGCTGGGCCTCGTCGCCGAAGACGTGGGGGTGGCGGCGTTCCAGCTTGTCGGCGATGGCGGTGACCACGTCGTCGAAGGCGAACAGGCCCTGTTCCTCGGCCATGCGGGCGTGGAAGACGACCTGGAACAGCAGGTCGCCCAGCTCGCCCTTCAGTTCGACCAGATCGTTACGCTCGATGGCGTCGGCGACCTCGTAGGCCTCCTCGATCGTATAGGGGGCGATGGTGGCGAAGGTCTGCTCCACGTCCCAGGGGCAGCCGCCGTTGGGGTCGCGCAGCCGCTCCATGATGGACAGAAGCCGGTCGATGGGCCTCATGCCCGCGCCTCCGCGTCACGGGCGTCCAGGGCCTTGCGGATCTCGTTATGGCGCGCGGCGGTCAGCGGATAGTTCTTCAGCACCCAGGCGGTCAGGGCCAGAAGCAGGCCGGGCACCGCGATGAACAGGATCTGGAGCGTCAGCAGGGAGGTGTCGCTGTTGCCGTTCGGGCCGGGCACGGCGCGGAAGCCGACCCACTGGAGGATCAGATAGGGGACCAGGGCGACCACGTGGCCGATCTTGGTGGTGGCCGAGAGGATGGACAGCATCAGGCCGGTGCGGTCGACGCCCGTCTCGAACCGCTCCTGGTCGCCGGCGTCGGCCATCATGGCGCGGGTCAGGAACAGGCCGGCGGCGTAGGGCAGGCCGGCGATGAACATGACGACGGCGGTCAGGGCGAAATTGCCGCCGGGAACCAGGGTGGCGCCGACATAGAGGACGGCCGAGACGAGGCTGGCGATCGCCAGGCCCTTATCCTTGCCGACGCGGGTCGCCAGCCAGGCCCAGAAGGGGGCGCCGCACAGGCCGGCGACGAAATAGAACAGCATAAAGAGCCCGGCCTCGGTGTGGTCGTAGCCGCGGATCTGGCCGAAGAAGAAGAACAGCAGCGAACCGGTGATGCCCGGCGCCACGCCCAGCAGCAGATCGGCGATCAGCAGCTTGCGCACCACGGGCGTCTTCAGCAGGGCCAGATAGGCGCCGAGGCTGCCGTGCGGTTGGTCCCCGGCGGTGACGGGCTCGGGCACGGCGACCATGGCCAGGCCGATGGTGACCGGCAGGGCGATGATGATGCCCCAGCCCATGATCCGCACCCCGTCGGCATAGGTTCCGATGCCGGTCTGGACCACCACGGTCGGGAGAACCAGGATCAGCACCACCCCGATGATGTTGAACACCTGCCACCAGCCGTAGACGCGGCTGCGCTGGTCATACTGGGGCGCGAGAACGGCGGCCCAGCCCAGCTGGCCCAGGGTGCCGATGGAGAAGCCCAGGTAGAGGAACAGCAGCCAGCCGAACAGATAGACCGCCGGGGCGCCCGGCTGGACCAGGACGAACATCATCAGGGCCGCTAGCATCAGCATGGGGGTGGCCAGGGCCATCCACGGGCGGTAGCGGCCGAACCGGGTTTTGGTCCGGTCCATGCCCCAGCCGAGGAAGGGGTCGAAGACGATGTCGATCAGCCGCACCGCCATGAAGACGGTCGCGACCACGCCCAGCTCCAGACCCACATAGGTGGCGTAGAACTCCGGCAGGGTGACGGGCAGGGCCACGCCGAAGGCCGCCAGCGGCAGGCAGGGGCCGGAGAAGGCGGCGAGCACGGCGTTGGAGCGACGGGGCGCGGCGGCGGCGGTCATGCGGCGGGTCCGGGACAGCCCGGATGAGTCGGGCCGAGGCAAGATTGCAGGTTTGGACGCGGGAGCGGAGTCGGATTCGGGCGGACGGCCGTCTGCGCGCTTGCTCCTGAGGGCCGCTTGAGGCTTGCTGGGGGCATGTGGCGAAGCTGTCTCGCGTTCCTGACTGTCTGGCTGGTCCTGGCCTTCGCCGGCGCGGCGCGCGCGGCGGGGCCGTGCCATACCAACGCCGACGTCTGGGGCGACGAGGCCCTGGCCAATGCGGCCTCGGCCTATGGGATGGAGTGGGCGCCGTTCGGGGCGGCGGAGTACGGCTGGATGGCCTATGCGCCCCTGATCCAGCAGGAGCTGCACACACAGTGCGGACCCGGCACGCCGATCTTCGCCTCGCAGCTGGCGGGGTTCCAGCAGACCCATGGCCTGACCCCGACCGGCCTGTTCG
>MGLN01000101.1:2226-5852 GCA_001796045.1 Caulobacterales bacterium RIFOXYB1_FULL_67_16 | reverse complement strand
CGCGATCCTGAGGCCGACGCCGCGCGCTGCGCCCAGCAGGGCAATTGCGACGGCCTGCGCCGCGCCGTCTGTTCGCCCCACCGGACGGGCACGGCGGTCGATCTGTACGTCGGCCAGGCGCCGGGCCGGGGCGTCGACTCGACGGCGGCGGCCAGCCGGGAGGTGATGGCGCGGGGGGCGACCTATCGCTGGCTGGTCGCCAATGCCGCTCGGTTCGGCTTCGTCCCCTATGTCTACGAACCCTGGCACTGGGAATATGTGCGGCCGTGGGACCCTTCGTTCACGCCGTGAGCTGACGGCGTCACCGCGCTATTTTTCAAAACGATTTCGATTAGTCCCCGATCCGTTCGGTCAAGGGGCTTGAATAAAAGCGAGAGACAATCCAATTGCGCAACGGTCAGTGTTGCTGATATTGACCTGTCGTTCATTTTGGAGTCCTCCCTTGCCCAAGATTCTCGTCCTCTACCACTCGACCTACGGCCATCTGGAAATCATGGCCGAAGCCGTCGCCGAAGGCGCGCGCCAGGTCGAAGGCGCCGTGGTCGACATCAAGCGCGTGCCGGAGACCGTGCCGGAAGAGCTGGCCAAGGCTTCGCACTACAAGCTGGATCAGGCGGCGCCGATCGCGAAGATCGACGACCTGAAGGACTATGACGCCATCATCATCGGCGCCGGCACCCGCTTCGGCTCGGCCGCCTCTCAGATGCGCGCCTTCCTGGACCAGGCCGGCGGCCTGTGGTTCACCGGCGCCCTGATCGGCAAGATCGGCGGCGCCTTCACCGCCACCGCGACCCAGCACGGCGGTCAGGAAACCACCTTCCAGGGGCTGCACAACTTCTTCATGCACCACGGCATGCCGGTGGTCGGTCTGCCCTATTCCTTCCAGGCGCAGATGACCCTGGACGCGGTGCACGGCGGTTCGCCCTACGGCGCCTCGACCATCACCGGCGGCGACGGGTCGCGCATGCCCAGCGACGTCGAGCTGGACGGCGCCCGGTTCCAGGGCAAGCACATCGCCGAACTGGCCAAGAAGCTGCACGGCTGATCCGATGCGCCAGCCCGCGCTCTTCTTCGGTCACGGTTCGCCGATGAACGCTCTGGGCGGTCCCTACGGGGCCGCCTGGCGCGACCTGGGCGAGGCCGTGGGCAAGCCCGAGGGGGTGGTGATGATCTCCGCCCACTGGGAGACGCGCGGGCTGGGCGTCACGGCGCAAGACAAGCCCGAAACCATTCATGATTTCGGGAACTTCCCGCGCGAACTTCACGAGTTCCAATATGCCGCCCCCGGCTCGCCCACCCTGGCGGCGCGGGTCGCGGACCTGACCGGAGCGGTGCAGACGACCCTGTGGGGTCTGGATCACGGGACCTGGTCGGTGCTGTGTCACGTCTGGCCCGAGGCTGACGTGCCGGTGGTCCAGCTGTCGCTGAACCGCGAGCTGACGCCACGCCAGCATTACGAGCTGGGCAGGACTCTGAGACCGCTGCGGGACGAGGGAATCGTGATCGCCGGCTCGGGCGACTTCGTCCACAATCTGCGCACCTGGAAGCGCGAGGAAGAGGCCGAACCCTACGCCTGGGCGACCGGTTTCAACGCGGCGGTGAAGGCGGCGTTCGAGCGGGGCGACCACGAGGCGCTGATCGACTGGGTCGGTCTGGCCGAGGACGCCCAGCTGAGCGTGCCGACCGACGAGCACTTCCTGCCGGTGCTCTATGTGGCCGCCCAGCAGGCGGTCGGGGAGGCGGTGAGCTTCTTCAACGACCGGATCGACGGCGGTTCTATCTCGATGACGGGGGTGCGGATCGGGTAGGCTTTACCTCCCCATTCGCGAAGGCGAGTGGGGAGGACAGGCGCGCGTAGCGCGCCAGGAGGGGGTGACTCGGCGCCTAGCGTGAGTTGTGCCATATTCGCTTCATGGCTGACGGTCTGAGCTTCACTCGTGCCAAGGCGTTTCGGAAGGCGCTGACGCCGCCGGAATTCCGACTATGGCAGGTGCTTCGTCGCGACCGTGTCGGAAAGATCAAGTTTCGTCGCCAACATCCTGTCGGACCTTATATTCTCGACTTCTATTGCGCGGCGGCGAAGCTGGCGATTGAGATTGACGGCGCGGTCCACAATGAGCCGAAACAGATCGCACACGACCGTCGGCGGACGGCCTGGCTCCATGAGCGCGGCGTTCGGGTGGTGCGGTTAAGCGCCGTGAGCGTCATGACCGATCAGGCGGCCGTGGTCGATTTCATTTATGATGTGGTGCGATCGCGTCTGGCGGCGGAGTCGCCCCCTCCTGACCGCTGACGCGGTCTGTCCTCCCCATTCGCCTTCGCGAACGGGGAGGTGAGATTTAATCGCTCTCGACCATCTTCTGGATCGTCACATAGTCGGTCTTGCCGGTGCCCAGGACCGGGACCTCGGCGACCTTGACGATCTTCTTGGGCACGATCAGCTCGGGCGCGCCGTTGGCGCGGGCCCATTCGGCCAGGGGCGCGACCTCGGCCTCGGCGTGGTCGGTGACCAGGACCAGTTTTTCGCCCTTGCGGGTGTCGGGAATGGAGACGACGGCGTGGCGCTGGTCCGGCCAGACCGCGCCGGCGATGCCTTCGACCGCCGTCAGGGAGACCATTTCGCCGCCGATCTTGGCGAAGCGTTTGGCGCGGCCCTTGATGGTGATGTAGCCCTCGGCGTCCACATCGACGATGTCGCCGGTGTCCAGCCATTGATCGCCCACCGGGTCCCAGGCCAAGGGTTCGGCGGCCGTGACATAGCCGCTCATGATGTTCGGCCCCTTCAGGAACAGGCGGCCGCCTTCCTCGATCCCCTCGACCGGCTCCAGCTTCCAGGCCATGCCGGGGAGGATCTGGCCGACGGTGCCGGGGGCGTTGCGGTCGGGGTGGTTGACCGCCACGACCGGCGAGGCCTCGGTGGCGCCATAGCCTTCCAGCAGTTCGACCCCGCCGAACTTGGTGTTGAACATGGCGCGGGTCTCCTCGCGCACCTTTTCGGCGCCGGCGACGGCGAACTTCAGGGTGGCGAAATCGTCGGGTTCGGCGACCCGGCCGTACTGGTTCAGGAAGGTATCGGTCGCGAACAGGATCGAGGCCTTCACCTGGGGCAGCAGGTCGGTGATCTGTTTGGCGTGAAGCGGCGACGGATACTGGAAGGCCTTCAAGCCTTGAAGCAGGGGCAGGACGACGCCGCCGGTCAGGCCGAAACAGTGGAAGGTCGGCAGGGGGTTGAACATCACCCATTCCGGCAGAAGGTCGATGTGGGCGGCGACCTGGCGGGCGTTGGCGACCAGGTTCTTCTGGCTGAGGACCACGCCCTTGGGCGTGCCGAAACTGCCCGAGGTGAACAGGACGACGCCCGGCGCGTCAGGGTCGGTCCTGACGCGGAACCGCTTTGGCGCGGCGCCGGCGGCGAGGCCGTACAGCTTGTCCTGAAGCCCGATAGTCTTGCGAACGTCGTCCAGCCAGACGATTTCGGCCACCGTCTTCAGCTCGGCGATCAGGTCGTCCAGCTTGGCCTGGTCGATGAAACGTTTGGCGGTCAGGACCTTCTTGACGCCCGAGGCCTTGATGGCGGCCTTCAGATTGGCCTCGCCGGCGGTGAAGTTGAGCATGACCGGCACGCG
>MGLN01000101.1:0-2215 GCA_001796045.1 Caulobacterales bacterium RIFOXYB1_FULL_67_16 | reverse complement strand
TGACCGGCACGCGGCCGTGGGCGTGCAGGCCGAAGAAGGTGACGACCACGCCCATGGACGACGGCAGCAGGATGGCCACCCGCTCGCCCAGCTCGGTCATATTGGCGATCTTGCGGCCCAGAACGAAGGCGGCGCGGATCAGCCCCGTGTAGGTGAGGGGGTGGCGATCCTGGTCCTCAAGGATCTCCTTGTCCCCAAACCGGGCGCGCGCCTCGATCAGGGCGTCGATCAGCGAGGTCTCGTACAGCGAGGAATCCAGGGCCTGGCGCAAACGCGTCTCCTGCGGAGGGCGCGACAGGCCCTCTCTGTTGTCGGGCGTCCGTCAATAATGACGCAACGGCGTCTTGAAAAGATGCGTAACGTCGCGTGAGTTCCCGGGGCGGCGATCGGGCGCGCCATCATCTGTAACCGCCTGTGGCTTGCCATTGGGCGCGGGAAGGCCGAAATACCGGCCATGGTGACCCTGATCGACACCCTTCAGCGCAAGCCGTCGGAGCTGCGCCACCCGGAAAAGCAGAACCGTCCGGAGTCGGTCGTTCTGAAAAAGCCCGACTGGCTGCGGGTCAAGGCGCCCGGATCGGGTCAGTATAACGCCACCAAGGACATCGTCCGGTCTAAGGGACTGCACACCGTCTGCGAGGAGGCGGCCTGCCCGAACATCGGCGAGTGCTGGAGCCAGAAGCACGCCACCCTGATGATCATGGGCGACACCTGCACGCGGGCCTGCGCCTTCTGCAACGTCAAGACGGGCCTGCCCCAGCCGCTAGACCCGGAAGAGCCGGGCAAGGTCGGGCTGGCGGTGTCGCAGATGGGCCTGAACCATGTGGTCATCACCTCGGTCGACCGTGACGACGTGGCGGACGGCGGGGCGGCCCACTTCGCCGAAGTGGTGCGCCAGATCCGCCTCCAGGCGCCGAACACCACCATCGAGATCCTGACGCCCGACTTCCTGCGCAAGGACGGGGCGGCGGCGGTGATGATCGACGCCAAGCCCGACGTCTTCAACCACAATCTCGAGACCGTTCCGCGCCTGTATCTGAAGATCCGGCCCGGCGCCCGCTACTTCCACAGCCTGCGCCTGTTGCAGATGGTCAAGGAGCGCGACCCGAACCAGTTCACCAAGTCCGGCATCATGGTCGGCCTGGGCGAGACCAAGGAAGAGGTCATGCAGGTGATGGACGACATGCGGTCCGCCGGCGTCGACTTCATCACCATCGGCCAGTACCTGCAGCCGACGCGCAAACACGCCGCCATCGACCGGTTCGTGACCCCTGAAGAGTTCAAGGCCTATGAGGCGATCGCCCGGGCCAAGGGCTTCCTGATGGTGTCCTCGTCGCCGCTGACCCGTTCGTCGCACCACGCCGGCGACGACTTCGCCCGGCTGAAGGCCGCGCGCGAGGCGCAGCTGCGCCGCTAAATTCCGTATGGCCGTCCACCGCGTAACGCGCATTCTTCCCTATGCGCCCGAACAGCTTGCCGATCTGGTCGCCGATGTGCGCGCCTATCCCGACTTCGTGCCCTGGGTCACCTCGATGCGGGTCTGGAACGAGCGGGCCGAAGGCGAGGGCGTGACCTTGCTGGACGCCGAGGCGGGGGTGGGCTTCTCCTTCCTGAAGGAGCGGTTCTCCACCTGGGTCCGGCACGACCGGAACGCGCCCAAGGTCGAGGTCGGTCTGCTGCGGGGGCCGTTCAAGCATCTGAAGAACCGGTGGGAGTTCTTCCCGCATCCCGAAGGGACGCGGCTGGAGTTCATGATCGACTTCGCCTTCAAGTCGCGCATGCTGGATCTGATGCTGTCGGCCAATTTCGACCGGGCGGTGGAAAAGCTGATCGGCTGTTTCGAGGCCGAGGCGATGCGGAGGTACGGCAGGCGATGAGTTTCGATTTCGACGCGACCGTCGTGGGCGCCGGGGCCGTGGGCCTGGCCTGCGGACGGGGGTTGTCGAAACGGGGCCTGACGGTGCTGGTGCTGGAGAAGGAAGGCCATATCGGCCAGGGCGTCTCCTCGCGCAATTCCGAGGTGATCCACGGCGGCCTCTATTATCCGACCGGATCGCTGAAGGCGCGGTTCTGCGTCGAGGGGCGGCGGGCGCTCTATGACTTTCTGGCCAGCCACAAGATCGATCACTGGAAATGCGGCAAGCTGGTGGTGGCGACGCAGGAGTCGGAGGTCGAGCGGATCGAGGCCATCTTCGAACAGGCGACGGCGAACGGG
>MGLN01000100.1 GCA_001796045.1 Caulobacterales bacterium RIFOXYB1_FULL_67_16 | reverse complement strand
CGGGCGGTCCCCCTCCCCCAGAGGGGGAGGATTTTTGAGGAGAGGATCCCATGATCGACCCCAACACCATCGACTTCGCCAAGGGCGACGGCCTGGTCCCCGTCGTGGTGCAGGACGCCGCCACGCTCCAGGTCCTGACCCTGGCCTATATGGACCGCGCCGCCCTGGACGAGACCCTCCAGTCCGGCGAGGCCACCTTCTTCTCGCGCTCGCGCGGCGGGCGCTGGAGAAAGGGCGAGACCTCGGGCGACCGGCTGCACGTCGTCGGCATCACGGCCGACTGCGACGGCGACGCCCTGGTCCTGTCGGTCAATCCGGTCGGGAACGCCTGCCACCTGCACCGCACCAGCTGTTTCGGAGAGGCCGACGCGCCGGGCCTGGGCCGGATCGCCTGGCTGGAACGGACCATCGCCGAACGCGCCGCCGCCGATCCCTCCGAAAGCTGGACCGCCAAACTGGTCGCCCAGGGCGCCAAACGCGTCGCCCAGAAGGTCGGCGAAGAAGGCGTGGAAACCGCCCTGGCGGGCGTCGCCGGCCCGGACGAGGAACTCGCCAGCGAGGCGGCGGATTTGATCTATCACCTCTTGGTGCTTCTCCACGTCCGTAACATGGTGTTTCAGGACGTGCTGGACGTGTTGGCCTCCAGAGCGGAAGCGGGCAAAGCGACGCCCAGACCTTAAAAGGCGTAGAGGTTCCGGCAAACGGGATCGTTCAGGGGACAAGCATGGCGGCTCTCATTCTGTTCGGCGGCGGCGGCGATCTGGCGATGCGCATGCTTCTGCCGTCCCTCTATTTCCTCGAGCACGACGGCCTCCTGCCGGAGGGCCTGAAGATCATCGGCGCCGCCCGCTCCGAGGAAACCGCCGAGGAATACATCGCCAAGGTCCATGAGGCCGTGAAGGCCAAGGCTCAAGCCGACAAGGCCTGGGACGACGCCAGCTGGGCCAGGATGAAGGCCCGCCTCGATTATCTGCCGGTCGACGCCACTTCGGCCGACAGCCTGAAGCCGCTCAAGGACAAGGTCGGCGACGGCGAGGTCACCTCCTTCCTGGCCGTCTCGCCCTCGCTGTACGGCCGCATCGTCACCGCCATGAAGGCGGCCGGTCTGGCCGAGCGCAACAGCCGCATCGTGCTGGAGAAGCCGGTCGGCCGGGACCTCAAGTCCTTCCTCGAAATCGACGACGCCGTGGCCCACGCCTTCCGCGAGGACCAGGTGTTCCGCATCGACCACTATCTGGGCAAGGAGACGGTCCAGAATCTGACGGCCCTGCGCTTCGGCAACACCATCTTCGAGCCGCTGTGGAACAATCTGACGATTGACCACGTCCAGATCACCATCGGCGAAACGGTCGGCGTCGGCGACCGCTGGCCCTATTACGACGAATACGGAGCATTGCGCGACATGCTCCAGAACCACATGCTCCAGCTGCTGTGCCTGGTCGCCATGGAGCCGCCCAGCGATCTGGATCCGGAGTCCCTGCGCAACGAGAAGGTCAAGGTGCTGCGGTCCCTCCGACCCATCACCCACGAGGAGGCCGAGCGCGTCACCGTGCGCGGCCAGTATGTGGCGGGGGTGTCCGAGGGCAAGCCGGCCAAGGGCTATATCGAGGAGCGGGGCGCCCCGTCGGACACCGAGACCTTCGTCGCCATCCGGGCCGACATCGACAACTGGCGCTGGGCCGGGGTGCCCTTCTTCATGCGCACCGGCAAGCGCCTGCCCGAGAAGCGCACCGAGATCGTCATCCAGTTCAAGCCCGTGCCCCACTCCATCTTCGACGACGAAGAGGGCGAGGCGCCGGCCAACCGCATGATCATCGAGCTTCAGCCCGAGGAAGACATCTCCCTGACGGTGATGAACAAGCGGCCCGGTCTGGACAAGCGGATGCAGCTCCAGCCCATCACCATGAGCCTGTCCTGGGGCGTCGATGGCAAGTCGGCCGCTCCCCCGCGCCGCCGCATCGCCTACGAACGCCTGCTGCTGGACGCCATGAACGGCGACTCCACCCTGTTCGTCCGCCGCGACGAGGCCGAGCAGGCGTGGAAATGGGTCGACGAGGTCGCCGAGGCCTGGGCCGGATCCGGTCTGAAGCCCGACGAATATGTCGCCGGCACCTGGGGCCCCGACAGCGCCGACATGCTGATGATCCGCACCGGCCGCGACTGGAACACGACCGATGTCTGAGACGCCTGTGATCGAAACCTTCCCCACCGTCGACGCCTGGGCCGAGGCCATCGCCGCCCGCCTGGCCGAGACCCTGGGCGCCGCCGTCCGCGACAAGGGCGGGGCTGTCTTCGCCGGCCCCGGCGGCACGACCCCCGCCCCCGTCTATCGCCGTCTCGCCGCGACCGACCTGGACTGGGCCAGGATCGCCGTCACCCTGGTGGACGAGCGCTACGTCCCCGAGACCTCGCCTGAGTCCAACGCCCGGCTGATCCGCGACGTCCTGTTGCAGGACAAGGCCGCGGCCGGGCGCTTCATCCCCCTCTATACGCCCGAGGTCACGGTCGACCGCGCCGCCATCGTCGCCGCCCACGCCCTGGCCGACGCGGGCGGGCGTTTCGACGCGGTCCTTCTCGGCATGGGGGAGGATGGCCATATCTGCTCCATGTTCCCCAACAGCCCCACCCTGAAGACGCTTCTGACCCCGACGCTGAAGCCGACGGTCCTGGGCGTGCCCCATGGTCGCGACGGCGCCGCGCCGACGATCGAGCGCCTGTCGATCAACCTGCCCTATCTGATGTCCGCCGACCGGGTGATCCTGGGCCTGAAGGGCGCCGCCAAGCGCCGCGTGTTCGAGCAGGAGGCCCAGGGCGATCCCAAGATCCAGCCCATCGCCGCCCTGATCGCCGCCGGCGTCCCGCTTGAAGTTCTGTACACGGAAGCCAGCTGACATGACCCTGCACCCCACGGTGGCCGCGGTCACCGCCCGCATCGTCGAAAAGAGCCGCGCTACGCGCGCCGACTATCTGCGCCGCATGGACGCCGCGCGGGATTCCGGCGCCGGCCGCGCCAAGCTCTCCTGCGCCAACTGGGCCCACGCCTTCGCCGGCCAGACCATCGCCGACAAGCTGACCGCCATGGACGGGTCCAAGCCCAACCTCGGCATCGTCACCGCCTATAACGACATGCTCTCGGCCCACCAGCCGTTCGAGCGCTTCCCCGACGTGGTCCGGAAGGCCGTGCGCGAGGTCGGCGCCACGGCCCAGGTCGCGGGCGGCACCCCCGCCATGTGCGACGGCGTCACTCAAGGGCGCCCCGGAATGGAGCTGTCCCTGTTCAGCCGCGACGTCATCGCCATGTCCGCGGGCGTGGCCCTGACGCATGACGCCTTCGACGCCGCCCTGATGCTGGGGGTCTGCGACAAGATCGTGCCCGGCCTGTTCATGGGCGCCCTGGCCTTCGGCCATCTGCCCGTCGTCTTCGCCCCCGCCGGCCCCATGCCCTCGGGCATTCCGAACGCGGAGAAAGCCCGCGTCCGCGCCGAGTACGCCCAGAACAAGGTGGATCGCCAGACCCTGCTGGAAAGCGAGATCGGCTCCTATCACTCGCCCGGCACCTGCACCTTCTACGGCACGGCCAATTCGAACCAGATGATGATGGAGCTGGCGGGCCTGCACATGCCCTCAACCGCCTTCGTCCATCCGGACACCGGCCTGCGCGACGCCCTGACCGCCGCAGCGGCTAAGCGCGCCGTCGAACTGGCCCGCAGCGGCGAATGCCGCATGGCCGACGTCATCGACGAGAAGTCCATCGTCAACGCCATCGTCGCCCTTCTGGCCACCGGCGGCTCGACCAACCACGCCATCCACCTGGTCGCCATGGCGCGGGCGGCGGGCGTGCTGATCGACTGGACCGACATGGACGAGCTGTCGTCCGTCACCCCCCTGCTGGCCCGCGTCTATCCCAACGGCTCGGCCGACGTGAACGCCTTCCAGGCCGCCGGCGGCGTCGCCTTCGTCGCCCGCGAACTGGCCGAGCACGGTCATATCCACTCGGACGTGACCACCATCATGGGCAAGGGGATCGAGCCCTATTTCCAAGAGCCGTCGATGGTCGACGGCCAACTGGTCTGGCGCGACGGGGTCAAGGAAAGCCTCGATCTCGACATCCTGCGCCCCGCCTCCGATCCCTTCGACAAGGAGGGCGGTCTGCGCCTGGTCAAGGGCGACCTGGGCCGCGCGGTCATCAAGGTCTCGGCGGTCAAGCCCGAGAACCGTATCGTCGAGGCCCCCGCCGCCGTCTTCGAAACCCAGGAGGACGCGCTCCAGGCCTTCAAGGACGGCAAGCTGTTCCGCGACGTCGTCGTGGTCCTGCGCTTCCAGGGCCCCAAGGCCAACGGCATGCCCGAGCTGCACAGCCTGTCGCCGGCCCTGTCGGTCATCCAGGACAAGGGGTTCAAGGTCGCCTTCGTCACCGACGGCCGCATGTCGGGCGCCAGCGGCAAGACCCCGGCCGCCATCCACGTCAGCCCTGAGGCCCTCGCCGGCGGCCCCCTGGCCCATGTGAAGGACGGGGACATCATCCGCCTCGACGCCGAGGCCGGGGTGCTGACGACCGTCGGGGTCGACGGCCTGACCGACCGGCCCGCCGCCGTCCGCTCTGCCGTCCACGCCGAGGGCTCGGCCTGGGGCTACGGCCGTGAGCTGTTCGGCGCCTTCCGCCACGTGGTCACCACCGCCGAGGAAGGGGCCACCGTCTGCTTCGCCTTCCCCAACGGCGGCCAATCGCATACGGACACGCCGCCTGACCCGAACTTCGTCGACCGTACGGTCGACGCCTGATCCGACGCACCGACAGCAGGAAACGACCCCATGACTGACAAGACCCTCCTCGTCGGAGACGTCGGCGGCACCAATGCGCGGTTCGCCGTGGCCCGCATGGTCGACGGCAAGCCCGTTCTTGACCACCACGAGAGCTTCCCGGCCGAGCGCTATCCCACCTTCCTGGAAGGCGTCGCGGCCTTCATCGAGGGCTGCGAGGTTAAGCCGACCGGCGGCGTCATCGCCGTGGCCGGTCCCGTCACCGACGGCGCCATCGACCTGACCAACTCGCCCTGGCAGGTGTCGGAAGCCGAGCTCTCGACCCTGGGGCTTCAGCCGGTCAAGCTGATCAACGACTTCGAGGCCCTGGCCTGGGGCGCGCCCATCGTGCCGGAGGACCAGCTGGAAAGCCTGGGCGGGCCCGTAGACGGCGACCCCCATGCGACCGTGGCCGTCCTCGGCCCCGGCACCGGCTTCGGCGTCTCCGCCCTGGTCCGCGACGCCCACGGCAAGGAAATGGCCATGCCGTCGGAAGGCGGCCACGCCTGCTTCCCCCCCGGCGACCCGATCGAGGACGAGATCCTGCGCATCCTGCGCCGTCGCTATGACCGCGTCTCGATCGAGCGCCTGATCTGCGGTCCCGGCCTTTTGAACATGCACCGGGCCCTGGCCGAGATCGACGGTCGCGAGACCCATATCGACGACCCGGCCCAGATCACCGCGACGGCCCTGGCCGATCCGAACAGCCCGTGCGGCGCCACCCTGGCCCGTTTCTGCGCCATCCTGGGCGCGGTCGCCGGCGACATCGCCCTGACCACGGGCGCGCGCGGCGGCGTCTATATCGCCGGCGGCATCGTCCCGCGCATCCTGCCCTTCATCAAGGCCAGCCCCTTCCGCCAGAGGTTCGAGCGCAAGGGCCGGTTCAAGGAATACATGCAGGAAATCCCGACCAAGGTGATCATGCACAAGCACGCCGCCCTCCTGGGCGCCGCCCGCGTCGCCTTCGCCGAAGCCGAGGGCTGAAGCCTCACGAAAAGTTCACGGCGGCGTGAACCCAACCGCCGCCGTGACGTTTCCTCCGCTCCAAAACGGAAGGAAACCCCATGAAAAAGATCGCTGCCGCCGCCGCCTCGCTGTTCGTCCTGTCGGGCCTCGCCGCCTGCGGTGAAAGCGCCGCCGACAAGGCCGCCGAGAACCGCGCCGACGCCGTCGAGGCCAAGGGCGAAGCCCGCGCCGACCAGCTGGAAGCCCAGGCCGACGCCGCCCCGACCGACGCCCAGGAAGACGCCCTGAACCGCCAGGCCGATCAGGTCGAGGAAAACGCCGACCGCCGCGCCGACCAGATCGAGCAACAGGGCGGCAACGCCGACGGCGGCATGACCACCCACAACACCCCGACCACCAACTAAGGTCGGCGTCTAGGCGATCCGTCGCCCCGCCCCCCGTCCGTCATCCTCGGGCTTGACCCGAGGACCGGGCGCGGGGCGGTCTGTGCTTCGCCCGTTCGCACCAGCGGCGGATCATCTGATCCTCGGCTCAAGCCCGAGGATGATGGGACGGCGGCCACGGCACGAACGCACTCGTCCGCTTCACATAGTCCGCATAGCCCGGCCGCGACCTGTTGATCGCCTTCTCCGTAATCCCGATTCCTGACCAGCGCGTCAGGGTGAAGGTCAGGAAGATCGGTCCGGCGATGGACCATAGGCCCAAGCCCGTCTCCGCCGCGATCAGCCACAGCCCCCACCAGACGCAGGCGTCGCCGAAATAGTTCGGATGCCGGGTATAGCGCCACAGGCCGGTGTCCAGCACCTTGCCCTTGTTCGCCGGATCGCGCTTGAACGCCGCCAGCTGAGCGTCGCCGACGCTCTCGAACACGATCCCGAACACCGCCAGCACCGCCCCGACCCCGGCGATCACGCCCAGGGGCTGAGCCTCCACCTGACCCATCTGCACCGGCAACGACGTCAGCCAGGCCAGGACGGCCTGGGGCAGAAACACGAACAACAGCGCCGTCTTGCCGAACGACCAGCCCTTGTTCCGTTCCTGATCCTCGACGATCTGCACATACCGCCCGTCCGCCCCGCTGGCCCGCCAGCGCCGGAACAGGTGCCAGCCCAGCCGCAGCGCCCAGACTGCGCACAGCCCGACCAGCAGCCCCTTGCGCGCCGGATCGCCCTCGGCGCGGGGCAGGGTCGCCACCGCCAGCAGCAACATGCCCAACGGCCAGACCGCATCGATGAAGCTGACGTCCTTCAGCTTCAGGGCGACCAGCCACAGCCCCAGCATCACGGCCACGATCAGGGCCAGGTTCAGTCCCAGCAGGAGGAGGATGTCGGTCAGGGTCATGGACCTGATACGGCGGCGGTCCAGCGATGGATGGCCTATGACCGCCGTCAAGCTCCAGCTAGCTTCGGAACTCTTGTTGTGTGCCAGACCATCCCGCCGTTAACTGGCGTTATGGTCGAAGTGGATCTCCCTCCCGCGTTGCAGTCACCCTGGGCAAGATTTGTCATCCGCAATCGCACGCAAGGTATTCTAGGCATCGACGTCGAGCGTCGCTGGGCGGACGATCTTCTGGCGCTTGGACTGACGTCCGACGCCGTGGTCGCTCTCGCCATCCTGCGTGATGAAGAGTGGAACGAAACCGAACCGCTCGTTGACGCCATTCTGCGAGAGTTGTCCGTCGATCCCACCGACAAGCCGCGTCTGCTGCATATCATTCGATCCCAGATCGTCCTGGCTATCGAGAACGGCGCCGACCCTCAAGAACAGGCAAGAGAAGGCATGCTGCTCGCATCGGAGTTTCACGATCTTCCCGGCTATGACGGGGTGCTCGATGTCTTCTATGGAATCGACGACGAGTTTGACCTGCTGGCGTCGGGGATCAGCTTCGACCCGAGCTTTGAGGAGTTGGGAGCGAAAACTTGGACATTGAAGCAGCTTCAGAAGCCTGAATAATCCAAGCTCGTCATCACACCTCAACGACGCTCAACTCCGGCCACCGCCCACGCGCATTCTCGATGGTCTTGGCCCAGCCCTTGGCCAGCGGCCGGTTCG
>MGLN01000099.1:16797-17374 GCA_001796045.1 Caulobacterales bacterium RIFOXYB1_FULL_67_16 | reverse complement strand
TCGGGGAAGCCTTCGCCGTAATCGACCAGCACCGGGGTGTCGCCCGGCTGGTCGGCGACAAAGGCGGCGGCGGCCGCGCGAAACCAATCTTCGCCAACCATCTGCAACACGGTGGGATAGTTGGCTTCCAGGGCGTCGATACGGCCCTTGATCGTCGTGTTGCGATAGACGGCCAGCGCACCCAGCGTCCGGTCGCCCGGCTCCAGGTGAGGCCGCAGAGACTCCAGATCGCCGGTCAGCGCCCTGTCGAAAGCCGCGTGAAACCCGGTCACGCCACCGCCTCCGCAGCGGTCAGCGCCGCAGCGGCGCGCGCCTGCTCATCCAGCAGGACCGAAAATTCCGGAACATCGCCGTCGCGTTCGACCAGGGTCGGCCGGGAACCGATGCGCGCGATCAGACGGTCGTAGAGCGCCCAAACGCTCTCGGAAACCGGCGTGTCGTGGCTGTCGATCAGCAGGGCCTCGCCCCAAACGGGATCGGGGCTATGGCCCGCCAGATGCACCTCGCCCACCAGCGCGCCCGGCACCGCGTCCAGCCAGGCCTCGGCGGAAAAGCCCATGTTGGAGGCGCTGACATG
>MGLN01000099.1:12370-16784 GCA_001796045.1 Caulobacterales bacterium RIFOXYB1_FULL_67_16 | reverse complement strand
TCGACCAACAGGCCGCAGCCGGTCCGCCGGGCGATCTCGACCAGAAACTCGACCTCGTCCCACTCATGGCCGGCCAGGGCCAGATAGGCGGACGGGTTTTCGATCAGCAGCCGTCGCCCCAGGGCCTGCTGCGCCTCGTCGACATGGTCGCACACCAACTGCAGCATCTCGCGGCTGCGCGGCACGGGCAGAAGGTCGGGATGATAGACGCCGCCGCGTCGCGACCAGGCCAGGTGTTCGGACACCACAAAAGGCTCGAACCGGTCGATCAGGGCGCGGAACCGGGCCAGATGCTCACGGTCCGGGCGCTCGTCGCCGGCCAGGGACAGGCCCACCCCGTGCAGCGACAGCGGCCGCGCGGCGCGCACCGTCTCCAGCCACGACAGACGGGGGCCGCCCGCAACCATATAGTTCTCGGGATGAACCTCGAACCACAGGCCGCGCTGGGCTCCGGCCGCCGGACAGGCCGCAGCCTCCGAATAGTGCTGGGGCTTCAGACCCAGTCCGGCGGTCGGATGGAAGGACATCAGCGGTTCGGGATCGGAGTCAGGGACCCGTTGCCCTTCGGGGTCTGGATCGAGGTACAGGTGCCTTTGGCGACCAATTTCCAGGCATTGCCCTGATAGTCTCGCACCGAGGTGCCGGCGCAGGTGGTGCCGGGGCCGGCGGCGCAGTCGTTCTTGCCGGCCTTGGCCACGCCATAGCATTTTTCCATGGCAGCTTCCTGCTGGGCGGTCGGGTGGTTCTGTGCAGCGGCGGCGGTGGCGCCCAGGGCCAGCAGGGCGCCGGCGCCGACCAGGATCTTGGCGGAGATAGTCATGGGATCATTTCCTGTGTGACAGCGGCCCGGAACGGACCAGCTTGACAGGAAGGGGTTCGGCGCCCGCACGGCGAAGGTTACCGGCGCCTTCAGAAAAAGAATTCTCGCTGATCGTCGTCCGCCGTGTAACCTTCGCCCTGTCCGACGCGAATGGGTTGGGGCGTGGTCGACAAGGAAGCCGAGCTCAAACGTCTGATGTTGCGGGGCCTGGACGGCGACCCCGTGGCCTGGCGCGTTCTGTTGTCTGAACTTCGCGCCGCCCTCACCCCCTTTTTCAGACGTCGACTGGCCGGCTGCGAGGCCGACGCGGAGGATCTCGTGCAGGACTGTCTGATCGCCATCCACGCCAAACGGGCGACCTTCGACCGATCTCTGCCGTTCACGGCCTGGGCTTACGCGATCGCACGTTACAAGCTGATCGACCATTTCCGCCGCCTGGGACGACGCGCCGATGTTCCTCTCGAAGAGGCTTCGGTCCTACTGGCCGAACATACGGTCGAGGACGGGGTCGTGCGCCGCGACCTGAAGAAGGTCCTGTCCATCCTGCCTTTGCGCCAGCGCCGCCTGATTGAGGATGTGCGGATCGGCGGCTTCAGCCTGGCCGAGGCCGCCCGGCGCAACGGCTTCACCGAGGGCGCGGCCAAGGTCAGCGTCCACCGCAGCATGAAGACCCTTTCCGCCAGCGTATCGACCGATGAAGACTGACGACCTGATCGACGCCCTGGCCGCCGGGCTGGAGCCCGTCCGTCCCGCCCGGTTGGACCCGGCCTTGCTGGCCTGGGCCGGGGGCGCAGCTGCGGTCGCGGTCGTCCTGCTGCTGGGCGCTCGGTCCGATCTGGCCCAGGCCCTGCAAGCGCCGACGCCGTGGCTGAAGGCGATTTATACGGCCACCCTGGCCCAGGCCGCGATCTGGGCAGCGATGCGGCTGGGCCGACCCGGCGTCGATCCTCGCCCGGCCCTTTTCGCCCTCTTGGCGTTGGTCGGTGCGGCCGTGACGTGGGGCGGGATCGAGACGGCCCTGAAACCGCCGGACCAGCGGATGGCCGGCTGGCTGGGCCAGACCTGGGATGTCTGCGGCCTCAACATCCTGTTGGTCTCGGCCTTCGCCGGGCCCCTGGTCTTTCTGTCGGCGCGGCGGCTGGCCCCGACACGGCCGACGGCGGCGGGTCTGGCGCTGGGCCTGGCGAGCGGCGGCCTCGCCGCCACCGCCTACGGCCTGCTTCACTGCGGCGAAGCGACCGCCGCCTTCGTCGCCACCTGGTATACGCTGGGGATCGCGGCCGCCGGCCTGATCGGCGCCGCCGTCGGCCGCTTCGCCCTGCGTTGGTAAGCCGCCCTCAGAGCTGGCGGCGCACCAGCTTGCCGTAGGTCTCCATCAGATCCAGCGACAGGGCGCCCGGGGTGAAGCGGTAATCGCCCACCTCGGCCACCGGCGTCACTTCCACGGCGGTGCCGGTCAGGAAACATTCGCTGAAGTCGGAAAGTTCTTCCGGCCGGATGTCGCGCACCACGACTTCGATCCCTTTGGCCTGGGCGAGCTCGATCACCGTCTGGCGGGTGATGCCGTCCAGGATGTGCTCGACCTTGGGGGTGTGCAGCACGCCGTCCTTGACGAAAAAGACGTTGGCGCCGGTGGCCTCGGCCACATAGCCGCGCCAGTCCAGCATCAGGGCGTCGGCGAAGCCGTTCCGCTCTGCCGTGTTCTTGGACATGGTGCAGATCATGTAGAGGCCGGCCGCCTTGGCGGTCGTGGGGGCGGTAGCCGGATCGGGACGACGCCACTTAGCCCACTCCAGCTTCAGGCCGCGCGCCTTGACCTCGGGGTCGAAATAGCTGGGCCAATCCCAGACGGCGACGGCCAGGTGAACCTTGTTGTTCAGCGCCGAGACGCTGGTCTGTTCCGGCCCCAGATAGGCGACCGGACGCACATAACAGTCCGCCATGCCGTTCTTGGCGCAGGTTTCGTTACAGATGGCGTCGATTTCGGCGACGCTGTAGGGTATTTCGAAATCGAGCAGGTTCGCGGACCGCTTCAGGCGCTCCGAATGCGGCGTCAGCTTGAAGATTTCGCCGCCGTACATACGCTCACCTTCGAATACCGACGAGCCGTAGTGGAGGGCATGGGTCAGAATATGCGTTTTCGTTTCGCGCCAAGGCACGAATTCGCCGTCCATCCAGATCCAGCCATCACGATCGTCGAAAGGAACCAAGGCCATTGAAACACGTCTCCCGCAGAATTGCCGGTGTTAGAGCCGCCCGAATCGCTCAGGTCAACGCCCTGATCGCGGGGAACGTCGCATGAGCCTCACCGAACACCGTCCCTACGGCCGGTCCGGCCCGATCGCCGGCCCCGGCGTGGGGCGCCATCTGCTGATCGTCGACGACGACGACCGCATCCGCGAACTGCTGAAGGAATATCTGTCGCGCGAAGGCTATCGCGTCACTGGCGCCGCCCACGCCGCCGCCGCAAAGCGGATGATGGAGCTGATCGAGTTCGACCTTGTGGTGCTGGACGTCATGATGCCGGGCGAGAGCGGCCTGGACCTGACCTCCTGGGTCCGCGCCAAGGCCGAGACGTCCAAGACGCCGGTCCTGTTGCTGACCGCGCGCGGCGAGGCCGAGGACCGGATCGAGGGTCTGTCGCGCGGCGCCGACGACTATATGTCCAAGCCGTTCGAACCGCGCGAACTGGTGCTACGGATCGAGGCCATCCTGCGCCGCACCGGCGGCAAGCCGATCGGCCCACGCGAGATCAAACTGGGCACGGCCGTATTCGACATGGAGCGGCTGGAGCTAATCCGCGACGGCGCCCCCCAACGTCTGACCGAGGCTGAAGCCCAACTGCTCAAGACCCTGGCGCTACACGCCCACGCCCCCGTCGAGCGCATGAGCCTGTCCCCCGACACAGCCGACATCACCGGCCGCGCCGTGGACGTTCAGGTCACCCGCCTGCGCCGCAAGCTGGAGGCCGATCCCAAGAACCCGCGCTATCTCCAGACCGTGCGCGGCGTCGGCTATATGCTGGCGCCCGACTGAGGGCGGACCCAACGCGATGCGGCTGTTGCCCGCCTATCTGTGGCCGCGTTTCCTGAAGCGGCGGATACCGACCTCGCTGTGGGGCCGGTCGCTGCTGATCATCGTCCTGCCGGTCCTGGTCATGCAGGTGGTGGTGACCTGGATCTTCTTCGACGCCCATTGGCAGACGGTGACGGCCCGCCTGTCGGAAGGCTTGGCCGGGGACATCGCCTGGGCCGTCGAGAGCTATGAAGACGATCCCAGCCCCCGCAACCTGGAACGGATCGCCGACCGGGCCGAACGGTCCATGTCCCTGTCGATCGCGCTTCAAGAGGGACGAACCCTGCCCAAGGAACAGAGGCGCGGCGCCATAGGCGTGGTCGACCGGGTGCTGGATCGGGCGCTGGCGTCGCGCCTGGACCGCTCCTACTGGTTCGACACCACCCGCTACCCCGCCTATGTCGACATCCAGGTGCAAGAGCCGCAGGGGGTGCTGCGCATCATCGCCCCGCGCGAACGCGCCGTGGCGACCCAGGCCCACATCTTCGTGCTGTGGCTGACCATCGCCACCGTCCTGCT
>MGLN01000099.1:2441-12322 GCA_001796045.1 Caulobacterales bacterium RIFOXYB1_FULL_67_16 | reverse complement strand
ACGCCTGGCCGACGCCGCCGAGGCCTTCGGACGGGGCGAGACCGTGCCCCGGTTCAAGCCGCATGGCGCGCGCGAGGTCCGCGCCGCCGCCACGGCCTTCCTGGCCATGCGCGACCGGATCCAGCGCCACATCGACCAGCGCACCGCCCTGCTCGCCTCGGTCAGCCACGATCTGCGCACGCCGCTGACCCGGCTCCGGTTGGAACTGGCCCTGGCCCCGCCGTTCAAGCGTCAGGCCGCCATGCGCGGCGACCTGGACGAGATGGAGCATATGATCGACGAATATCTGGACTTCGCGCGCGGCGAGGCCGGAGAACCGCCCCAGCCCGTCTCCATCCCCGACCTGCTGAAGGCGGCCGGCGAAGATGCGAAACGCGCCGGCGCCGAAGTGGAGTTGGCCACACCCGAGGGCTTGACCGCCTCGCTGCGTCCCCTCGCCTTCAAGCGCGCCCTGGTGAACCTGGCCGGCAACGCCGCCGCCCATGGCGAGCGCGTCAGACTGTCCGCCCGTCCCCTGGCGTCGGGCGGGCTCGAGATTCTGATCGAGGACGACGGGCCCGGCATTCCCGAAGACATGTATGACGAGGCCTTCCGACCCTTCTCGCGCCTGGACGAATCCCGCAATCAGAACCGCAAGGGGGTCGGTCTCGGCCTGGCCATCGCCCGCGACGTCGCGCGCGGCCACGGGGGCGACGTGACTCTCGACCGCAGCGACATGGGCGGTCTGAAGGCGGTCATCCGCGTGCCGGGTCAGACCTCCATCACCCCCCCTAGCGAAAGCGCGGCTTAAGGCGCATCTTCAGTCCGACAGGGCAATGGAGACAAACACGATGCGCAAACTCGCCTTCTTCGCCCCCCTGGCCGCGACCCTCGCCGTCGCCGCCTTGGCCCAGGCGCAAAACCCCGCCGTCAACGTCACGATCGGTCCGGACCTTCAGCGTCAGGTCGAGAAACTGGGCGACCGGGAAGTCAACGAACAGATCGCCGCCCTTCAGGTCGAGGTCGCCGACGCCCTGGCCAAGCGCTACCCGGGCGCCACGGCCAATCTGGTTCTGGTCGATCTGAAGCCGAACCGGCCGACTTTCGAGCAGATTCGCCAGACCCCCGGCCTTGATCCGATCCGCAGCGTCTCCATCGGCGGCGCCGCGATCAAGGGCGAGATCGTCACCGCCGACGGCCAGGCCATCCCGGTGCAGTTCTCCTACTTCTCGGACAATATCCGCGACGTCTGGGGCTACAGTGTCTGGCGGGACGCGGACCGGGCGTTCGAACGGTTCGGCGACCAGATCGAACGCGGCCGTTTCTAAAGCCTTTAGGCCCCCATCTCCCGGTTGCGGCGCACGGCCGCCGCAACCGTTTCATTCAACATCGCTGAGAGACGGCCGTCCCGCGCCATGGCTTCAAGCCCGGCGCGGGTCGAACCGCCGGGCGAGGCGATACGGCCGATGAGGGCCTCCAGCGCATCCCCGCGCATCGAATCCGCTGCTGATCGCAGGGTGGCGCGCGCGAGAATGTCGGCGGTGGCGGCATCCAGTCCGGCCGCTTCTCCGGCTCGCGCCAGGGCCTCGGTGAAGGCGTAGAAATAGGCGGCGCCCGATCCGGCCACGGCCGTCGCCGCATCCATCAGAGCCTCGTCCGCCAGTTCGACCGTCTCGGCCATGGGCTCGAACAGGGCGCGGCCCAATGACCGCGCCGCGTCGTCCGCCGACCAGACGGAGGCCACGCCGCGTCCGCGCGACACACCGGTCGTCGGCATTACCCGCACGATGGGCCGACCTCCGATCCCCTCGGCCAGGGTCGGGGCGGTGACGCCGGCCATCACCGACAGGATCACCGCCTGATCGCCGAGGAAGGGCAGCAGGGGCTTCACCACCTCGCGCCACAGGGCCGGCTTAACCGCCATCACGACCACGCGCGCACCCGCCAGGGCTTCCAGCGACGGGTTGATCCGCGCGCCCTGGGCCCGCGCGGCTTCGGCGGCCGGTTTTTCGGACGGGCTGAGAACGATCAGGTCGGGGGCCGCCACCGTGCCGGTCAGCAGCCAACCTTCCAGAATGGCCGAACCCAGCCGGCCGCAGCCGACCAGGACGACGGGTCCTTCCACCGGCTGGGGATCGGGCATCAGGCGGTGCCGACGGTCTCGAACAGGCAGGCGTCGATGGCCTCCTGCGGCTTCTTGTTTCCGCGCACCATGAAGTCGAAGGCCGGGTAATAGCGATCCGCCGCCTCGATGGCCGCGTCGATCATCGAGGCCGCCTGGGCCAGGGTCGGCCGTTCGCCCATCGGCAGGGCCAGCGAATGACGGAAGACGATCTCGCCGTCCTCGGCCCACACCTCGAAATGGCCCATCCAGGTGCGCTGGTTGATCAGGCCGACCAGTTCATGGGCGGCCGTCTTGCGGCTCTTGGCCACCTTCAGGTCCAGGGCGCAGCATAGCTGAAGGCAGTCGCCTTCGGGCCGCCAGGCGAACCATAGCTCGTAATCCTTCCAGTCCCCCGCCAGGGCGAAGGCCAGATCACCGTCGTCAGTGCGGTCGAACGGCAGGTTCTCGGCCGTGAGAACATGCTCGACGACCTCCAGCGGGTCGAAGGGCACGTCCGTTTCCTCGGGCCGGGCGATGTCCATCAAGTCTCTCAATTCGCGTTGCGGCCGCCGGAATCACGGCCGTTAACAGAGTGGTAAGCCTGTTCGCGGATTCGGCTCAACCGGCTGCGTCCCCGGGTTGAGTTCCATCTGTGGACGTTCCCGCTACGGGTTTGGTGGAGGTCTTAGCGGCGGGCTTTTTCACCGCCTTCAGTTCGGCGATCTCGGCCCGCAGGGCCGCGATCTCGTCCTTCAGCACATCGAACTCGTCGCGGCGGACCAGATCCATCTCGGCGACGATCCGGTCGGTCTGCGCGCGCCAGGCGGTTTTGGCCTCTTCGCCGGCGGCCTGGGCCAGGCCCATGGCGCCCGTCGTCAGCTTGGCGAACTCGTCCAGGATGGGATTGCGGGTCTGCATCGAAGGGCTCCGACTTGAACGTCGTTAACGGAGGGTCACCGACTATGGTGAACGAAACCTTTCTTTCTGCTGCTTCGGCGGCGCCTTCAAGGCGTCGTGATCCTTCTTCACAGGCGACGGAGGCGGCGACGCTTGCTAAACCGCCCTCACAGACAGGCCAGAACAGGACAACGCCTTGCCCTTTCCCGAATTCGATCCGGTCCTGATCCATCTCGGACCGCTTCCGATCCGCTGGTACGCCCTGGCCTATGTGGCGGGCATCGTCCTCGGCTGGTGGTACGCCGCCCGGCTGGTGAAGACCGAGCGCCTCTGGACGCCGGGCAAGCCGCCGATCAGCACGACCCAACTGGACGATCTGGTGCTGTGGATCGTCCTGGGCATCATCCTGGGCGGCCGGCTGGGTTACGCCCTCTTCTACAAGCCGATCATGTACGCCCAGTTGTTCACCGGCCAGACCCTGGCCGAACGGTTCGAACTGTTCCAGCTCTGGACCGGCGGCATGAGCTTCCACGGGGGCTTCCTGGGCGTTTGCCTGGCCATCGTCCTCTATTCGCGCAGCCAGAAGATCGACATGCTGCGCCTCGGCGACGTGGTTGCGCCGGTGGTGCCGATCGGCCTGATGTTCGGCCGTCTGGCCAACTTCATCAACGGCGAGCTCTGGGGTCGCGAGACGACCGTGCCCTGGGCGATCCGCTTCTGCAACGACCGTATCCAGCAGATGTACGGCTTCTGCCCCGCCGGCGACGCGCCGCGCCACCCCAGCCAGCTCTATGAGGCCGGCCTGGAAGGGATCGTCCTCCTTTCCATCCTGTCGCTGGGCATCTGGAAATACGACCTGCTGAAGAAGCCCGGCTATATCACCGGCCTGTTCCTGGTCGGCTACGGCGTCTGCCGCGCCGCGCTCGAGAATGTGCGCGAACCCGACTACGGCATGCCCGACTTCCCGCTGGGCCTGACCATGGGGATGATGCTGTCCATACCGATGATCCTGGTCGGCGCCTGGCTGATCTGGCGCGCCTGGAAGCGGCCGCCTGTCGAAGCATGAGTGAAGCCGAGAGCCTGAAGACCCGCCTGACGCGCGAGATCGCCCTGACGGGGCCGATGACGGTCGCCGACTATGTGACCCGCTGCCTCCACGATCCCAGGGGCGGCTACTACGCCTCGCGCCCCGCTCTCGGAGAAGGCGGCGACTTCATCACCGCCCCCCTGATCAGCCAGATGTTCGGCGAACTGATCGGCCTGTGGGCGGTGGAGACCTGGAACCGGCTCGGCGCCCTTGAGCGGTTTCGTCTGGTCGAGGTAGGCCCCGGCGACGGGACCCTGATGAGCGACGCCCTGAGGGCCGCACGCCTGGTTCCAGGCTTCCTCGAGGCCTGCGATCTGATCCTGATCGAGCCCAGCGGCCCTTTGCGCGATCTCCAGGCCAAGGCCCTGGCCGGCGCCGACCTGTCGCCCCGCTGGGTGCGCGACCTGACGCGGATCGAAACCGACGCCCCCGTCATCCTGATCGCCAACGAGGTGCTGGACTGCCTGCCCGCGCGCCAGTTCGTCCGCACGGACGGCGGCTGGGCCGAGCGCCGCATCGGTGTCACCGACGACAATGACCTGATCTTCGGCCTGACCGCCATCTCAGGCGGTTTTGAAAAGCCCGACTTCGACATCGAACCCGGCGGTGTGTTCGAGATTTCCGACCAGCAGACCATCTTCGGCCGCGACCTGGCCCTGCTGATGAAGGCGGCCTCAGGCGCAGCCCTTCTGATCGACTACGGCCGCGCCCGGCCCGAGGCCGGCGACACCCTCCAAGCCCTGCGCCGGCACCAGAAGGTCGATCCGCTGGAAAGCCCCGGCGAGGCCGACCTGACCCAGTGGGCCGACTTCCCCCGCGTGCTTGAGGCCGCCGTCCGCGCCGGCGCCGACGTCACCGGCTGTCTGGGCCAGGGCGACTTCCTGAGGCGTCTGGGGATCGAAGCCCGGGCAGAACGGTTGAAAACGGGGCGTCCGGACGCCGCCCCCGTCATCGATCGCCAACTGAACCGCCTGACCGCCGAGGACCAGATGGGAAGCCTGTTCAAAGCCGCCGCAATCTTCTCGCCCCGTTCGCTGATCGTGCCGGGATGGGAACAATGAGCGACCTTGCCCCGATCACCCATCCCCTGTTGAGCGCCGCCGGGATCACCCACGGCTTTTTCACCCGTGCGGGCGGCGTCTCGACGGGTCTCTATGAAGGTCTGAATACCGGCGTCGGCTCCAAGGACGATCCCGCCGCCGTGGCCGAGAACCGCCGCCGCGTCGCCGCCCATTTCGGGGCCGACGTCGATCATCTGAACGGCTGCTATCAGATCCATTCGGCCGTCGCCCGCGTCGCCGAGGGGCCGTGGCGGGGCGACAGGCCCGAGGGCGACGCCGTCGTCTCGGCCGAGCCCGATCTGTTGTGCTCGGTCCTCACCGCCGACTGCGCCCCCGTGCTGATGGCGGATCCCGAGACCCGGATCGTCGCCGCCGTCCACGCCGGCTGGAAGGGCGCCCTGGGCGGGGTGGTGCATTCCGCCGTCTCGGCCATGGAGGCCCTGGGCGCCGATCAACGCCGCATCCTGGCCGTCGTCGGCCCCTGCATCGCCCAGCCCAGCTACGAGGTCGGCGTCGATTTCCAGGAGCGGTTCGCCCATCACGACCCCGGCAGCGAACGCTTTTTTCGTGAAGGCGAGACCTACGACAAGCGCCAGTTCGACCTGCCCGGCTTCGTCCTGTGGCGCCTGCAGCAGGCCGGCGTCGGCCAGGCCGTCTGGACGGGCCACGACACCTGCGTCGATGCGGACCGCTTCTACTCCAACCGCCGCGCCTTCCAGCTGGGCGAGCCGGATTTCGGCCGGCTGATCAGCGTGATCGGGGCTTAAGCCTTAGCCGGCCTGAGCCAGCTCCGGCACCCGGGTCACTTCCCGCCACGCATGCGGCGCAGCCAGCAGCGCGCGCACTAGCTTGTTGTTGACCGCATGACCGGCCTTGTAGCCCTCGTAGCGGCCCAACAGGGGCGCGCCCAGGACATACAGGTCGCCGATCGCGTCCAGCGCCTTGTGCCGCACGAACTCACGTTCCATGCGCAGACCGCCGGGGTTCAGGATCTCATCGCCGTCGATGACCACGGCGTTCTCCAGCGAGCCGCCGCGGGCCAGACCCGCCTGACGCAGGGCCTCGACCTCATGGGCGAAACCGAAGGTGCGACAGGCCATGATTTCCTTGCGGAAGGTCGCCTCGTCCACAACGAAATCGATCACCTGGTTGCCGATGACGGCCGAGGGAAAGTCAATCTCGAACCGCATCTCGTAACGGTCGCACGGCAGAAGGGCGGCGTGCTTGTCGCCGTCGGTGATGTGGACCGTCTCCAGGATCTCGATATAGCGCTGCGGCTGCGCCTGGGGCCGGAAGCCCGCCCGATCCAGCAACTGCACGAACTCCAGCGCCGACCCGTCCAGGATCGGCAGTTCCGGCCCATCCACCTCGACCACGGCGTTCGACACGCCCAGAGCGCAGAAGGCCGCCATCAGATGTTCGATGGTCGACAGCCGCACGCCGGCGTCGTTCTCGATCATGGTGTTCAGCCGGGCGTCCACCACGGCCTCGCCCGAAACCGGGATGCGGTTGTCGCGATCCGTCACGTCGGTGCGTACAAAGACGATGCCCGTCCCCGCAGCCGCAGGGCGAACCGCCAGCCGCACGCGGCGGCCGGTGTGCACCCCGACCCCGGCGATGATGGCCGGGGCGACGATGGTGCGCTCGTGATGGTCGTTCCTGACCGACAAACTGAAACTCGCTTCAACCTGTGCGCTCCGCCCAAGCGGATTACGCCTCGCATCGGGTCTAGCGCGGGGGGCTCAAGCTCGAAATGAAAGTCGGGTTTCGGATTGTTTCGTTCCGGGACAGATCAAAAGAAACGCCCCGGAGCCTGGGCTCCGGGGCGCGATCTTCAGAATTTCAGTCGGTCAGTTGGCGAGCCGGCGGAGAAAAGAAGGAATCTCCAGATCGTCGTCCGCTTCACCGACGGTCGGCTGCGCCTGGGTCTGGGGCTGGTCCGCCGTCCGCATCTGGGCGGTCGGACGGGGGCTGTAGGTCGGCTCGGGCTGAGGCTGGGCGCGCTTTCCCCGGCCGAACAGGCTCCATCCGCTGCGACGATGGTCGCGATCGTCATAGTCGTCGGCGGCGGGCTCGGGCGAGCGGGCGGCGTACAGGTCGCCCTGAGGCTCAGGCGCGCGCGAGGGAGCGGGGGCCGGAGCCGATTGAGCGGCCGGGGTCCGGCTGGTCTCATATTCCTCCACCCACGGATCTACGATCGGATCCAGGGTGCGGGGCGCAGGTTCGGCGACCCGGATCACCGGCTCGGGACGGGTTTCCGGCGCGGCGGGGGCCTGAAAGCTGGGAACGACAGGGGCCGGATCGATCCGGGGCTCGCTCCGGGTTTCAAAGCGCGGCTCCGGCGCGCGCTCGGCGCGGACGGGTTCGCGATAGGTCTCGCGGGCGGGCTCCGGCGCGGCGCGCGAGGCCTGGGTTCCATAGAGGCCACCGGCCGAGCGGCGGGCGCTGTGGTCGGCGACGGTCGAAGCAGGGGCGGTCGGCTCGGCGCGCTGAACGCCGCCCTCGTCCATGCCGGTGGCCACCACCGAGACGCGGATCTTACCGTCCAGCGCCGGGTCGAAGGCGGCGCCGAAGATGATGTTGGCGTCGCCGTCCACTTCCGCCGAAATGGCGTTGGCGGCCTCGTCGACCTCCAGCAGGGTCATATCCAGACCCCCGGTGATGTTCACCAGCACGGCCTTGGCGCCCTTCAGGCTGGTTTCGTCCAGCAGCGGGTTGGCGATGGCGTTCTGGGCCGCCAGCAGGGCGCGGTCGTCGCCCGAGGCCTCGCCGGTGCCCATCATCGCCTTGCCCATTTCAGACATGACGGCCCGGACGTCGGCGAAGTCCAGGTTGATCAGGCCCGGCAGGATCATCAGGTCGGTGATCGAGCGCACGCCCGAGTGCAGAACCTGGTCGGCCATGCCGAAGGCGTCGGCGAAGGTGGTGCGTTCGTTGGCGACGCGGAACAGGTTCTGGTTCGGAATGACGATCAGGGTGTCGACATAGCGCTGCAGCTCGGCGACGCCCGCCTCGGCCAGCCGCATGCGATGACGGCCTTCGAAGGTGAAGGGCTTGGTCACGACGCCGACGGTCAGGATGCCGCGGTCGCGCGCGCACTTGGCGATGACGGGCGCAGCGCCCGTGCCGGTGCCGCCGCCCATGCCGCAGGTGATGAACACCATATGGGCGCCTTCGAGGTGCTGATGAATCTCGTCGGCGGATTCCTCGGCCGCGTTCATGCCGACTTCCGGATGGGCGCCGGCGCCCAGGCCCTGGGTGATGGTCTCGCCCAGCTGGATGCGACGATCGGTCTTGGCGAACGACAGGTGCTGGGCGTCGGTGTTGGCCACGACGAACTCGACCCCTTCAAGGCCGGCGTCGATCATATTGTTCACGGCGTTTCCGCCGGCGCCGCCGACGCCGAACACGACGATCCGGGGCTTCAGTTCAGTGTGTTGCGGCTTGACCAACGAGAGCGACATGTTTTTCCGACCTTCCGACCCTGCCCTTCGCACCAAGGCGAATACCCCGCCGAATCACCTTGGTTATGAGCGCGTTAATGTTTGCGCCACGAGGGTTAAGAGAAGGTTACGGCGATAATGTGAGTCGGGCGTCGGGACAGCATAAAGGTGATGCGTCGCTGCAGAATTGCGAGCACAATTGGTTAAGGGGCGGCCCAAAGGAGCCGCCCCCCAACACGTCAAACAGTCGCTCTTCTAGAAGGCCGTATACGCCAGACCGACGTAGAAGCGGCGACCATACGGATCGAAATTGCTGTACAGCGTCGATCCCAGCCAAGGAGCTTGTGACTTGTCGAAGATGTTCGTCACACCAGCCCTTAGAAGCAGATCTTCACGGACCTGATAGCGAACTGCGAAGTCGTTCCGAGCAAAGTTTCCGGTGTCGAGCGTATCCAACGGACGGCTGTCCGTGTTTCCGCCGGAAACGAAGTCCCGCAGCTTGGTTATGTTTTGCGCTGACTGCCAATCCGTCGTCCACGTCATAGAAAGAACATCGGTCGGCTGCCATGTTACGCGCGTCGTGAAGCGAACTCGCGGGTAGTAAAGATAGCTAGCGGATTCCGTATAGTACGCCGGGTTTGTTATATCGGTGAAGTTCTTCTGAGTGATCAGGTAAGAACCACCCACATCAACTGAGAGCTTACCGAAATCGCGCCCAAAGGTATCCGCCGTATCAATGCCGTAGCGAAGCTTAAAGTCCAAACCGCTCACTTCACGCTTGGCGTAGTTCTGGGGCGCGGCGATGAAGCCACCGATCGGATCACCGGAAGGCGCTCCCACCTTGAAGACGTCAAACACGTCGCCCGTATTGGGATTGGAACGGAAGATGTTGCCGCACGCGAAGGTGTTTAGCGTCGGACCATCCACGCACTGATTGGCCAGCACTTGGGCTGACACCGACTGGATAACGTCATCGATCTCGATTTCATAGTAGTCGAGTACAGCAGAGAAGTTCGGAATGAACCGTGGCTGCAGGACGGTCGAGAAGGTGAACGAAGTCGAGGTTTCCGGCGTCAACTCGGGGTTGCCGCCGTTCACCCCCGCTATACCCGACGAGTAGGTCGGCAGATAGTCGTCGGTGGTGGAAGCCGTGGTGCCAGCGAAGTCGTAGGTCAGACCTCGCGCGGCGGCCAGCGCGGTGCAGTTGGCGATCCGGTTGGTGCGCTCCTCGGCGGTACGGGCCGATGAGGTGATCTGGCGCGTGTCGCAGGGATCGACAAAACTGTTCGCAAAAGTCTGGTTAAGCGGCG
>MGLN01000099.1:0-2428 GCA_001796045.1 Caulobacterales bacterium RIFOXYB1_FULL_67_16 | reverse complement strand
GGTTGATGCCGTAGACGTCCCCGGAGCCTGCATTTGAGTAGTCGAAGTAGCGGTAAGAACCGCTGAGTTCAGCAAACTCGCCCAGAGGGCTGTCTTGCAGGAGCGGAATCGAGAGCTCCGCGAATCCTTCATTCGTGTCATATTCAGACGGCAGGAAGTCGCCGCCAGTATTAAGCTGCAAATAGCGGCCGTTGGTCGAGGACGAACGGCCTAGGCCTTCGGCGCTTTCCTTACGATACTCGTAACCAACTGCATAGCCCAAGGGACCTGCACCTAGGACATCCCAGAGCAGGCCCGAGGTCGAGGCGACGAAATTATGCTGCTCATTTTTCTCGTCTAGGAAGATCGAAGCGCTGATATATTCGATGGCTTCTGCGGACTGATTGCCGTCACCGAATACGTTCAGAGGCTTGCAGTCCCTAACTTCAGGGTCCGTAGCGGCGAAGGTGGCCCGAGTGTCGTTCGGGTTATAGTTGGCGACCGGACGCCCCTGCGCAGCCAAGAGTTGAGCACGGCAGACGATTTGACCGCTTTGACCGTTCACCTGACCGAGGGTGTCCACGACGGCATCCAGCGCGAGCGAGGTCCGCAGAATGTCCATGCCGTTTTCTTGGTTATAGTTCTCCATCTTGCCGTAGGTATAGGACAGATCCCAGTCCATCGACTTGATAAAGCCGACGTTATCGTATGACCCATGGAGAGCGGCGACGTAGCGTTGCAGTTGACGTTCGTTTTCCTGCGACCGATCAATGCCGAAGGCGGCGTGGCGAGCGTAATTGCGCGTCACCGTGCCCGTCACCGCGCCGGGCGCGGTTGCCGTCGGAGTGCCATAGGTGGCAACCTGGTTGTTCTGCAGGGCGGCGCGAACGATAGCCGGCAGGTAGGCGTTGTCGTCGATACGCGTGGCGAACGATGACGAGCCCAAGATCGGCTGAACTGCCTGAGCCGAATAGGTGTTGGAGATGTAGACGTCGAAGAAGCTAGGCTGCGTGACTAGATAGGATTGCTCATCCACATACTTGGCTTCGACGTAAGCCGTGATGTTGTCGCTTACTTTGAAGTTGGCTCCTACCTGAAAGCGAGCTGACTCGGATTCTGGCGTGCGGCTGAAACCGGAGAAGCTTGTGTTGGCGTTGTCGCCATCGCCGCCGATGTTGTATGGACGGTTGATGCCCGTGTTGCCGATCCGCGTTCCCAGATTGATCAAGCGAGCATTTCCGCCTTCGTACCAGTAGGTTTTGGCGGGATCAATGGAATAGCAGTTTGCCGACGTGAAGCTGGTGCAGTTCGCGAGCGGTACGTTAGGGTTGGTTAAGTTGCTGGGTTGCTGGCTGTTTGCAACGACGGTGACACCCCAGCGCGGACGGCCGACATACCGGGCATCGTAAAATAGCGCTTGGTCAACGATGCCGTCCGAAGGCAACCCGAAGGTCGTCGATGTCGGATCCGCATCGACGCCGACAACCTGACGGCCGTCGGCCAACCACGCGATATCTGAACCGACGATTTCGTTGATCCGCTCGTACTCGCCAAACCCGTACACATTTAGACGGTCGTCGAGCAGATTCTTACCGCCGAGGATCGAAATTCGCCGCGTCAGCGGCGCATCCGAGCTGTCACCCGCGATCTGGCCGATGTTCGCGTCGATCTCCAGACCTTCGAAGTCCTTGCGCAG
This sequence comes from Caulobacterales bacterium RIFOXYB1_FULL_67_16, assembly GCA_001796045.1. Lineage (GTDB taxonomy): Bacteria > Pseudomonadota > Alphaproteobacteria > Caulobacterales > Caulobacteraceae > Brevundimonas. Next base: position 753 of record MGLN01000099.1, on the reverse strand, counting down.
CGTGTAGTTCAGCACACCAGAGACGGCGTCAGCGCCGTAAACGGATGAGGCCCCGCCGGTGATGATTTCGATATTCTCGATCAGCAAGCGCGGAATGGTGTCGACGTCCACGAGCATCTGGCCGACTTGCGAGCCGACTTGGCGACGGCCGTCAATCAGCGTCAGGACCCGGCTCGTACCCAACGATCGCAGGTTGGCGGCTGACAAACCACCCAGGTTCAGCGAACCGGTCGTGTCAGACGGCACGAGGGAGTTCGACAGGGCGGGGATGGTTGCCAAATAGTCAATGACAGTGGGTAGACCGGTCTCCAGCAGCTGTTCGCGGCCTACGACGATGATGGGGCTGGGCGCGTTAATGGGATCACGACGGATCCGTGACCCTGTAACGACGATCTCACCGACCACATCGATCTCACCGTTTCCAGTCTGAGCGTCCGATGGAGAAGCGGTTTGCGCGAAGCTCGGCGCTGCAACGGCTAGAAGACCAGCCAGAACGGTTGTGCCGAAAAGCACTCTGCGGTTTGCAGTCATGTAAAAAACCCCCAAAACGAAATTTCGCAGCTGAAGGAACAGGCGCGAACATGACGGCTTGGTAACAAAAAAAGGGCGGCTCTCAAACGATTCCGACACATTGTCGCCATTGACCGACAGGCTGTATCGACAGTGACGTGACCCCCGTTTCTCATCCAGCCATAACGAGAGTCCTTTGCTGATCTGAACTGGGGTTGGTGGGGTTGGCAAGAGGCCGGTCAG
>MGLN01000098.1 GCA_001796045.1 Caulobacterales bacterium RIFOXYB1_FULL_67_16 | reverse complement strand
GAATCGAAGCTTCGGTTTCCATTATTCCATATTAGTCGAATTATGGAAATATTCAAGTCGCGTGTCCCGGGAGTTGCGCAAGCCTACGGTGGAGAGGGTACGGCTAGGCCCGTCGGACTCTTTCGAGTTCGATTCTTCGCAGCAAAGCGGAGATTACGATGGCCCAGACCACCCCGCCCCTGCGGCGCACGATCAAGAAGCCCGAACTGCACCAGATGGTGCCGCTCGCCGACAGCACCATCTGGGAGATGGAGCGCCGCGGCGAATTCCCGAAGCGGTTCCTCCTGACGCCCCGCTGCGTGGTCTGGGACCTGGCCGAGGTCGAGGCCTGGCTGGAGCGGCGCCGTAACCAGCCGATCCGGCGCGCGCCCCCGCCCGACGTCCGCCGGCGCGTCAGCCGACCGGTCAGAACTTCGGATCGAAGCGAGGCCCCTCTCCCTCCGGCACACTGAGCACCGGCGTGAACGTCCGCCCGGCCTCCCACGCCTCGACCGCGTCCGACCACTGCTGCGCCATGTGCCGCCGCTGCATTTCGAACTCCGCCTTGTTGTACACGCCCCGGGACGACCGTTCCTCGTGGGCCAGGCCTTTCTCGATCCAGTCGGAGTTGAAGCCCATTTCGTGCAGCAGTGTCGAGGCCGTCCGCCGCAGGTCGTGCACTGTGAACGGCTCCAGAGGCAGTCCTCGCTTCTTCGCCAACTCGGCGATGGCGGAGGTCACGCGATTGAAGGTCGCCCGCGACATCGGCGCGTCCGCGTCGTAGCGCGACGGCAGGATGTATCTGGAGTTCCCCGCGCAGGTCTTCAGGGCGATCAGGATGTCGAGCATCTGGGTCGACAGATAGACGTTGTGGGGCCGGGAGCGTTTCATCCGCGCCGCGGGGATCGACCAGACGGCGTTCTCGAAATCCACCTCCGGCCAGACGCCGTCCTGCAGCTCGCTCTTTCGCACCATGCTGAGCAGGATAAACTTCAGCCCGAGGCGGATCGTCGGCAGGGTCGCCACCTCACCGAGGAGGCCGAGCATGATGCGGATCTCGCTGGGCGACAGACTGCGGTCGCGCGGCCGGAAGGTCGCGATCGATGCAGGCCCGACGCCGTCCGCCGGATTGTCGATCTTCTCGCCGTGCAGGATGGCCCAGGCGTAGATCTGTTTGACGATATCGCGGACGTGGATCGCCGTCGCCGGCGCGCCGCGATCGACGATGGTCTTGCAGTGGGCCCGGATGTCGTCCGGGGTGATCTCGCTGAGCAGGCGGTTTCGCCACTGCGGCAGCACCTCGCGATTGAAGATCGACCGGCGCATGTTCCGCGTGCTGTCCGCCATCGGGGCGGTGTCCATCCAGCGCTGGGCGACATGCTCGAAGCTGCGCGCCTCTTTCAGACGACGCTTGGCGCGCTGCTTCTCCAGAGCGGGCGAGACGCCCTCCGCGATGGTCCGCTTGACCTCGAACAGGCGCTCCCGAGCCTGCGACAAGCTCAGACCACCCCGACCGTATCGGCCAAGCGTCAGCGTCTCCCGCCGGCCGTTGAAGCGATAGTCGTAGCGGAACGAGATCGCGCCGCCCGGCGAGATGTAGGCGTACAAGCCGTCCCTGTCGGTACTCTTGTAAGGCTTTGATTTTGGTTTCAAATTCTTCAGGGCGGCGTCGGTAAGCACGGTAAAATCTCCTCGCACCGGACAGGGTCGGAATTCGGGGGTTCGAGGTCGATATTTCTCAATCTTTCCAGCACCCTGTGCGAAAAGAATACCGTCATCGGCTCGCCGTGGTCCTGACGGTATGAGCCGGTTTCCATGGGAGCAACGGGACGCGATACCGTCAGACAGGTCGGCATCACGAAAAAAAGACCCTCCGAAAGGCTTCGAAGGGTCTCGACAGAATTCACTTTTACGTCAGTGCCTTACGGATCAAATCGGAAGCGTTCTCGAAAGCTCCCGAAGGGCCCGAATTATTCCCACTCGATCGTCCCCGGCGGCTTGGACGTCACGTCGTAGACCACGCGGTTCACGCCCCGGACCTCGTTGATGATGCGGGTCGCCGTCTTGGCCAGGACGTCCCAGGGGAACTGGTAGAAGTCGGCGGTCATGCCGTCGGTGGAGGAGACGGCTCGGAGGGCCAGCACCTTTTCATAGGTTCGCGCGTCGCCCATGACGCCGACGGTCTTGACCGGCAGCAGGACGGCGAAGGCCTGCCAGATCTGGTCGTACAGACCCGCCTTGCGGATCTCCTCCAGATAGATGGCGTCGGCCTGTTGCAGGGTCTCGACGGCCTCGGGCGTGATCTCGCCGGGGATGCGGATGGCCAGGCCCGGTCCGGGGAAGGGATGGCGGCCCACGAAAGCGTCGCTCAGGCCCAGTTCACGGCCCAGGGCCCGGACCTCGTCCTTGAACAGTTCGCGCAGGGGTTCGACGAGTTTGAGCTTCATATAGTCGGGCAGGCCGCCGACATTGTGGTGGCTCTTGATGACGTGGGCCTTGCCGCTGGACGAGGAGACGCTCTCGATCACGTCGGGATAGAGGGTGCCCTGGGCCAGGAACTCCGCGCCCTCGATCTTGGCGGACTCGCGGTCGAACACCTCGATGAACAGGCGGCCGATGGTCTTGCGCTTGGTCTCGGGGTCGGAGATCCCGGCCAGCTCGCCCAGGAACTCCTTCGACGCATCCACGTGGATCAGCGGGATGTTGTAGTGCTCGCGGAACAGGGTGGTGACCTGTTTCGCCTCGTCCTTGCGCAGCAGGCCGGTGTCGACGAAGACGCAGGTCAGCTGGTCGCCGATCGCCTCATGGATCAGGACGGCCGCGACCGAGGAATCCACCCCGCCCGACAGGCCGCAGATCACCTTTGCGTCGCCGACCTGTTCGCGGATCTGGGCGATCTTCTCGTCGCGATAGGCGGCCATGGTCCAGTCGCCCTTCAGCCCGGCGATGCCGTGGGTGAAGTTCTTCAGCATCTGGTGGCCGCGCGGGGTGTGCATCACCTCGGGGTGGAACTGGACGCCGTAGAAGCGGCGGGTCTCGTCGGCGATCACTGCGTACGGGGAGCCTTCGGACGTGGCCACCACGTCGAAGCCTTCGGGGATGGCGACGATCTTGTCGCCGTGGCTCATCCAGACTTCCTCGTCCTCGCCCACCGGCGCCAGGCCAGCCAGCAAGGGGGAGTCCTTCTGGACCGTGATGGCGGCGCGGCCGAACTCGCGCGTATGGCCGCCCTCGACCTTGCCGCCCAGCTGTTCGCACAGGGTCATTTCGCCGTAGCAGATGCCCAGGACCGGCACCCCGGCCTCGAACACGGCCTGGGGCGCGCGGGGGCTGCCTTCTTCGTGGACGCTCTCGGGCCCGCCCGACAGGATGATGGCCGCCGGGTTCATCCCCGCCAGGGCCGCCTCGGCCTTCTGGAACGGATGGATCTCGCAATAGACGCTGGCCTCGCGCAGGCGGCGGGCGATCAACTGGGTCACCTGGCTGCCGAAGTCGACGATGAGGACCTTCTGGTGGTCGTGCGGCGTGGTCATGGCGTGATCGAATCCGGGGAGAGTTGCGCGGGGTCTTGGCCTTGTGCGGCCGGGATTTCAAGGGCGGCGAGGCCCTCGGCCTCCAGCACGGCGATCAGACGGTCCAGGGCGGCGGCCAGGTTCTCGTCCACATGGCAAAGGGTGGAGGTCCAGTCCTCGAGCGCCTTCAGCTCGGTCCGGCCGTCCGACACGCCGCGCAGGGCGACCAGAGGAAGGCCGAAGGTCTGGGCCGACCGGACCAGGGCCCAGGTCTCCATATCCACCATCTCGGCGTCGATGGCGTCATAGGCGGCGCCGGAGACGACGTTGGCGCCGGTCGACAGCCTGGCGGTCGGCAGCCCCGGGACGGGACACCGCAGGGGCAGGACCGCAGGCTGGTCCAGCAGCGGGGTCACCCCCTTGCGAAAGCCCAGAGGGCTGGCGTCCATGTCGCGATAGGCGACCGAGGAAGCCTGATAGACGGCGGCGTGCTCCAGCACCCGCGAGCCGCACGACCCCAGGGAGACGATCAGATCCGGCAGATCGCCCGCCGCCTCCAGCCGGGCCAGGGCGGCGGTCAGGGCCACGGCGGCCTCCACCGGGCCGACGCCGGTCATCAGGGGCTGGATGCGGGCGCGCAGACAGTCGCCGTATTCGGCGGGCGCGGCCATGACGTAGAGGACCGAAATCTCGCCGTGCCGAACCGGCGCCGCCCCCATCAGGCGGCCCGCTGATAGACGGCGGCGAAGAAGCCGTCGGTGTCGGCCGAGGCCGGCGACAGCCGCAGCCGCGCGCCGGACGCCAGTTCAGCGAACCTGGTCCGGGCGGCGTCGGTCAGTTGAGGCGCGCCCAGCAGGTCGGCGACCGGGACCGGTTTGAACTCGGGATGGGCGGCCTCGAAAGCGTCGGCGCTGGCCTCGTTCTCGCGCGCCAGCATCGAACAGGTGACATAGACCAGACGCCCGCCCGGTTTCACCAGCTTGGTCGCCTGGCTCAGGATACGGACCTGAACGGCGTGCAGTTTCTCGACCTCGTCCGCCGTCAGACGCCAGGCGTCCTCGGGCCGACGCCGCCAGGTGCCCGAGCCCGAACAGGGGGCGTCGACGAAGACCAGATCGGCCTGGCCGTTCAGCGCCTCCAGCCCCCCGCCGTTCTGGCCGATCAGCACCAGCTCGGCCTCGACGCCCGCGCGTTGCAGGCGGGGTCGTATATTCTCCAGCCGCTTGTTGACCACGTCGGAGGCCGTCAACCTCCCCTGCCCCTTCATGGCCTGGGCCAGACCCAGGGTCTTGCCGCCGCCGCCTGCGCAATAGTCCACAACCATCGCGCCGGGTTGCGCCCCGGCCAGCCAGCAGACGACCTGACTGCCCTCGTCCTGGATCTCGAACTTGCCGGACTTGAACCCCTCCAGCGCCTGGATATTGGGCGGCGGCTCGGACGGCAGACGCAGACCCAGGGCCGACCAGGGGGTGCGCGAGACCGCCAGACCGGCGTCACGCAGCTCGGCCTCGACCGCGTCCGCCGTGGCCGCCGCGTCATTGACCCGCAGGTCGATCGGCGCGCGCGGCGCCATCAGGGCATGGGCCTCTTCCGCCCAGCGCTCGCCGAAGGTCGCCTTGAAATCCTCGACCACGAACTCGGGCAGGCCGGCGGCGACCCAGCCGGGAAGTTCGCCCTCCCCCGCCGTGATCCGGGAGCGCTCCTGTTTCGACAGGGGGCGCGGCCCGTAGCCGTCGCCCACGTGCAGGGCCTCGATCTCTTCCAGCGGCAGGCCGTCGATGGCGTGCAGAGACCCGATCACCAGGGCCCGGCCGTCCTCACGCCCGCCCATGATCCAGGACAGGCGGCCGCGCGCCCGCAGCACCTTGTAGACGCGGTCGGCGATGGCGCGCCGGTCCTTGGACCCGGCGTATCGGTTGGCGGCCCCCCAGGCTTTCAGGACGGTTTCCGCCGGCTGGCGGCCCTGGGCGATGGCGTCCAGGACGGAGGCGGCGGCGGCGAGACGTGCGGCTGGGGTCAATCTAGGCTTTCAGAAGAAACAGCGACGCCAGCACCATGACCAGTCCCACGATCGAGACCAGCCAGACCAGCGACCGGATATAGGGAACGCCAAGGGCGTAGAGCGGCAAATAGACGACGCGACCCCAGAAATAGAGGGTCGTCCCCCACAGCGTCAGGGGTCCGGAGGCCTCGACCACATATGCGATCAGCACCGCGCCGATGAACAGGGGCAGGGTCTCGAACAGGTTCGACTGCGCCCGCTCCAGGCGCCCCACCACCGGGCGGGACGGCCCGACCGGCGTATCGCGTGCGCCGGCGTTCCAGGCCAGACCGAACTGCGCCGTCCGCCCCAGGGCCGGCGCCAGAATGTGGACCAGGGCCAGGATGAGCGTCAGGGCCAAATAGGTCAGTTCGGTCGTCATGGCCTTACCCCTGTCTGTAGTTCGGCGCCTCGCGCGTGATCATCACGTCGTGGACGTGGCTCTCCCGCAGGCCCGCGCCGGTGATGCGCACGAAGCGGGCGCGCTCTTGGAAGTCGGCGATGGTGCCGGCGCCGACATAGCCCATGGAGGCGCGAAGCCCCCCGACGAGCTGGTGCAGGACCGGGCTGATCGGCCCCTTGTAAGGCGTCTGGCCCTCGATGCCTTCGGGCACCAGCTTCTCGGACGAGACTTCCTTCTGGAAATAGCGGTCGGCCGAGCCGCGCGCCATGGCGCCGACCGAACCCATGCCGCGGTACGACTTGTAGGACCGGCCCTGGTACAGGAAGACCTCGCCGGGGCTCTCGTCGGTGCCGGCGAACATCGAGCCCATCATGGCCACGTTCGCGCCGGCCGCGATGGCCTTGGCCAGATCGCCCGAGTACTTGATTCCGCCGTCGGCGATCACCGAGGCGCCCGTGCCCCTGGCGGCCCGCGCGGCGTCCATCACGGCCGTCAGCTGGGGCACGCCCACGCCGGCGACGATCCGGGTGGTGCAGATGGAGCCGGGACCGATCCCGACCTTCACCGCATCGGCGCCCGCGTCGATCAGGGCCCGCGTCGCGTCGTAGGTCGCGACATTGCCGGCAATGATCTGGATGCGGTTGTTCTCGCGCTTGATCCGCTCGACCACCTGGCCGACCGAGGCCGAGTGGCCGTGGGCGGTGTCGATCACGACGACGTCGCATCCGGCTTCAGCAAGGGCCATGGCCCGCTCGAAGCCGGCGTCGCCGACCGTCGAGGCGGCGCCGACCAGCAGGCGTCCCTGCTCGTCCTTGGCGGCGTTCGGGAAGGCCTGGGCCTTCTCGATGTCCTTCATGGTGATCAGGCCTACAGCCCGATAATCCTCGTCCACCACGATGACCCGCTCGATCTTGCGGGTGCGCAGCAGTTCACGCGCCTCGTCCCGGCTGGCGCCCTCGCGCACCGTGATCAGGTCGCCGGTGGTCATCAGCGAGGCGGCCGTAACATTGGGGTCGCTCTCGAACCGCATGTCTCGGTGGGTCAGCATGCCGACCAGCTTGCCGGTGGCGGGATCGACGACGGGGAAGCCGGTGATCTTTTTGCGCTCGACGATCTCGCGCACCTCGCCGAGGGTGGTCGCGGGGGTCACCGTCACCGGATTGACCACCATCCCGCTCTCATAGCGTTTCACGGCGCGGACCTGATCGGCCTGCTCCTCGATGGTCATGTTGCGGTGAAGCACGCCCAGGCCGCCGGACTGGGCCATCGCGATGGCCAGGCGGCTTTCCGTCACCGTGTCCATGGCGGACGACAGCAGAGGTATGTTCAGTTTGATGTCGCGCGTCAGCTGGGTCGAGACATCGACCATCGCCGGCATGAACTCGGACGGGCCGGGTTCCAGCAAAACATCGTCGAAGGTAAGTCCTTCGCGTATCTCCATAGGGGAGTCTCCGTTTTGCGGGCCGCCTATAGCGGGGTGCGGGGGGCTACGGCAAGGGGCTTGCGGCTTATGGACCCGATAGAATTTATTGGTTTGCAACCCGGACGGCCAAAGACCATTCTTGCACCATGGTCGGCGTCATCCTCAGCACAGCGCGAAAACTGGCTCTGAAGATCGCCAGCTACGGGGCCATGCACCTCGTGGTGGCCATTCTGGTGGCCTTCGCCATCACGCGCGACTGGCGCATCGCCCTGGCCGTCGGCATGGTCGAGCCCTTCTTCCAGACCATCGCCTATTCGATCCACGATCGCGTCTGGCATCGGATCGAACGTCGCCGCATGGCGTCGAACATCGAAGAGGCGGCCGAGGCCTTCACCGCCCGCCTCGACATCATGTCGCCCGAGGAACAGGCCCGCGTCCACGACAACCACGGCCATGGCCACAGCCACGCCCTGCCCCGGTCGCTGAAACAGGTGGCGGTCAAGACCGTGACCTACGGCGTCATGCACTTCACGGTCGCGGTCCTCGTGGCCTTCGCCCTGACCCAAGACATCCGCGCCGCCCTGGCCATCGGCGTCATCGAGCCCCTGGTCCAGACGGTCTTCTTCACCCTGCACGACCGTATCTGGTCGCGAATGGAAGAACGCCGCGCCGCCCGCAGTCCTGCGACGGCCTGAGGGCTGGAGCGGCGTCGACCGTCTGCACGACAGGGCGGGGATGCGTCCGGGGACGCACCCCCTTCCCCATCAGAAGCGGCGGCGAAGGCTGGCGAAGACCTGACGCGGCGCGCCCGGCAGGAAGGTCTGGCGACCCGCCGTATTCTGGAACCCGCCCGAGCCGACGGTCGAGATATAGTCCTCGTCCGTCAGGTTGGTGACGTTGATCTGAACTTCCGTTCCGTCCAGCCAGCCGCCCGTGCCGTCGAACCGGTAACCGGCGGTCAGTTCGACCGTCGTGTAGGCGTCGGCGCTTTCGTCGTTCAGGTAGCTGGAGAAGCGCTCGCCCGTATAGGCGGCCGCCAAGGTTCCGAAGACGGCGCCGTTGTCATAGGACAGTTCGGCCCGGAACAGGTTTTCCGGCGTCGCCACGACCCGCTTTCCGGCGGTCGCGGCGACGAGCACGCCGGCGCCGTCGCGGACGTCGTCCTCATAGGTCGAGTCGTTGTAGCTGTAGGAGCCGAAGGCCGACCAGTCGGGCGCAAAGGCCCAGAGGGCGGCGGCTTCGAAGCCCCGGCTCTTGACCGAGCCGACGTTCTGGATGCCGTTGCCCAGGCCCAGGATCGGCGCGCCCAGGGCGACGGTCAGCAGACGGTTCTCGAACTCCACGTCATAGGCCGCGACCGAGCCCTGCAGCCCGCCGTCGAAGCGGAAGCGCCAGCCGGCCTCGATGGTGCGCGAGCTTTCCGGCTCGAGCGTGTTCTTCAGGGCCGCGAAGCCCGCCGCCGAGGCCGAGAAGGGTCCGCCCGTATTCGAGGATTCTAAGGCGCGCATGTTCTCCGCATAGGAGGCGAACAGCTGATGATCGGCGTTCAGATCATAGCTGACCCCGACCTGCGGCAGGAAGTTGTCTTCCGCCTTGATCGATCCGGTCTTGTTGGCGCCGACGACGGTGCTGGCTTCGTTTTCGACGGTCAGCGACTTGAAGCCGGCGTTGACGGTCAGGGCGTCGGTGATCGACCAGGTGTCCTGCAGATACAGATTGGTCGTCTGGGTGTTGAAGTTGTACTCCCACTCGGTCGCAAACGGGTTTTCCAGGAAGTCCAGCGAGTCGCGGCCGCCGTCGCCGCTGCGGCTCAGACCGTAGTAGCGGCGGGCCTGGTTGAAGTCGTTGTCCTCGACCCAGAAGCCGGCCTCGATGCTGTGGCCGCCCAGGTCCAGCGTCGCCGATCCGATCGCGCCCTTGCGGTCGATGTCGTACTCCGTGGTGCGGACGGCCAGGGGGGCCGGGTCGGCGATGACCGAACCACCCTGCCCCTTCGCGCCCGTCGGCGTGGCCACATAGGGGGTCCACCACAGACCCTGGCCTTCGTTCGTGTGCCCATAGCCGGTCAGCGATATCCGGAAGCTGTCGGTGACCGGATAATCCAGCGTCAAGGAGCCGATGGTGTCGTCGCGCAGACCCGCCGCATCATAATAGGCGTCGTCGACGCATTTGATCGGGCTGGGATAGGCGTTGGTCGTGCAGTCGCCGGCCGGATTGGCCCGGTAGATGTCGGCGACCTGCACCGCCAGGGCGTAGTTGGCCGAGATATTGTCCCAGTCGCGGCCCAGCCGGTCGATCATGTCCAGCGACAGGTCCTGGTAGTCGTTCTCGCGACGCTCGGAATGGTTGACGAAGCCGCGCAGTTCGCCGGCGGCGATGGGCTGGACGAAGCTGGCGTTGATCTGTTGCTGCTTCTGCTCGCCCTCGCCCTTCCACTTGTCGGCGCTCTGGTCGGCGTACGACACCGACAGGCGCGTGCCGACCGATCCAAGGGCGCCGGTGTCCAGGCGCACGAAGCCGCGCAGGGTGTCGTCGCTGCCGAAGGCCCCCGACACATCCACGCCGAACTCTTCCGTCGGCATACGGCTCGTGAACTCGACCGTGCCGCCCAGATTGCTGCTCGAGGCGGTGCCCAGGGCGCCCGACCCCTGGGCCACGTCCACCCGGGCGACGTTTTCGGAAATGATGGCGCGCGAGATGTGCAGACCGTTGTGGTTGCCATAGCTCATGTCGCCCAGCGGCACGCCGTCCAGGGTGAAGCCCAGCTGGTTCTGGTTGAAGCTGCGCAGGCTGATGCGCGCCGACCATTCGTACGACCCGAAGGCGTCGGCCGACTGGAAGCTGACGCCCGGCAAACGCTCGATGGCCTTCAGCGGGCTGCTGCCCGGCGCCTCTATGGCGATGGCCTCGGCCTTGACCGAAGCCTGCTGCCGCGTCTCGCCGCGGCCGAAGACGACGACCTCTTCGATCTCGGAAACCTGGGGCTCCGCCGAAGCCATGGCGACGGCGGCGTCCTGCGCGGCCGCCACGCCCGGAATCATGAACAGGGCCAGCGTCGCGAGAGACGCGCCGGAAAGGAAACGATTGGAAGTCATGTCAGCCCCCGCTGCCGGCGCGGATTGCGCCCTGGCGTGGCTACCGCGCGGCGATAACGCTTCGGCGAAGACTTCGCTGGAGTTTGATGACAGCGATATCCGAACTGCAGATGCACGCCGAGCGTGCTCATAAAGCTACGCTTGCACCGTCTTCGGACGAAGCGCGGGTTTCAGGCCGCGCTCACCGCTTGTTCAGCGCCACCAGAAACACCTCGGCGCTGTCCTTACGGCTGGACTCCGGCTTGACGTATTTGACTGTCTCGAACTCCTCGCGCAGGCGCGCCAGAACCCCGCCGGCGTCGCCGCCCTGGAAGTTCTTCGAGACGAAACTGCCGCCCGGCCGAAGGGTGCGGATGGCGAAGTCGGCGGCGATTTCGATCAGGGCGATGATCTTCAGGTGGTCGGTCTGGCGGTGGCCGACCGTGTTGTGCGCCATGTCCGACAGCACAAGATCCGGCGCCCCGCCGATGGCCTCGATCAGCTGCTGATCCACGCCCGGCTGGGTGAAGTCGGCCTGCAGCAGGGTCGCGCCGGGTATCGGCTCGATCATCAGCAAGTCCACCCCGGCCACGGCGCCGGCGCCTCGATTCAAAGCCACCTGAACCCAGCCGCCGGGAGCCGCGCCCAGGTCGATGACTTTCGAGCCGCGCTTGATCAGGCGGAATTTGTCGTCGATCTCGATCAGCTTGAAGGCCGCGCGCGAGCGCCAGCCTTCCGCCCGCGCCCGCTCCGACCACTTGTCCGACAGCTGGCGCTTGATCCACTGCTGGCTCGACATCGACTTGGTGTCGGCGGTCTTCATCTTCGTGCCCATGCCGCGTCCGGCGGCGGTTCCGCCGGTGGGCGGCCGCACCATTCGACGACGGTCTTGAGGCTTTTCGTCTTCACTCATCGTTCCCACATAGCCCCGACCGACGTTGCGGGCTATGTCCCGCCGCAAATCAACCCCCGAGAGGACGACCGAAAATGGCCGACACCCTGACCTTCACCCTGGACACCGGCGACGGCGAAGCCCGCGACGTGGTCATCAAGCTGCGCCCCGACCTGGCGCCCAACCACGTCGCCCGCATCACCGAACTGGCCCAGGAAGGCTTCTACGACGGCGTCGTCTTCCACCGCGTGATCCCGGGCTTCATGGCCCAGGGCGGCGATCCGACCGGCACCGGCACCTCGGGCTCCAACAAGCCGAACCTGAAGCAGGAATTCTCCGCCGAGCCGCATGTGCGCGGCGTCTGCTCCATGGCCCGCACCGCCGATCCGAACAGCGCCAACTCGCAGTTCTTCATCTGCTTCGACGACGCCACATTCCTGGACCGCCAGTACACCGTCTGGGGCGTGGTCGAATCGG
>MGLN01000097.1 GCA_001796045.1 Caulobacterales bacterium RIFOXYB1_FULL_67_16 | reverse complement strand
GGCGGCGTCGCCGATCTTCTCGGCCTCCTTGGCCTTGCCCTCGTACTGGGGCTTCAGCTTGCGCGAAACCTCGACCTTGTACTCGTAGGTGCGCAGCAGCTCGGACAGCTGTTCGGACCGCTCGATCGAGACCGTGCCGACCAGGATAGGCTGGCCCGCCAGGTGGCATTCGGCGATCTGTTTGGCGATGGCGGCGTTCTTTTCGGCGTAGGTGCGATAGACCTCGTCGTCATAGTCCTTGCGCTGGATCGGCCGGTTGGTGGGCACCTCCAGCACGTCCATCTTGTAGATGTCGCCGAACTCCTGGGCCTCGGTCGCGGCAGTGCCGGTCATGCCGGACAGCTTGGTGTAGAGGCGGAAGTAGTTCTGGATCGTCACCGAGGCCAGGGTCTGGTTCTCGGGCTGGATCTTGACGTCTTCCTTGGCCTCGATGGCCTGGTGCAGGCCTTCCGACAGGCGCCGGCCGGTCATCATCCGGCCGGTGAATTCGTCGATCAGGACGATCTCGCCGCCCTTGATGATATAGTCCTTGTCGCGCTGATACAGGGTATTGGCGCGCAGGGCCTGGTTCGAATGGTGGACCAGGCTGATGTTGGCGGCGTCATAGAGGCCGGTCGTGTCGGGGGCGAAGTGGCCGCCCTTCTCCAGGGCCTCTTCCAGACGCTCGGAGCCCAGCTCGGTCAGCAGGACCTGCTTCTGCTTCTCGTCCAGCTCGAACGTGGCCTTGTCCTTGATCAGGTCTTTGATCAGGGCGTCCAGCACCTTGTAGAGGTCCGAACGGTCCTCGGTCGGGCCGGAGATGATCAGGGGCGTCCGCGCCTCGTCGATCAGGATGGAGTCCACCTCGTCGACGATGGCGAAGTTGTGCGGGCGCTGCACCATCTCGCGCCGGTCATAGACCAGATTGTCGCGCAGATAATCGAAGCCAAACTCGTTGTTGGTGCCGTAGGTGACGTCGGCGGCGTAGGCGGCCTGGCGCTGGCCCTGAGACAGGCCGTTGACGATGACCCCGACTTCGAGCCCCAGGAAGCGATAGACCCGGCCCATGGTCTCGGCGTCGCGGCGGGCCAGATAGTCGTTGACGGTGATGACGTGGACGCCCTTGCCCTCGAGCGCGTTCAGGTAGACGGGGGCGACGGCGACCAGGGTCTTGCCCTCGCCGGTCCGCATTTCGGCGATCCCGCCTTCATGCAGGATCATGCCGCCCGCCAGCTGGACGTCGTACTGACGCTGGCCCAGCACCCGCTTCGACGCCTCGCGCACCACGGCGAAGGCTTCCGGCAGGATCTTGTTCAGGGCCTCGCCATTGGCCAGACGATCGCGGAAGGCGTCGGTCATCATCCGCAGCTCGTCGTCCGACAGGGCGGCGAACTTGGGCTCCAGCGCATTGATGCGCTGGGCGTGGTCCTGGAAGGCCTTGACCTTGCGGTCGTTGGAGGAGCCGAAAAGTTTCTTGGCGAAGCCGAGCATATTGGATCCGGTAAGCGGTCGAGCGTCTGCGAGCTGAGCGGCTCTGGAAATCCCGAGAGGGGCGGCGGAACGGACGCCGCGAGAGGGGCCCGAACCGATGGCGGCCCCGGCGCGCCGGAACTGGCGCGCGCGAAGGGCCGCGCAGACGATCAAAACCCCTCGACTTGGGCGCAGCCGGGACTTAAGCACCGGCCTAACCCCTGTCAACGCGAGGGGCTTTCGGCCGCCTTCGACGGAGCGCCCTTTTGACCGTTTTTCCGCGCGTTTCCGGCCTGTTCCTCGCCGGGGTCCTGACTCTGGCGCTGGCGACGGCCGCCTGTTCGCGCGGCGGCGGGGGCGACACGGCGCCGGAGCCGGGCGACCGGGCCGTGGCCCGGGTCCAGGCCGAGACCATCTGGGCTTCGGACGTCAAGCGCGAGGCGGTGGCCCAGGGCCTGGTCGGCGAAGGCGAGCCCCTGGACGTGACATCGGACCTGTTTCGTCGGGTTCTGGACGAGGTGATCGACCAGAAGCTGCTGGCGCGGGAGGCGGAGCGCCGTCGCCTGGACGCCTCGCCCCTGGCCCAGAGACGCCTGGAGGCCACGCGCGAACGAATTCTGGGGGACATGCTGGTCGAGAGCGTCGTCAACGGCGCCATTTCCGACGAGGCGGTCCAGACCCTGTATAATGAGCAGCTGCGCCTGGCGAAGACCTCGGAGGAAATCCGCGTCCGGCTGATCCTGTCGCGCACCAAGGCCGAGGCCGAGGCCGTGATCGGCATTCTGGGGCAGGGCGCCAGTTTCGAGGCCGTGGCCATGGAGCGGTCCATCGACGAGGCCACCCGCTTCTCCGGCGGCGATCTGGGCTATTCGACCCTGGACGTCATGCCCCAGGCCTACGCCGGGGCCCTGCGCGACCGGCCGGCGGGCTCGACCGTCGGTCCGTTCCAGACCGAGGGCGGCTGGGCCGTGCTGCGCGTCGAGGACCGCCGCAAGGAAAGTCCGCCCACCCTGGAACAGGCCCGGCCGCAGATCGTCCGCTATCTGACCTATGAGGGCGTGCGGCAGTTGCTGGAGCGGCTGCGCGGCAAGGCCAAGGTCGACGTCCTGTTGTCCGGTGAAGGCGCCGGGCAGGACGAGGAGCCCGCCTCGGCCCAGCCAGGCGCCCTCCAGCCTCCGGCCGCCCCCGCAACGCCGTCTTCGACTTCCGCTTCTCCTCCGGCCGCCTGACATGACCAAGACTCCCTCCAAGACCGGCCAGAAGATCGAACAGGCGTTCGAAAAGGCGCTGGATCCGTTCGCCACCGCCCTGAAACGCGCGACCCGCCCGGCCGAGCCCGCCGCCGCGCCCGCCCCGGCGGCCGGCAAGCCCGGCCTGGCGATCTCGCCCCTGGCCGTGCCCTTCCCGACCATTCCGCCCGTCGGCGGGGTCGAAATCGCCACCGCCCGCGCCGGCTTCTACAAGCACGAGCGCGACGACCTGGTCGTCTTCCGCTTCGCCCGCGGCACCAGCTGCGCCGGGGTCTTCACCCGCCACAAGATCGGCTCGGCGCCGGTCGACTGGTGCAAGAAGCATCTGGGCGGGGCCGAGGGCGGCAAGGACGTGCGGGCCCTGGTGGTCAACGCCGGCTGCGCCAACGCCTTCACCGGAAAGGCCGGCGCCGATGCGGCCCGGCGCGCCGCCTCCGAGGTGGCCAAGCGGTTCGGCTGTCGCCAGCGCGACGTCATGCTGGCCTCGACCGGAGTGATCGGCGTGGTGCTGGACGACAAGAAAATCGTGTCCAAACTGGCGGACATCGAGGCCGGTCTGGACGCAGACATCCATCCGTCGGAGCAATGGGCGCGGGCCGGCCGCGGCATCATGACCACCGACACCTTCCCCAAGGGCTCCTACGCGGAGGCCGAGATCGAGGGGTACAAGGTCCGGATCGCCGGGATCGCCAAGGGGTCGGGCATGATCGCCCCGGACATGGCGACCATGCTGGCCTTCATCGTCACCGACGCCGACATCCATCCGAACGTGTTGAAGGCCCTTTTGGGCCTGCACGTGCGCACCACCTTCAATTCGGTGACGGTGGACGGCGACACCTCGACCAACGACACGGCCCTGCTGTTCGCCACCGGAACCTCGGGCGCGCCGCGGATCGGCCGGGTCGGCGACCGGCGTCTGAAGAGCTTCTCGGCCGCCCTGGACAAGGTGATGCTGGATCTGGCGCACCAGCTGGTGCGCGACGGAGAGGGGGCGACCAAGTTCGTCAAGGTGACGGTGGACGGCGCCGCCAGCCCCGCCTCGGCCCGCAAGCTGGCCAAGTCCATCGCCGACAGCCCTCTGGTCAAGACCGCCATCGCCGGCCAGGACGCCAACTGGGGCCGGGTGGTCATGGCTGTGGGCAAGACCGAGGAGCCGGTCGATCGCGACCGGCTGGCGATCAGGTTCGGCCCGCACCAGGCCGCCGTCGACGGCGCCCCGTCCCCGACCTACGACGAGGCCAAGATGACCGCCTATATGAAGAAGCCCGAGATCGACATCACGGTCGACGTCGGCGCCGGCCGGGCCTCGGCCACGGTTTGGACTTGCGACCTGACCAAGGGCTATATCGAGATCAACGGCGACTATCGGTCGTGACCGAGACGCCGCTCCCCACCGTCCTCGTCGTCGCCGTCGCCCTGATCGACGTCGACGGCCGGGTGCTGATCGCCAAACGGCCTGAGGGCAAGAAGCTGGCCGGCCTGTGGGAGTTTCCCGGAGGCAAGGTCGAGCCCGGCGAGCGGCCCGAGGCGGCCCTGATCCGCGAACTGCGCGAGGAACTGGGCATAGAGGTCAGCGAATCCTGCCTGGCGCCCTTCGTCTTCGCCAGCCACGCTTACGATTCCTTTCACCTGTTGATGCCACTGTATCTGTGCCGACGGTGGGACGGCGTGGTCACGGCGCGTGAGCACGCCGGCCTGGCCTGGGTCAGACCGGAGAAGCTTTCGGACTATCCCATGCCGCCGGCGGACGAACCCCTGGTCGCCTGGCTGCGCGACCTGCTCTGATCACCGCCGACCAGGGAGGCCGGCCATGGATTTCATCGCCCGGTTCCTGTCCGACGAGGACGGCGCCACCGCCATAGAATACGGGCTTGTCGTCGCCCTGATCTTCGTCGCCATCCTGGGCGGTTTGAGCGCTCTGGGGGGCTCCAACGGCGCCCTCTACAACGACGTCATGCAGAAGATCGCCGACGCCCTGCAGGGCTGATCCGTCATTCGGATCAGACCGGGTCGGTCTCCTCTCCCGTCATCTCCTTCACGCCCAGGGCGTCCGCCAACCGGACCTTGGCCGAGCCGCGCGGCAGGGGCTTCTGCTGGCTTTCATGCGGCTTCCAGCCGGCCAGATGGATGATTTCGAAGGTGGCGGGGATGCGGCCCTCGGCATCGCCGTGGCGTTCGGCGTAAAGCGCGGCGGCGCGGGCGATCACGGCGCGGCTGAGAGGCCGGATCGGGCCGTGCAGCACATTGGTCTCGCCCATGGCGCGCAGGTCGCGGACCAGGGCGAACAGGTCGCGGTAGCGGACGGTGAACCGGTCCACGTCCGACACCGGCAGGGCGAAACCGGCCCGCTGCAGCAAGGCCGCCCCGTCATAGCCGTCGGCGAAGGGCGAGACTCGCGCCTGGGCGCCGCCGCGCTCCTCCAGTTCGGCCTGGGTCAGGACCGCACGCAGCTCTTTCAGGGTGCCCGCCCCGAACAGGGTGCCGATGAACAGGCCGTCCGGCTTCAGCGCCCGCCGGATCTGGGCCAGGGCGCCGGGCAGGTCGTTGGCCCAGTGCAGGCTGAGCAGGGAGACGATCAGATCGGTCGAGCCGTCCGCCAGCGGCAGGGCGGCGGCGCCCGGGGCGGCGCGCTCGGCCAGAGCGGTCGGGGTCGCCACCGTCCCCACCCGGGTGGCGGCGTCGCTGGCCGCCAGGGCCTGGGCGAAGGGGCCGGAATGGGCCGAGAGGTCGACCGCGACCGGAAACTCGCGCAGGATGGCCTCCAGGCTGCCTGCGGCGTTCTCGGCCGCCCGGACGTGCAGGAAATCGGCCTGGCCCAGCCTGTCGGCGGCGCGGGCCAGACGGGCCGCGCGGCGGCGGGCGTCGAAAATCAGGGGCGGGGCTTCGGGGGAGGCGGTCATGGATGTGCAGGATGGGGGCTGGCGGCGCGCCTGGGAAGGGGCGGGGCGTCAGTTGCGCGACGCGGGCCGCGGTCTGGGGCGAAGTCTGGCCGATCTGATCCTGCCGCCCCTGGCCCATGACAGCCCGGAGGCCACGGCCGCCGCCGGCCTGACGCCCGACGCCTGGAGCCGGATCCGGTTTCTGGAGGCGCCGGTCTGCGACGGCTGCGGCGCGGCTTTCGAGTTCGACGGCGGCGCCTTCGCCGAGACCCGCTGCGCCGCCTGCCTGGCCCAGCCCTATCTGTTCCAGCGGGCGCGGGCGGCCTGTATCTACGACGACCACTCGCGCCGGCTGATCCTGCGGTTCAAGCACGGCGACCAGCAGCAGTTCGCCTCCCTGTTCGCCCGCTGGATCGGCCGCGCCGCCGCCGATCTGATCCAGGAGGCCGACGCCGTGGTTCCCGTGCCCCTGCATCCGCTCCGCCTGCTGTCGCGACGGTTCAACCAGGCGGCCGAGATCGCCCGTCCCCTGGCCCGCCACGCCCGGCTCGACTATCTGCCCGACGCCCTGGTGCGAACCAGCCATACCGCAAGCCAGGGCGGCAAGAGCCGGCGGGGTCGGCGGCTGAACGTGAGGAAGGCCTTCGCTGCGACGGAGGCGGGGCGGCGACGGATCAAGGGGCGGCGCATCCTTCTGATCGACGACGTGTTGACCACGGGCGCGACCGGCGAGGCCTGCGCCCGGGCCCTGATCGAGGCCGGGGCGCGGAGCGTCGACCTGGCCGTCATCGCACGGGTGCGAAACGCCCGTGAACTGACTATGTAGTTTCAAACCGTCCCGCTTGCGCGCGGGACGCCCCTATCTGGAGTTTTGATTTGGCTGACGTCGTCATCTACACCAAGCCCGGCTGCCCCTACTGCTACAGCGCCATGGCGCTGCTGAAGAAGAAGGGGGTCGATTATACCGAGATCGTCGCCTCGAACGATCCCGAGAAGAAGGCCGAGATGGTCGAGAAGTCGGGCGGGCGCATGACCTTCCCGCAGATCTTCATCGACGGCGCCCATGTCGGCGGGTCGGACGACATCCACGCCCTGGACCGCGACGGCAAGCTCGACCCGCTTCTGGCGGCCTGATCCCATGGGCGGCGGGCTCGACATCGCCCTGATCCAGACCCGCACGCCGGCGACGGCCGAGGCGGCCCTGGCCCACGTCGAGCCCCTGATCCGCGAAGCCGCGGCCGGCGGGGCGAAATTCGTCCTGACGCCCGAGGGGACCAATGTCCTGGAACAGCGCCGCGACCGACGCGACGCCGCGATCACGGGAGAAGAGGCCGACGTCGCCGTCCTGGGCCTGCGCCGCCTGGCGGCGGAACTGGGAATCTGGCTGCTGATCGGCTCGGCCATCGTCCGGTCCGGCCATGCCGGCGACGGGCGAGCCGCCAACCGGTCGCTGCTGATCGATGCGTCCGGCGGGATCGTCGCCCGGTACGACAAGCTGCACGTCTTCGACGTCGAGCTGCCCAACGGCGAAAAATACCGCGAAAGCGCCACGGTGCGGCCCGGCGACGGGGCGGCGGTCGCCGACACGCCCTGGGGGCGGCTGGGCCTGACCATCTGCTACGACATCCGCTTCCCCCACCTGCACCGCCAGCTGGCCAAGGCCGGGGCCTCGATGATCGCCGTGCCCGCCGCCTTTACGGTTCCGACCGGAGAAGCCCATTGGGAGGTGCTGCTGCGCGCGCGGGCCATAGAAGCCGGCGCCTTCGTCCTGGCCCCGGCCCAGGGCGGGCTACATGAGGACGGTCGCCGCACCTGGGGCCGCTCGACGGTCGTGGGCCCCTGGGGCGAGATTCTGGCCAAGGCGGATCACGACGACCCTTGCGTTCTCACGGCCAAGCTGGACATGGAGGCGGCGGCCAAGGCCCGAACGGCCGTGCCCGCTCTGACCCACGATCGCGACTTTCTGCCCGCCCGCTGATTCAGCCCCTGACCACCCATGATCCGATACGCTCTCAACTGCGATCAGGCCCACGGTTTCGAAGCCTGGTTCGGCTCGTCCGCCGACTATGACGACCAGGCCGCGCGCGGTCTGGTCGAATGCCCCTTCTGCGGCTCGCGTTCGGTGCAGAAGGCGATCATGGCCCCGGCGGTCAGCGGCACGCGCAAGTCAGACGCGGCCCCCGAGATCGCGGCCCGGATGCAGACCATGATGATGGAGGCCGCGCGCGAGGTGCGCGCCCATGTCGAGGCGAACTTCGACTATGTCGGCGACGCCTTCGCCCGCGA